>CAJTUQ010000204.1 GCA_910579335.1 uncultured Dorea sp. | reverse complement strand
ATCATTACGCTGATCGGTCGGAAAAATGTACATAGAAGTTGGTATTCAGGCCGTGATCCGCATCGGATGCACATTTATAAAAGAAGTACAAATAACATACATGTCTGAAGAGTCAGACATTACTATTTTATAAGGAAAGAGAGAGGCTGCATAATGAAACAATTTTTTGGAATGAGCCGGAACGGAGACTTGAAGGAAGCGGCCCGCGGGGTGACCAGACCACAGTTTATCATGCTGCTTTCAAACGGAGATCACTGGAGGCGCTGTTCCCGGGCGTGCCGAGTATCGGATGCATCGGCATGAGCTATGATACCAAAGTGGTAGAAAAAGGCGTGGGCGTCATCGCATTTTCCGAAGGAGTCAGCGCCGCGGCCAATGTACTCGAAGAAGTTTCGGTCATGCCGGTAAAATATATCGACCGGCTGGAGCAGGATGTAAAGTCGGTTAACGGCACGGAGCGCGATACGATCTGTATCGACTTCTGCACCGGCAACGATGCCTGC
>CAJTUQ010000203.1:260-505 GCA_910579335.1 uncultured Dorea sp. | reverse complement strand
GCGACTACATCCCCACAGATGAGGAGCTGGCGGCATCCTTTGCGCAGCTTCCTAAAGTGGAATAGTAAAATAAATGTGAAACCAGATAAGGATAAAGCTCAAAATTATGTTAAAAGCAGATAACGCAAAACATAGAAGAGACAAGGTGTTTTTTCGTAATGTAAAATTGAATATTGGCTATATGATAAAATTTTCATAATTCTACGTCTAACAGAGACAGTATGTTGTCCAACCTACACCCGACA
>CAJTUQ010000203.1:0-241 GCA_910579335.1 uncultured Dorea sp. | reverse complement strand
GGAAGTTATCATTGCTTTTTTGGTTGCTGTTGCGGCTGGTGTAGCTTGTCACTACATCATCAAATGGTTAGATGGCGGTCATAAGGACAACAAATAACCTACTGGGCGCTTTGCCAGTATAAAAGAAAAGAAGAATCCCCGGATTGTACGGCAATACAGTTCGGGGATTCATTCCTTTGTCCATATGGACTTATCATTGCTTTTTGTCTATCGACATTATAGCATATGCAAATTTTAATTG
>CAJTUQ010000202.1 GCA_910579335.1 uncultured Dorea sp. | reverse complement strand
AGAATATCCATATCGTGGGTGGCGATAATGACGCAGTATTTTTCCTCATGAGCCAATTGCACCAGAATGTCGATGATGCGGTCGCCGTTTTCCGTGTCCAGATTGCCGGTGGGCTCGTCCGCCAGCAAAAGCTTAGTGTCCATGCTGAGGGCTCTTGCAATGGCCACGCGCTGCTGTTCGCCGCCGGAGAGCATACTGGGATAGCGGTTCAGGGCGGTTTCCGGCAGGTTTACGGCCTTGTCGCCGAAGCCCCGCAGCTCCATGGGATAGGTGACGTTTTCCTGGACGGTAAGCAGCGGAAACAGACGGAAGGACTGGTAAATGACCGCCGCCTTTTCCCGACGGTAGCGGTTTAATTCCATTTTCGCAGTGGGTACGCCCTCAAAGCGGATTTCCCCCTCCTGAGGCAGATCCAAGCCTGCAAGCAAGGACAAAAGCGTGGATTTGCCGGAGCCGGATTTCCCAATGAGTCCATACACCTTCCCCTGTTCAAACTGATAGGTCACGCC
>CAJTUQ010000201.1 GCA_910579335.1 uncultured Dorea sp. | reverse complement strand
AAGACAAACCCTAACAAATGCAGAAAGATATATTACAGAAGAATTAAAGGTACTAGAAGAAAAAATATTAGGCTCACAAGATAAACTAGTGAATTTAGAATACGATTTGTTTTTAGAAATAAGATGTGAACTTGCAAAACAAATTACAAGAATACAAAAATCTGCAAATATTATTTCTACACTAGATGCTTTAGTATCTTTTGCAACAGTTGCAGAAGACTTAAACTATGTTAAGCCAGAAGTTGCAGAAGATGGCATTATAGATATAAAAGATGGTAGACATCCAGTTATAGAGAAAATGTTACCAAGTGGAAGTTTCGTAGAAAATAATACATATTTAAATAAAGAAGAAGATAGATTATCTATTATAACAGGCCCTAATATGGCAGGAAAATCTACATATATGAGACAAGTTGCACTAATTACACTTATGGCACAAGTGGGAAGCTTTGTACCAGCATCATTTGCCCATATAGGAATAGTAGATAAAATATTTACAAGAGTTGGTG
>CAJTUQ010000200.1 GCA_910579335.1 uncultured Dorea sp. | reverse complement strand
CCGTCAAATTCTCCGTCCGTTTCCAATTGACTCTTGATTACGCTCATCCTTACGGCATCCCGGATTCCCTTTTCCAGCAGAATCTGATAAATATCGCTTTCTTCAAATTTCATATTATACTCAAGGGGATTCAAAAATATACTTTCATCTTTATAGCCGCCGATCTGCAGGCTGCTGTTCAAAATGATTGTCGTAAGGCCGATCGCTACAATAACGGCAATAAGCTGCTGTAATACAAACAAAAATCTTCCGTTTCCTCTTCCCAATATATTCTTTTGCTTCATCCGCACGCCCCGTTCTATTGCTTTTCTATCTTATACCCGACGCCCCACACTACTTTTAAATATCTGGGTTCTCTCGGATTGATCTCTATTTTTTCCCTAATATGCCTGATATGCACTGCCACCGTATTATCCGCGCCAATGGCGTCTTCGTTCCATATACTTTCATAGATCTGATTAATGGAAAATACCCTTCCCTGATTCTTAACAAGAAGGAGCAGGATATTATATTC
>CAJTUQ010000199.1 GCA_910579335.1 uncultured Dorea sp. | reverse complement strand
TTCTTTGTTGCTCTTAACCATATTTGCTTAAGTTTTATGCAAATACACGCCCTTTTTTACTTCAATTACATCATTTATTATGGCTTGCTGATTTTCTGTTGCCAAAATGTTGCCACGCATTTATTATAGCAAAACCCCACAGATTAGCAAGCCATTTTTCAAATGTTACGCAGTAAAAACCTATTTTTGAGGGTAAAGGTATAAAATATCGTTCTGCATTTATTTACGTCCTTCAGTATAAATCCTCGTCACAATCGAATATTTCATAAACATGACGAGGAATGGCTTGTTTCAGGCATTTATGGGCACCTCGTCACGTAAATCCGAGAATCCAGGTTAACTGCCTTTATTACATGGTGCTAGCACCATGTTCATATCGTTAATAAGAGAATATATTTCCCTATATACCTCTACGAAATATCGCATTGAAAATCACATTTCTGTTTTCAGTAAAGAATACATCTTCATGTCAATGACTTTCCCATTCTTCACAGCATTACTTCTCAATGTACCTT
>CAJTUQ010000198.1:240-515 GCA_910579335.1 uncultured Dorea sp. | reverse complement strand
CATTGAGGAATCATAAAGAATCATTTTTTTGTTTATATGTTACTGCTGTTGTGCGTGGTGAAAACAAGTCGGCTGCAACAAACGTCATTAAGAAAGACCTTTTTGATTTGAACGCCGCCGATTTGGAGGGCTTTGATGCTGTAATTGACGCTTTCGGGGCATGGACGCCGGAAACCCTGCCGCAGCACAGCACTTCTCTGAAACATCTTTGCGACCTTGTAAGCGGTAAGGAAACAAGACTTCTTGTTGTAGGCGGCGCAGGCAGCCTGTATGTA
>CAJTUQ010000198.1:0-230 GCA_910579335.1 uncultured Dorea sp. | reverse complement strand
GGGGCAGACTTCGCGGAAATGTACAAGCCGCTTGCTATCAACATGGGTAAGGCACTTGATGAACTCCGCACAAGAACAGATGTAAAATGGACATATATCAGCCCTGCCGGAGATTTTCAGGCAGACGGAGCAAAAATCGGCAAATACATTCTAGGCGGCGAAGAACTGACACTGAACTCTAAAAGGTGAAAGTGTAATCAGTTATGCCGACTATGCGGTTGCTATGGTTG
>CAJTUQ010000197.1 GCA_910579335.1 uncultured Dorea sp. | reverse complement strand
CCGGCTCATGATACCGGCCTGTGGCCTCCATGAGCGCCCTGGTATCCTCCCCAAGCGCGAGGATGTCCAGCGCCATCCGCTCCAGGCCAACCTCGGTGTGCGGATACTCCTTTGGCGGCAGAGCAACCTCACCCATTGGCCGCAGGGCCGCCATCATGCTTTTCCCTTTCGATACGTCAATTCCTACTGCGTTCATGATCTCCTCCTGTGTGGTTGATATAGCGTCCGTCCCTGTTTCTCGCCGCTTGTTCAATCTCCTGGTTGACGATGGCTCTACCTGCGCAAATCGAATGCTGCGAATGAGAGAGACGGCTGACGGACTCCTCTGCGGGCGTGTCAGCCCAAGGTGAAAAGTGTCAGGCCATTTACTCTCCCATTCTACAGCTTCAGCTTTGAGACGACAAAAGACACGGCTGGCTGCCGTGCCTTTCACCGTAATCTATATTGTAGGAGCTGGTTATAATATTTAAACAAAAGAGCATTGCTAGACCATATATCTTGTCACAATTTGACCAAATCAAACC
>CAJTUQ010000196.1 GCA_910579335.1 uncultured Dorea sp. | reverse complement strand
CTACTGGCAGTGCGTACACACTAGATTATTGGAAAAAACTCGCCTCAGATATGGAAAGCCTGGGTGCAGATTCTATCTGCATCAAGGATATGGCAGGCATTTTAACCCCGGATATGGCTGACCGCCTGGTAAGAGAACTGAAAACCCAGGTGAAAGTTCCCATCTCTCTGCACAGTCACTGCACTAGCGGCGTTGCACCGATTACTTATGTAAAAGGTGTAGAAGCTGGCTGCGATGTGATTGATACAGCAATTTCCCCATTCTCTATGGGAACCAGTCAGCACCTTACGACACAGGACTTGATCAAAATCTTTTGGCAGAGATTGCAGACTATTTCAGACCTCTTCGTGACAGTTCCATTGCCAGCGGACTGCTTGATCCGAAAATGCTGACAGTTGATGTAAAGACGCTGCTTTATCAGGTGCCGGGCGGCATGCTGTCCAATCTGGTTTCTCAGCTGAAGGAACAGGGGGCAGAAGATAGATTTTATGAAGTGCTGGAAGAAATTCCAAGGGTGCGTGCCGATC
>CAJTUQ010000195.1:288-528 GCA_910579335.1 uncultured Dorea sp. | reverse complement strand
GAATTACAATTTTTTTATTAAAATGAAGCCCTGGCAGCCCTTTCGGCAGATAATCACGCAGTTCGTCCTTGATATCATCCTCAAACGGATATTCTTCCTCACTGGCAGCACCCTTACTTGCCGCATCACTTTCATCCTTATCTTCAACAGCCATATCCTCGATCATGACACTGATGGACTCTTTTAATTTATCTTCAAGTTCTATATCAAAATCGGGTACAATCTTTATCTCTTCGCCGC
>CAJTUQ010000195.1:0-242 GCA_910579335.1 uncultured Dorea sp. | reverse complement strand
AATTTGGACATTTCATGCTTTACAGACTCCTTAAAACAGCCCCGTTATCACTCCGCCATCTGTCACATCAATGTTGTAAGCTGCCGGATTCCTGGGAAGTCCCGGCATCGTCATAATCGCTCCCGTAAGCACTACCACAAAGCCTGCTCCTGCCGAAACATATACCTCCCTGATATTCATGGTAAAGCCTTCTGGCCTTCCGAGAAGTGTGGGATCATCAGAAAGTGAATACTGGTTTTTTG
>CAJTUQ010000194.1 GCA_910579335.1 uncultured Dorea sp. | reverse complement strand
AATAATCCAGTCCCACATCCACGTTGACGCCGGACTGGGCAAGCCGGTCATAAGGGATCGCTGAGGCATCTGCCTGGCGCACCGGAGGATCAGCCGGCCCGGGCTGCTCCGGGCTGTCTGCCGGGACGCTCCGCGCGGCTTCCGGAAGTTCTTCCACAGGCATTTCCCCGTTTGCGGGCGTTACACTGTACTGGATGCAGCTCTTGGGCAAAACCTTCCGCAACACCCGCTCCAGAACCGTCCGCTCGATTGGTTTGGGGACAAATTCAGTGAACCCCTCGTTGCGGAACATTTCCCTCGCGCCGCTGACGGTATTGGCGGTCAGCGCGATCACCGGCAGGTCCTGGTACATTCCGTTCCGAAGCTCCCGAATCCTCTTCAATGTCTCCACGCCGTCAAAGCCCGGCATCATATGATCCAGAAAGATGATGTCGTAGGAGGTGCTTCCGCACTGGGCGATGGCCTCTTTTCCGCTCAGGCAGGTATCTACCTCGATCCCATAGTTTCCCAAAACTCCCTTTGCGACCATG
>CAJTUQ010000193.1 GCA_910579335.1 uncultured Dorea sp. | reverse complement strand
CCTTTGCTATGAAATCTCCGACCGCGACTGAAAAGAAAAGGCAAAAGAATCCGTTCTGGAAAATGAGCGCTTTATCAAGCATGCACTTGCCGATAAGAGCGGCATGATTGCAGGAATGATGGGAATGCACGCTTCCTTTACCATTTCCGACGAAACCATGGAACTGGCAAGAAGCCATAAGCCGGAAGGCGTGGGCTATCACATCCATGTAGCAGAGGGAATCGAGGATCTGCACCATTGCCTGAAGCATTACGGAAAGAGGATTCTGGATCGGCTGTACGACTGGGATATTCTGGGACCAAAGACGATAACGGCACATTGTATCTATGTCAATGAGCATGAGATGCAGTTATTAAAGGAAACCGATACCTGCGTAGTACATAACCCCGAGTCCAATATGGGCAATGCCTGCGGATGCCCGCCTACGATGGCGATTGTGCATCATGGAATTTTGACAGGTTTGGGAACGGACGGGTATACGCATGATGTACTGGAATCCTTTAAGGTAGCCAATGTCCTGCATAAACACCATCTCTGC
>CAJTUQ010000192.1:297-543 GCA_910579335.1 uncultured Dorea sp. | reverse complement strand
CCCTGCAAAAATGTTTTCGCTTCATAAGATTTACCAAATGTATATAATGCAAGCGTTGTCATAAGGCAGGCGGCAAGGGCAATCGTCACGATGATAAACACATTACGCCGTTTGTCCGCCTGAATACTCCTGTTCGCCAGCTTCTTGACAATGGTGCTGGTATCATTTTCAAAAGGCCATGTCATAGTCTGCCACCTCCTTATTCCACAATCTTGCCGTCCTCAATGCGGACAATCCAATCTGCAA
>CAJTUQ010000192.1:0-236 GCA_910579335.1 uncultured Dorea sp. | reverse complement strand
GCGCTGGTACGCTTGATAAGCCCCAGCACCTCGGCGCTGGTCTTGCTGTCAAGGTTGCCAGTCGGCTCATCGGCCAGCACGATAGCCGGCTTGGTAATCAGGGCGCGGGCAATCGCCACACGCTGTTGCTGTCCGCCGGAAAGATTGTTTGGCATATTTTTCAGTTTATCTTCCAGCCCCAGCAGGTGAACGATCTCGTCCAAAAACTTCTGATCCACCGTGTCCCCGTCCAGCTC
>CAJTUQ010000191.1:270-549 GCA_910579335.1 uncultured Dorea sp. | reverse complement strand
ATCCTCCTTCCCGCCCAGCCCGGTCTCCAATACCACAATCCCGCATTGTTTTTTTCGGAAATACAAAAAAGCTATTGCGGTCTCAATCTCAAAAACAGTAGGGCTATGATGCCCCTTTGCCTCCATACGCACAATAGCTTTCTGAATTTCTTGAACCAGTTCTGCAAATTCCTCCTCCGAAATCCATTTCCCATCGATCTGGATCCGCTCCAGATACGAAACCACGGTCGGTGAAATATATCTTCCGGTCCGGATGCCCGCTTCACTCAGAATCGTAGA
>CAJTUQ010000191.1:0-240 GCA_910579335.1 uncultured Dorea sp. | reverse complement strand
CGTTCGTCCCGGCCACATGGATGAACCTCAGATCCTTCTGCGGATCCCCCAGCTCATGCAGAAGCTCCCGAACCGTATCTAAGCCAAGTACACTTCCGTATTTCGACACCTCGTCCAAATATACCCTTGCTTCTTTATAGGTCACGTTATCGTTGTTTCCTTTCTGATTTTTCTTCATGGCAGCACCCCCGCGCTGATAATAATGCTGCCATCAAACATCATATCACTTCCCATTGAATC
>CAJTUQ010000190.1:270-553 GCA_910579335.1 uncultured Dorea sp. | reverse complement strand
ACGCGGCAGGTGTACATATTACCAGGACGGCAGCCTCCCAGTCTACCGAGGGTGTGCCGGTCAGTGATGTGACGATGCAGCCCGGAGATCTGCTGTTTTACAGCGGGGGCGGCAGGATTAACCATGTGGCGATGTATATTGGCGGCGGAAAAGTGGTACATGCTTCTTCGGTGAAGACAGGAATTAAGATCTCCCCGTGGAATTACCGCACGCCGGTAAAGATTGTCAATGTCCTGGGTGACTGATGAAACCAAATGAATTTTGCGAGAGCCCGCTGTGCGGG
>CAJTUQ010000190.1:0-250 GCA_910579335.1 uncultured Dorea sp. | reverse complement strand
TGTATTTTGTGTGCTTTTGGCCGGACATGCCATGGACGGGACAAGCACAGAACAGATGGACACAGGCATAAAAAAGAAAAAGACCGGACAGGGGAGCTGTCCGGCCTTTTTTGAGGGGAGTATAAATAATTAATAAGGGTAGGAAAAACCGTTTTAAGGGAAATGATTTTCCCGCACTTTGATTATAATATAGGAAAATAGAAAAATCAACAAGTTATGAATAAGTTGTTAAATTTCGCACATACTATTC
>CAJTUQ010000189.1 GCA_910579335.1 uncultured Dorea sp. | reverse complement strand
ACTTCCCTTGCCATGTACTGTGACAATAAACCCTTCCGCCTCCAACTGGTCATATGCCTTTTTGACTGTGAGCGCACTGACTTTAATTTCCTTTGCCAGAGTCCTTACAGATGGAAGCATGGCCTCCTCAATCAACGCTCCATGCATAATCTGGTCCTTAATCTGACTCATAATCTGCTCATAGACAGGCTGCATGGAAGTATGATTAATTATCAAATTCATATCATTATCAACATCCTTTTTGTTTCTAATAAATTTTAAGAGACTGTTTTTATAATCTCTTATGAAACTTATATTCTTGGTTCATGAACACCACTCAAGAAACAAAGAATCGTTTCTTGATGTAAACAGTATATAACAGTATAGAGCTGTTGTCAACTGTTTTATACTGTTTATTATGCACATGGGCATCCAAAAGAATTTTTTGATGTTACAGTTTGGCAAAGCTGAACTGTAGTTGCTTTTCACACCCGCATCATGCACTTGCTGCATGGTGTCGGAGCCAGTGCCAAAATGCCTGCTTTGTGGCATTTTGTGCGCATCAATTGTTGCAA
>CAJTUQ010000188.1 GCA_910579335.1 uncultured Dorea sp. | reverse complement strand
CCGGATATGCCAGTTTCCATGTTTCTGCTGCAGCCCCTCACTTGATGCCCGAATCCACATATCCGCCACACTGAAAATCGTAGTCACAAGCAGCACGGAAATAATAACACAGAAAATCGTCATGCGGTTCTGCCGTTTCCGCACCTTTCCCGAAATAGGCACAAGGCTTAAATAACTTTTCATTCCCTGCACCTCCCCAAATCAGTAAGTTCTCCGTCTGATACCTGCAGGATACGGTCTGCCGTCTGTGCAATGCTGCGGCTGTGTGTAATCATAATAATTGTCTGCTCATACTTCTTTGATGCTTCTTTTAACAGTGCAATCACTTCACTGGTATTCTGCGAATCTAAATTTCCCGTCGGCTCATCTGCAAGTATTAAAGCCGGGCGGGTAAACAAAGCACGCCCGATCGCCACTCTCTGCTGCTGTCCGCCGGACAACTGACTGGGCAAATGATTCCGGCGTTCTTTCAGATTCAGCACCGAAAGCAGTTCTTCTAAATACTTTGTGTCCGGTTTCTGGTAATCAAGAAGTACCGGAAAAACAATATTCTG
>CAJTUQ010000187.1 GCA_910579335.1 uncultured Dorea sp. | reverse complement strand
AAAGGTACGAGGACGGAAGTTTCAATCCCGCCACAATCAAAATATCCTTTCAGAACTCTTTGCTCAACCATAAATTGGGCGTATACATGAAAGCAAGGGAATTGCAGGAGAACCTTTTAAATGATACGGAACGCTTCTCGTCAGAGGAAGAACACCAACGGGCGATTGAAGCACTATCAAAGGATTTAGACGCTGTTAAACAGAGTATTCTTGATGACAGCAAGATTGTTAAAAAGGGCGTTAGAGGTATATCTGTAAAAATTTATCCCGAAAATGAGTGATAAAAATTTTGAGCAAAAAGTATTGACTTCCACGTAACGTGATACTGTATTCTTTTCTCATAGGAGCAGAATAGAAATAAGCCGGCAATCTCTGTCTTGCTTCTTCACAAATTTAAGGAGCTGATAAGAATGCGAACCATAAGCCAAGTTGCAGAATTAACAGGCATAAGCACCCGAACACTACAATATTATGACGAAATTGGATTGTTAAAGCCAAGCGAATTGACCGAATCCGGCTATCGCCTATATGATGATGAAGCCTTGCAAAAGCTAC
>CAJTUQ010000186.1:316-556 GCA_910579335.1 uncultured Dorea sp. | reverse complement strand
GAACCGGCGATAACGGTGTTGCAGACCGGGGCCTTACCACTTGGCTAAGTCACCACAAATATATAAATTGTATAACCTAATGACTCCAACGGGAATCGAACCCGTGTTACCGCCGTGAAAGGGCGATGTCTTAACCGCTTGACCATGGAGCCTTGTCATTTCTTTCCGGCGCTTCTATAATATACTATGCTGCACCTGTGTAGGTGATAACCTAACGGAGATTATCTTACCATACCCGGG
>CAJTUQ010000186.1:0-237 GCA_910579335.1 uncultured Dorea sp. | reverse complement strand
AGGGCCTCTGCCTGTAACTGATCAAATTTTGCCATACACTCATCCACCGTAGCACCATTTAGCAAATCTCTCACAATCAGACAAGTATTTCCCCACTGCTCCACATTCATCCCCGCATTGGACCCAAGGACATAAACGTTCTCCTGAATCCTGTCATTTAACGGCTTCAGGGCAGGAATACACTCCACTTCAACATTTCGTGAGGGAGAAATCACTCTGTTTGTCTCCGCATAAATC
>CAJTUQ010000185.1 GCA_910579335.1 uncultured Dorea sp. | reverse complement strand
AAAGGATAAAGTGTGCATACAGGAGACAGGGAGGTGAACAGCCGATCCGGAACGTACGGGGAGCAGGGAGAAAAAGCAGGAGCAATGCGGAACAGATATGCAGGGCAAAGGAATTAAGGGAAAAGGGATGTAAAATAAGGGAGATAGCGGAAGAAATGGGATACTCAATAGGTTATGTTCATAAATTAATTAATGAACATCCTGGAGAAGAAGAAAAAAATTAGTAAAAACCAGCAAAAAATTAATAGCATAAAGAAAAATGGGAAAAGTGCCAACGAACACTTGACACAACACGGGAGAACTGTATATTGCAATCTGAAAATGCGTATGCTATAATGTCAATAGACAAAAAGCAGTAATAAGTCCATGTGGACGAAGAAACGAATCCCCGAACCGTAGTCGCGTACAGTCCGGGGATTCTTCTTTTCTTTTATACTGGCAAAGCACCAGCGGCAAAGTAGAACTTTACACTCTCCCCATAGTTTGTTATGATTATGGAGTAATAAACAATACAGGTTATGGAAAGCAGGTGATTGCATGTCAGAAAAAGAGATGA
>CAJTUQ010000184.1:270-558 GCA_910579335.1 uncultured Dorea sp. | reverse complement strand
CATAACTCTTTTCTTCTCTCTTTCCCAATAATTTTATATAACTGCTTCCAAAGCAACTTTTTGTTTTCTACTTTCCAAGAATATCTTTTTCATTGATTCATGTTAACAAAATCTTACCGACAAACAGATTAAACTTATAATCAATACCCATTATACTGAATCTTAGATTATATGAGCTTTGAATAACGGATTTTTAGTACTTGTAGCATCATAGCCCTTTTCTCCAAACAATTTCCCTGCGATATCCAAGATTTCATTTTCCGTTCTTTCATATCTTTTGCAATACGC
>CAJTUQ010000184.1:0-248 GCA_910579335.1 uncultured Dorea sp. | reverse complement strand
ATATTCCTTAACCGACAAGTTGTCGGTTTTAATTTTATCATAGAGAGTATTCGTTGTCAAGAGAGGGATAAGTATTACTTTAAGTATTGTTGATTATTATCAAGCTTGGGAGCCACCGTTCTCATACTTGAGAGCCATTGAAATCTACTGTATTATCAAACTTGAGAGCCACCACTATATATAGTGGTTATGATAGAAAATATTGATATAGGATATTGGCCTCTTTTAAACTGTATTTCATGAAGGAT
>CAJTUQ010000183.1:318-560 GCA_910579335.1 uncultured Dorea sp. | reverse complement strand
GGGGGTACGAGGTACACCCCATCGCCAGCCCCCAGCCCTTCGAAAAGAGCCGTCACCATCTGTGGCGTTTCTGGACCAGGCTGCCCAAGACCGGTCATTTCGCGATTTTTGACCGCACCTGGTACGGCCGCGTGATGGTGGAACGTCTGGAAGGCTTCTGCTCGGAAAACGACTGGCAGAGAGCCTACAATGAAATCAACGAGTTTGAGAAGGAACTCACCGACTGGGGCGCCATCGTCATC
>CAJTUQ010000183.1:0-267 GCA_910579335.1 uncultured Dorea sp. | reverse complement strand
GCTGGCCCGCTTCACCGACCGGCAGAACAACCCGGAAAAACAGTGGAAGATCACCGACGAGGACTGGCGCAACAGGGAGAAATGGGACGCTTATGAGGGCGCCATCGACGAGATGATCGCCAAGACCAGCACCACCTACGCGCCGTGGCATATCCTCGAATCCAACGACAAACGGTATGCCCGGATCAAAGCGTTAAAAGTGGTTATCGCCGCTTTGGAGGAGGCGCTGGGCAATGCCTGATGTTCCGCTTGGTACGGTTTTATACC
>CAJTUQ010000182.1:314-561 GCA_910579335.1 uncultured Dorea sp. | reverse complement strand
GAAGACAACTAAGGGTATAGAATTCGCATAATAGACCCATCGTACCAGACTTTTATTTACATTTCCTTGCTAGAAATTTTTATTTTATGAAATAGAAATTTATCTTGTAATTAAAATTTGCAGATGCTATAACACCATTAGGCAAAAAAGATATAAAAATTCCACGTGAACAAAGAACGAAATCCCCGAACCGTGTTCCAGCACAGTTCGGGGATTCTTCTTTACTTTTATAGTGGCAAAGCACCCA
>CAJTUQ010000182.1:0-230 GCA_910579335.1 uncultured Dorea sp. | reverse complement strand
CAGCACAGTTCGGGGATTCTTCCTTACTTTTATGGTGGCAGCACGCCCACTAAACTATTTGTTGCTCTTGTTGTCGCCGTCTAACCATTTGATGATATAGTAGCAAGCCACACCAGCCATAACGGCGATTAAAAAGGATGCGAACACCTCCTCCCTTTTGTGGGTATCGGTGAGCAACACATAGATTATCGCATACTATCCTATGTTCGCGTGTCTATTTTCAAAGATTT
>CAJTUQ010000181.1 GCA_910579335.1 uncultured Dorea sp. | reverse complement strand
GAAAGAATGACTCAAATATTAAAATACTTAGAAACATTAAAACAATACCAAGTATTAATACTTACATGTTCAGAAAGAGAAATACAAATATTAAAGCAAGAAAAAATACCACACAATATAATAGAAATATAAAACATCCATAAAAAATAAACGAATAATTTACTATAAAAAAGGCGATAATAAGCATTAATATAGAGAAAAACTATAAAAATAAACTAAATATCGCAAAAAAAATACAAAAAAAATAAAAAAACAGTTGACAGAATAGAAAAAAGGGTGTATTATATAAAAGCAGTTGCGTTAAGGAACTGCATATGGGCTATTAGCTCAGGTGGTAGAGCACTTGACTTTTAATCAAGTTGTCCCGCGTTCGAGTCGCGGATAGCTCACCAAACTAGATTTTCGAATCTAGTTTATGGCCCCTTGGTCAAGCGGTTAAGACATCGCCCTTTCACGGCGGAGACATGGGTTCGATTCCCGTAGGGGTCACCAATTACGCCACTTTAGCTCAGCTGGTAGAGCAACTGACTTGTAATCAGTAGGTCGTCCGTTCGATTCGGACAAGTG
>CAJTUQ010000180.1:303-570 GCA_910579335.1 uncultured Dorea sp. | reverse complement strand
TACTTGATTTTTTTGTCGCCATGGGATATAATAACTTTTGTGCTGTTGAGGAAATAATAAATAGCATGAAATAGAAAAATTGAATATGCGCGATTAGCTCAGTTGGAAGAGCACCTGACTCTTAATCAGGGTGTCCAGGGTTCGAGCCCCTGATCGCGCATTAGAAATCACTGTTTTTGCAGACAATAGAGGCTGTGGGGACGGTGGTTTTTTTTGAATAAAAATCCCGGAAATCTTAAAATTCCGGGATTTCCTGTTTCCTATCAT
>CAJTUQ010000180.1:0-293 GCA_910579335.1 uncultured Dorea sp. | reverse complement strand
ACTAATATCAGTTTTCTGAAAATTTTGTATATATTTCACAAAAAAGAGAGTTCTTTTTTTATACCTATTTAATATAGAAATACTTGCTAAAAACAATAGAAAATGATAAAATTCAATAGAAAGTGAGAATGGTGTTTTGTTAGTTCATTACAATGATATAAATTTTAGAACATATACAGGGAGGTGTGTGAATGAAATTAAAAGGTGTATCTACTTCTCCTCAGATCGTTATTGGAGAGGTCATGCAATATGTTCCCTTTACCTGCGAAGTCGAACCCCGTCAATTGGAGGAT
>CAJTUQ010000179.1:330-571 GCA_910579335.1 uncultured Dorea sp. | reverse complement strand
CCAATACGTGATGTGTACGCCAGAGAAATTCTGGATTCGCGGGGGAATCCGACGATCGAGGTGGAAGTACTTGCAGGAGAAAGCGTGGTAGGACGCGCGTCGGTTCCGTCCGGTGCTTCCACGGGAAAATACGAAGCAGTGGAGCTGCGGGACAAAGAATCGCGCTACGGCGGCAAGGGGGTTCAGCGTGCCGTGGAGCATGTCAACGACCAGCTTGCGGGCGCGGTGATCGGGATCAATG
>CAJTUQ010000179.1:0-320 GCA_910579335.1 uncultured Dorea sp. | reverse complement strand
GACGGAGATTGACCGGACACTGATCAAGACAGACGGCAGCACAAACAAATCGAATCTGGGGGCAAATGCTCTTCTCGGCGTATCTCTGGCAGCAGCCCACGCAGCGGCAAGAGCGCTGCGCATTCCCTTATACAAATACCTGGGCGGAGTCAACGCAAAAAAACTTCCTGTACCTATGATGAATATTTTAAATGGAGGCGCCCATGCGGACAATACGCTGGATATTCAGGAATTTATGATCATGCCCGTGGGTGCGGAAAATTTTAAGGAGGGCCTGCGGATGTGCGCGGAGATCTACCAGTCTCTGAAATCTCTTCTGA
>CAJTUQ010000178.1 GCA_910579335.1 uncultured Dorea sp. | reverse complement strand
TGAAGGAGGCCGCCCGCAAGTCCGACTTTGAACGCACAGAGCTGGCTGCCGACAAGGAAAAGACCGGCGTACAGCTCAAGGGTGTGAACGCCGTCAACCCGGTGAACGGCCGCGAGGTGCCTATCTTCATCTCCGACTACGTGCTGGCCACCTACGGCACGGGCTGCGTCATGGGCGTGCCCGGCCACGACCAGCGTGACTGGGATTTCGCCACCAAGTTCGGCCTGCCCATCATTGAGGTGGTCCAGGGCGGCGATATGACCGTGAAGGAGGCCAAGGAGGCCATTACCGACTGGCTGGAGGAGAAGGGCACGGGCAAGCGCAAGGTGAACTACAAGCTGCGCGACTGGGTGTTCTCCCGCCAGCGCTACTGGGGCGAGCCCATTCCCATGGTCAACTGCGAGAAGTGCGGCTGGCAGCCCCTGCCTGAAAGCGAGCTCCCCCTGCTTCTGCCCGAGGTGGAGTCCTACGAGCCCACCGACGACGGCGAGTCCCCCCTGTCCAAGATGACCGGCTGGGTGTCCACCACCTGTCCCTGCTGCGGCGGACCCGCCAAGCGGGAGACGGACACCATGCC
>CAJTUQ010000177.1:274-577 GCA_910579335.1 uncultured Dorea sp. | reverse complement strand
CTCCCGACTGCGATGTCCAGCCGGAATTGTATGAAGTCAAGTATATATACCAGAATTTCTGGTTTACTGCCAGTAATACGGATCTGGCGCAGGGAAATGTACATGTGTACAATGAGTCCCTGTTTGACAATTTGAACCAATATGAACTTGTGTGGACGCTGAGCGAGGACGATACGGAACTTGCTTCCGGTAAAGAACGTTTTGACGTGAAACCGAGGGAAGAGGCCGATCTTTCCCTTCCGTTCCTCGAGGAACTGCCGGATGGCCGAAAAGCGGGGGCCGAGTACTACCTGAAGCTGGAAG
>CAJTUQ010000177.1:0-264 GCA_910579335.1 uncultured Dorea sp. | reverse complement strand
ATTATACGCCAAAGCGGGCCACGTTGTGGCGCACGAGCAGTTTTTGCTGCCGGAGACGCTGGAGCAGGCGGCGTACCGGCCAGCCGAGGGAAGTGTGGAAGTGAACGACGGGGACGGGGCCATCGAAGTAAAGGGCTCGGATTTCTCGTTCTCCATCGGCAAAGAAGACGGTATACTAAAGGATTACGCGTACCGCGGGACACTTCTGATGTCCGAGGGCCCAGTACCTAACTTTTACCGTGCGCCGCTCAACAATGACGGCTC
>CAJTUQ010000176.1 GCA_910579335.1 uncultured Dorea sp. | reverse complement strand
GTGTATGTGTGACAGAGGTTGAATAATAAGTTTTGCAAAGAGTCCAGTGCGGGAAAGCTGCATGTTGGGTTCTGTAAGGGACATATATTGTAAAAGATATGTCTATTCGACCGAATTGTGACCAGAGTGTTTGAAAAAATAGAAAAAAGGTGTTGACAACTGCATATATGCGTGATAAGATAAAACACGTCGCTAATGAAAATAAGTTAGAACTACGATAAGATAAAAATTTTTACAAAAAACTATTAAAAAAGTAGTTGACAAAGCAAAGATGATTTGATAGAATGATTCTTGCATTGCGGATTAAAGCGATAGCAAAACAAAATATGGAGAGGTATCGAAGTGGTCATAACGAGGCGGTCTTGAAAACCGTTTGTCCGCAAGGGCACGTGGGTTCGAATCCCACCCTCTCCGTTTTTATTTCTGCCATTTGGAGAAGTACCCAAGCTGGCCGAAGGGGCTCCCCTGGAAAGGGAGTAGGTCGTTAATAGCGGCGCATGGGTTCAAATCCCATCTTCTCCGCTCGGTATCTTGGATAACCAAGTGATACTGAAATAAATTAAAAATGTTAGAACCTTGACAAAT
>CAJTUQ010000175.1:295-659 GCA_910579335.1 uncultured Dorea sp. | reverse complement strand
CATAACGCCGACTGCATAGTATACGAAATTGCCAATCAAAAATGTCCAGAACATAATCTTTTCCATATGATTTACTTGTGCAAGAAATAAGGCGCTGACAAAAACAAACGACAGTGCAAACGTAATATACCTTATAAACCCCCACTTTTTCCTAGGCTGCCGCGGCGTTTTATATGGGAGCAGGTCAAGAATCATCGCTGTCCAGCATGCGTACCCACACCATCCCCGTCCGAAAATAAGCGGCCCGAATATCTTCGCCACCGCATAATGAATGGTCGCCGCCTCAAAGACCCCTGTAAATAAATAGTACCAAAATCCTTCAATCTGCATGTTTTCATTGCAAATCAGTCCCAGATAAACAAAC
>CAJTUQ010000175.1:0-237 GCA_910579335.1 uncultured Dorea sp. | reverse complement strand
ACTGAAACAAGAAAAATCCTATCGCCAGCGATGTTCCGATATAACTAAAGTTAAACAGATAGAACAGATTCTGCTTCGTCAGCCAGAGTGTAACGGCTATTGTTTCAAAAATCAGCCACATCATAACCGGCAGCGCAAATCGTTTGATTCCTTTTAATTGCTCCATAATACTTCCCCCTCTTCTTATCCAAGTCAAATGCCCGCCATAAGCAGCAGACATTACGTGACTCACAACAT
>CAJTUQ010000174.1:468-721 GCA_910579335.1 uncultured Dorea sp. | reverse complement strand
AGTTCTTTAAATTCCTTATCACACATCACTTCTTCCTGCCATTTCTACCCTTAACTTTTTTACAGGTGCATGGATAACCTTGATAATAAGCTCATCAACGCAATCCGTATATCTTCCTTGCTGTATGAGCTGATTTTTTAATCCCACAAGGCTATGCAACAGGAGTTTTCTTTCTTCACTATCCACATATAAATGATTTTTCTTTTCTCTCATTCATATCACCGTCCTTTTTTCTTTCATTATATAAACGGAC
>CAJTUQ010000174.1:0-459 GCA_910579335.1 uncultured Dorea sp. | reverse complement strand
CTAAAAGATGTTGGCAAACCGCCCTCTGCTTCTCCGTCAAATCAAGCTGATGAAAAGCATCCTCTGCACTTCCCTCATTATTACTATCTTTTTTCTTTCATTATATAAACAGACGGCAATATATTCAAACATACGGGATTATGTAACACCAGAAAAAAGCTCTTTGAACGAGTAACTTTTGCCTTTTCAATTAGCAGACTTTTTAGCACGATTTTTTCTCCGATTAGCAGGAGAGCCATTTTGATTAGCAAAAACATCAATTTTCTTGCTAATCATTAGCAAGCTAATTGGTGACGATAATTAACAGTTCAATTTCTCTTTAGTCAAATCTGATTAGCAAAAACCGCTCCTGCTAATCGGACATTGTTATGAGTTCAAATTTATTTGGAAAATGAGAAACGCCGAAAACCTTGAAAAATCAATGTTTTCGGCGATGTTTTCAGCGTCGCTAAGAGGATT
>CAJTUQ010000173.1 GCA_910579335.1 uncultured Dorea sp. | reverse complement strand
CATTACTCAGCGAGCATCCAGCACGCCCTCGGTATTCCTGACTCATATATCATGCAGCGCGGCGGCTGGGGCAATGACGGCACCTTAAAAGCCGTCTACCGGCATGTTTTAGAAGAGCAAGCGAAACAAATGGATCATATGGCAAACAATTATTTCTCAGAACTATACAACACGAAATGCAACACAAGCAAAAAATCCCCTAGTATTTAGGGGATTTTTCAAGAGGCGCAGACCGGATTTGAACCGGTGAATCAGGGTGTTGCAGACCCACGCCTTACCGCTTGGCTACTGCGCCTGATCTATATTATCAAATATTTCATGTTTCCAATGACTCCAACGGGAATCGAACCCGTGTTACCGCCGTGAAAGGGCGATGTCTTAACCGCTTGACCATGGAGCCATCATTTTTCAATTGCCCAACAAGCAATCTCAACAAATGATATAATACCATGTTTCTGCTCACTTGGCAAGATAAAAATGATTATTAATTAAAATTTCTATAACAGTTCATCCATGTAACTAATTCACTATTCCAGTGTCTCCTCCTGCAGTCTGTCAAATTCCGCCATACACTCATCCACCGTAGTGCCGTTTAACAGTTTTCTCACGATCAGACAGGTATTGCCCCACTGTTCCAGTTTCATATTCGCATTTGCGCCCAGTACATAGACATTAGACTGTATCCTGTCATTTAACGGTTTCAAGGCCGGTATACATTCTACTTCTACATTCTTGGAAGGTGAG
>CAJTUQ010000172.1:307-753 GCA_910579335.1 uncultured Dorea sp. | reverse complement strand
GATGCTTACGGTGACTCCTATACAACTACTGGTGCAGAAATTTCTATTTGCTCCACAAATTATGAAACATTAAGCGAAATTTATGAAAGCGATTTACAAAACGAAAGCCATTTACTCAGATTATATAGAATTGTTGAACGCCAAGCTAATGATGTCGATAATATTCTTGGTAACTTTGTTGAGGGTATTGATGATATAACTGGTTTATTTTAATCCTTAAAATTTAATCAATTAAACTTTCTTCTTTCTCTCATGTACCCATACAGGTATCAAAAAGGTATCACGCCCCATCTCAAAAGCCGGAAAGTCCGCTATTTATGCGGCTTCCCGGCTTTCTGTTTACTATTCGAACTCAATCGTCCCCGGCGGCTTACTCGTCAAATCATACACTACCCGATTAACCCCCCGCACTTCATTAATAATCCGGCTCATGACCACTTGCAGCA
>CAJTUQ010000172.1:0-240 GCA_910579335.1 uncultured Dorea sp. | reverse complement strand
AGCGCCACCGCATAATCATAAGTCCGTTCGTCTCCCATGACGCCAACACTCTGCATATTCGTCAGTGCTGCAAAGTACTGTCCAATGCTCCTGTCCAATCCCGCTTTCGCAATCTCCTCGCGGTAAATCGCATCGGCGTCCTGCACAATGTGCACCTTCTCCGCTGTAACTTCACCAATAATCCTTATTCCCAATCCTGGTCATGGAAATGGTTGCCGAAATACCAATCTCTCTGGTATC
>CAJTUQ010000171.1 GCA_910579335.1 uncultured Dorea sp. | reverse complement strand
GAAGTATTATAATGACTGCTGTTACGGCGCTGGCGTTGCTGATTTCTAAAGTATTGGATAAGGCGAGGAAACTGTCGGCAAAGTTTTTTGAGAAAGAAGTGGTGCAGATGGTTACAGAACCACCACAAACGGATAAAAAGCCAAAGCAGGAGCATAATCTCCTTAAAAAATTGATTGCTAATCCGTCAGCACAAAAACAGGAGTTACAGTCACAAACACAGGTAACAGAACAGGAAACACCGCAGATACCGCCAAAGCCTGTCGTGTCCGCTGAAGCCGCCGCATATCCAAAGCTGTTAAAGATTTATAAGGAACTGAACCGCCATAACGGGATTATCTTTGACGCAGAGAGGGAACGCAATGAGTTAGAGATTGAACGTGACAGTCTGAAGGGATTTGCGAAACTGACGAAAAAAGGGGAACTGCAAAGTAGGATTGACCGTAAAAACGAGGAAATAGACCTTTTGAAAGTTGGTTTGTCGGGTATCATCAAAAGATACGGTTATCAAAATGTGCAGGAATTTTACCAGATTTATCGCAAATCCTACAACGCCTATATCGCATGTAAGGAACAAGTGACTAAATGGGAAAAAACTTATGGGGATGATAATCAAAAGAAAAGTAAGGAAAGTGTGCTTGAGCGGTTGAGGAATCCGCCAAAGAAAACCGCAGATTACCAACAACAAGGGATTCTTAAGGGAAAAGACCGAGGGGCGAGATAGTCCTTTGGTCTTTGTTAAATATAATAACCTTTTGATGATGAACACC
>CAJTUQ010000170.1:544-780 GCA_910579335.1 uncultured Dorea sp. | reverse complement strand
CGGCCGATGGGGTCCAGCATGGCGGTGGGCTCGTCCAGCACAATGCACCGGGGGGCCATGGCGATCACCCCGGCGATGGCTACCCGCTGCTTCTGCCCGCCGGAGAGAAGGTGGGGGGCGTGCTCCCGGTACTGGTACATGCCCACCTGCTTCAAAGCGGCATCCACCCGCCGCCGGATCTCGGCGGGGGGAACCCCCAGGTTTTCCGGCGCAAAGGCCACGTCCTCCTCCACCAC
>CAJTUQ010000170.1:0-510 GCA_910579335.1 uncultured Dorea sp. | reverse complement strand
GACCATGCCCACGGTGGAGCGGATGTCCAAAAGCCGCTCCTCCTCCCGCGTATCCACTCCGTCCACATACACCGCGCCGCCGGAAGGCAGCAAAATAGCGTTCATATGCTTAGCTAAAGTGGATTTTCCGGAGCCGTTGTGCCCCAGCACCGCCACAAAAGAGCCCGCTTCAATCTCCAGGTCCACCCCGTCCAGCACCATCGGGGCCGGGGGCTCGGCGCCGGCGTAGGAGAAACGCAGCTGCTGTGTTTTAATAATGGCGTCATTCATACTGCACGCGACCTTGCTTTCTGAAATTTCAGGGCCCGTCCCCCCAGCCAGCCCGCGGTAAACAGCGCCGACGGCGCCAGGGCGGAAAGACAGAGCAGAGGAGCGGTAATGTCCCAGTCATATTGATAATCCCCCACCAGCACCGCCGCCGGGAGGTTCAGCCGGGTATACCACAGCCCGGCGGAGGTCTGCGTCAGGCTCAACCCCCAGTTGGGGTCAATCCGGGCCTGGGCGCGCATC
>CAJTUQ010000169.1 GCA_910579335.1 uncultured Dorea sp. | reverse complement strand
CATCACCCGCGACGGCCTGCTGATGAGCATGAAGGAGGAGGACTTCGACCAGGTGCTGGCCACCAACCTCAAGGGACCGTTTTTGTGTATGAAGGCGGTCTCCCGGCAGATGGTGAAGCAGCGGTATGGCCGGATTGTGAACCTCAGCTCCGTTGTCGGACTGCGGGGCAACGGGGGACAGGTCAACTACGCCGCCAGCAAGGCCGGAGTGGTGGGGATGACCAAATCCGCCGCCAAGGAGCTGGCCGGACGGAACATCACCGTCAACGCCATTGCGCCGGGGTTCATCGACACGGACATGAAGGCCAGGGACGCCATGCTGTCCGCCATTCCAATGGGAAAGCTGGGCGCGGCGGAGGATGTGGCGAAGGCCGCCGCCTTTCTCGCCAGCGACGATGCCGCCTATATCACCGGACAGGTGCTGTGCGTAGACGGCGGCATGGCAATGTAATTAGGAGATGTATATGAGTAAAAGAAGAGTTGTCATCACCGGCCTGGGCGCGGTGACGCCCCTGGGCCTGACGGTCCCGGACAGCTGGCAGGCCGCCGGGAAAAAAGTGACCCTGGCGGCGGAGGTCAAGGGCTTTGACCCCACCCGGTATTTCACCCCCATGGAGGCCAAGCACATGGGCCGCTTTACCCAGCTGGCCCTGGCCGCCGCTAAAGAGGCTCTGGCGGACAGCGGCATTGTCCCGGAGAGCCTGGACCTGGACCGCTGCGGCGTCATTTTCTCCAGCGGCATCGGCGGGCAGGCCATTACGGAGACAGAGTGCCTCAAGGGCGC
>CAJTUQ010000168.1 GCA_910579335.1 uncultured Dorea sp. | reverse complement strand
CAATTCCTTGCAGATAATCGTCCCGTACTCTTCCTTGAAACGAGCGCTCATCTTTCTGACCAGTGCATAAATATGCTCCTTTGCCGCCTCATCCTGCGGATCGTCATTGCCCTCTTTCATTCCGGCTAACATCGCCATAGACGATACCGCACCACATACCTCGCGCATCCTGCCGACGCCCGCACCCATGGCGCTGGACATCTTAAGCGCCGTCTTCCGGTCCATACCAAAGCAGTCCGCATAGGTTGCAAAGACAGCCTGCGCACAATTATACCCTTCTTTAAAAGTCTCTACCGCCCGCTGCTTGCGGGATTCAAATTGCTCTTCTTCCATATGCATTATGCGTTCTTACCGCAGCATTTCTTATACTTCTTCCCGCTTCCGCATGGACACGGGTCATTCGGATATACCTTGGGCGCCTTGTGGATTGTGGTGGATTCTTTCTGCTCTTTGTACAGAGCTTTTCTCGTCTCTTCATCGAAAATATCGTTCCACTCTTCCAACTCATAGAGCCAGTCTGCGCCTGCCGCTACCATATTTTTATAAAGAAGCGCTGTATCGAAGCCAAGATTTACCTTGGTATCTTCCTCCATTTCCTCTATCGGATTCGCTTTCTTCAGACTATCGTTGATACCGTCCAAGAAACCGACCATCGTCATGATATCAACGTTATATTTCTCCGCCAGCTCCTTAACGGTTCCTTTCGCCGTCTTGTCAGGCGTCTTAAGAAGCTGGGCATAAATTTCCTTCTCCTTTAAAAAATACTCAGACCAGAGTCTCTGTAAATCACC
>CAJTUQ010000167.1 GCA_910579335.1 uncultured Dorea sp. | reverse complement strand
TTAATGGCGCGGGACGGAATCGAACCGCCGACACAAGGAGCTTCAATCCGTTGCTCTACCGACTGATCTACCGAGCCATATTTACGGTCCTAACCGGATTTGAACCGGTTATCTCCTGCGTGACAGGCAGGCGGCTTCACCAAGCATCCTCATAGCCCATTAGAAAAATCCCCAATCTATTCCCGACATACGATATATACTTTAGCTTTTTGCTTGCAGGCTCAACTAAAGTGGCCTGGCCTGTCAACCAGGATAGGTACCGCCC
Source organism: uncultured Dorea sp. (assembly GCA_910579335.1). Taxonomy (GTDB): domain Bacteria; phylum Bacillota; class Clostridia; order Lachnospirales; family Lachnospiraceae; genus MD308. The sequence goes on along the minus strand of CAJTUQ010000167.1, from coordinate 565 downwards.
GACCGTGATGTGGCTTGTTCCACTCGTATCGGTGCCGTTATTCCTACTTTGCGAACACCATTTAATTATACCGTTCGGTAGAAGGCTAACACAAGGCTACTGCAATAACCCTCTCGCTCCGCTCATTTAAGGATTAGAAATTTTCGTTGTGGCGGGGGCAGGATTCGAACCTGCGACCTTCGGGTTATGAGCCCGATGAGCTACCACTGCTCTACCCCGCTGAATAGTGAACAAGAATGAATTTGATTCATAGGTCCTACCGTTGCCGGTTAACCTTTCTTGCCCGATTGCATCGCGAGGAGAAACTGCGAATGTCTCTCCTCGCTCGGCAATATTATGTTTTTGAGTTCCGGATGCAAGCATCCTTCACTCGGAATTTCTAAATTTGGCTCCCACAATGTCAAAGTGCTCTTTAGCGATTTGATTCAGTTGAGTGGCTATTCTCAATGTTTTTGAGCTTGCAATCATTTAATTGCTCTCTCAACATTCCTAATATATCTGACATTCTTGCAATGTTTCGCTTGACCTGTAAGATTTTTCAGGAATCTTTTTCTTTTGTAGGGTA
>CAJTUQ010000166.1 GCA_910579335.1 uncultured Dorea sp. | reverse complement strand
AGTGCTTCCCTCCTTTTTTACAGCGTCCGGTTATCAATGACACGAACGGCCTTTCCTTCGCTTCTCTGGATCGTCTTCGGCTCTACCAGCTTCACCCGCACGGCAACGCCCAGCGCCTGCTTCAATACCGCCGCGATCCGATCCCGCAGCGCATCCAGCTTCCTGATCTCATCGGAGAACATGCTCTCGTCCACTTCCACCATAACGGTCAATACATCCAGGTTGTTCACGCGGTCCACGATGAGCATATAATGGTTCGCAACGGCTCCGCCCAGGCTCAGCAGCGCGGTCTCAACCTGTGTCGGGAATACATTGACGCCGCGGATGACCTTCATGTCGTCGGTACGTCCTGTGAACTTGGAGATCCTTGGTGTCTTTCTTCCGCACTCACAGGTCTCATAGGTGATGCTGGTCAGATCCTTGGTCCGATACCGCAGCAGAGGCATAGCCTCCTTGGTCAGCGTGGTAAATACAAGCTCTCCCGTCTCTCCGTCCGCACACGGCTCATGGGTCGCCGGATTGAGCACCTCCGGATAGAAATAGTCATGATGGATATGAAGCCCCTTGTGGTGGATGCAGTCCTGCGCCACGCCCGGTCCCAGGATCTCGCACAGACCGTAGATATCGAAGCAGTTGATATGTAAAATGCCCTCGATCTTTTTGCGCATCTCATCGGTCCACGGCTCTGCCCCGTGGATTCCGGCTTTCAGGTTCATATGGTCTACCACGCCTGCCTCCTGCATGGATTCCGCCAGGTACAGCGCATAGGACGGCGTACAGGCAAATGCGGTGGCTCCCAGGTCTTCCATGACCATCATCTGGCGCTTGGTATTTCCCGCGGACAGCGGAAGCGCCATGGCTCCCAGCGCCCTTGCGCCGAAATCCAGTCCCAGTCCTCCGGTAAACAGTCCGTATCCATAGCAGACATGGATGATATCATCCGCCGTCAGTCCGGCCATGGTCAGACACCTGGCCACACATTCTCCCCACAGGTCCGCGTCATTCTGGGTATAGGGCACGACCGTCAGCTTCCCGGTGGTGCCGGATGTGCCCTGGACA
>CAJTUQ010000165.1:627-1208 GCA_910579335.1 uncultured Dorea sp. | reverse complement strand
CATGACGGAGCAGCTTAAATCCGAGGACTGGCTTGGCTGGCTTCAGAAGATGAACAGCATCAGGAGCAGGGCGGAGGAAGTAGTGCTGCACGATCTGATATATTCCCTTTAGTGTTGCCTTGCTTTAAGTTTTGTAGCATGAGGCGCAGATGATGTCAAGACACCGGCTCCGCCTCATGCTATGGAGTGGTTAAGGGGGAACAAAGTTCCCCCATTGCATTTAAAATGCCAATGGCGGTATTCTGAAAAAATCAAAATTGGGGATTGACAAGAATTAAAAAATAGCTTACTATTGACAATAAGAAATGGGTTTTCACCGTACATCTTGCTACGGCTTGCTCGTTTCTTTTTTTATTGACAAAATGTCATATAGATATTTCCTGCCATTTTCAGCATGGTTAATTCATTCAACAGATGTCTTTAATAGACTTCCATCCTTGACCTTCGATGATAACTCCCAACACACAATATACCTAATATTACTAAACGAATGATTAAACTCCGTTGCTCCAAATTGATACTTTAATTCAACATACCAAAATTCACAATCTGCAATTTTATTTCCCGTCTTATTTCTTGCC
>CAJTUQ010000165.1:0-578 GCA_910579335.1 uncultured Dorea sp. | reverse complement strand
AAACTCAAATTCATCAGGATACAAAGTGTACAAAGAAATGAAAATTCCATATAGTTCAGCCTCATTTCTAGGGACTAAGAAAGTTCTGTTGCCTATGACGAAATACTGCTTACATGTTATTAACTCCCGTCTCTTATTAAATGCTGCTTCCTCAAATTTTTTGTTTTTGCTTCTTCTTTCCACTTTCTTAACGTCATAACATCATGCTTATATAAATCGATATTAATTTCATTGATAATATCTTGTACAGCTTTTTTCAATTCAGATATTATTTTCGCATTCGTATTAGCTATAGTCCCCCTATTTGCAGTCAATTTTAATTTCTGACAATTAATAAATCCATGCAACAAGCCATATGAGTTTGAACCTGTACCAAAAGAAGTGATCCATTCATTTATACGTTGAATAGGGACAAAATCCTTACATAACCATAATCCATATCTATCAGAAACCTTATATCTTCCACTTGAATTATTTCTTCTCTCTCGAATCATAGGATTGTATGCTCTTTTTGCTTCATCTCCCTCAAAATAGATGACTACATCATACTTAACTTCAGGCATTGTTTCAAGAGATTG
>CAJTUQ010000164.1 GCA_910579335.1 uncultured Dorea sp. | reverse complement strand
AGCGTCTCGCAGTACCCCTTATCCCTTGCATCCTCCACCATCTTGTCCAGAAAACGCTTGATTCCCGGATAGGTCTTAAAATACTCGTCGATATACTCCCTTGCCTCCCTCGGCGTAATGCTCAAATCCTGGCTAAGTCCAAAGGAGCTGATGCCGTACACGATGCCGAAGTTTACTGCCTTGGCATTGCGCCTCTGCAAATCCGTAACCTCCTCAAACGGCGTATGAAAAACCTTTGACGCCGTAATTCGGTGAATGTCCTCCGACATTTTGTAGGCTTCAATCAGCTGCTTGTCGTCAGACATATGGGCAAGGACACGCAGTTCTATCTGGGAATAATCCGCATCCATGAAAATGCATCCGTCCTGCGGGATAAAAACCTTGCGGATTCGTCTGCCAAGCTCCATACGCATCGGTATGTTCTGCAAATTTGGCTCGGTTGAGCTTAGTCTTCCAGTCGCTGTAATCGTCTGGTTAAAATTCGTGTGTATCTTGTTGTCATCTCCGATGAATGCCGCAAGTCCTTCTGCATAGGTTGATTTTAATTTTGTCAGCCCCCGGTACTCAAGAATATCTTTGACAATCGGGTATTCGGGCGCAAGCTTTTCAAGCACGTCCGCCGCCGTCGAATACCCTGTCTTTGTCTTCTTTCCTCCGGGCATCTTCATCTTGTCAAATAAGATTTCCCCGAGCTGCTTTGGCGAGTTGATATTAAACGGCTCCCCTGCTTCGGCGTGAATCGCTTTTTCAAGCTCCCCAATCCTGCCGCTGAGCGCATCCCCATAAACCTTTAGTTCTTCAGGCCTTACAAGAATGCCCTCCCGTTCCATGTCATAGAGCACATACGTAAGCGGCATTTCCAAATCCCGAAACAGCTGCCCCATTCCATTCAGCCGCAGTGCTTTCTCAAGCAGCGGCGCCGCCTTATATAGGACAAATGTCTCCTTTGCGAGATAGGAAAGGCACTCTTTTTTACTGTTTTGATAGGCTGTTTCAATATCTGTCTTTCCAAAAATTTCTGACCAGCCCCGCAGCCGGGCGCTTAGGTACTCCCCTGCCACATCCTCTATTTTGTAATCACTTTTCAGCGGATTTATCAGATACGCCGCAATTTTACAGTCAAATATATTTCTGGTAATTTCATGCGACAAAAGGCTCCTGTCCTGCTGCTCTGGTACCATATTTTCATAATCATTTTTTACGTCGAATACGGAAATTGTCATTTTTTCGGCGGAAAGCATATTATTTATCCACTGTCTGATATTAACGGCAGATATCTTGTCCGAGCTTTCTATCCAGTAGATGTGCTCCTCCTTGTCAGAACCGCCGCACACCATACATCCGAACACATCCTGTCCCTCATCCATCTGGAAAAAAAGCTGACCGCTCGCACCTGTCTTATAATCACCCGC
>CAJTUQ010000163.1 GCA_910579335.1 uncultured Dorea sp. | reverse complement strand
TATAATCCATCAATTCATCAAACATTCTATCAATAAAATCTTTTTCATCTGTGGGTAAATCCAACGAATCTCTAACACAATTCAGGACTATTACTACAATTTTTTTCCGTTCGTCTTCCGTTCGTATTGTCTTTCTTATGCAAACCTGCAACTCGCTTACCAAATGATTACAAAACGACAGCACTTCCTGTTCATTAATCACCTCGTCATACTTAGAGGAATCATCCTTGGACAAGACATTTTTGCCTACGCTGTCCAGCATGACATTCATTTTCAAAATCAGGTTCTTCATTTCATTTACAGAGCTTTCAATCCTTTTATCTTCCCCTTTTCCACGCAATTGGACCAAATAATTTTTAAACATATCCGCCCACTGTTTACTGATAAAAGCTTTTATCTCCGACGATTTCTCAAATTCCTGAATAGGAATCACTACCAACCCCTTGACTTCTTTGATAAATCTAAACACATTAATATTTTTTACGGTCGCAAATTTTATCTTCAAATCTTCTTTTTCTATAGAATCATAATTTGCCTCATACACTCCGTACTCAACCATCACTTTTTTATCTATCATTACAAACACGGGGATTCCGGATTCTATCGCCGTCCTGAACTCATTTCTTGTAACTGATATGTATTCCTTAAATCCATCCTTCTTTTCCCCGCTTGCAGCACTGCCATACTCCCCGCCGATAATGAGGATAACCATGTCCGAATTTTTCATAGACTCATAGCATGACATATCCAGCTCTTTTCCGGGGGTATATCCGATATCCCCATCCTCAAACAAAATCGGTTCATAACCATATGAGCGTACAAAATTCGCCAAGTCTTCCCGTATATCTTTTAAATCATAAAAAGTTGAACTGATAAAAATTCTTGGTTTCATATAAGACTCCTTTGATTGTTATTCAGATGTTTAGTATATTAGTGTCGAAAATTGTAAAAGGTAACACATTTTCTTAAATATTTATATTGTTTTTCGATTTTTGATGGTATATGTTTTCTTGAATTTATACTTTAAAGCTGAATTCAAATTGTTGATATTTGCTGATATATATGATAAGATTTAGATAAAGATTTTACAAAATAGGGTTGCCTTATGAATTGTGATTTAGTTAATGCTGTGAAAATTCTGAATAAAGAAAATTATACCTGTGTTTTATGCTGCGGTGATAATCAATACACCTCTGCAAAGCACGGTGTAAAACCGCTTCTTGACTGGCTTGAAAGCGGTATGGATTTTAATGGTTTTTCGGCTGCTGACAAGGTTGTCGGCAATGCTGCGGCATTTCTGTATGTACTGCTTGGTGTCAAAGCGGTGTATGCACTTGTTATAAGTGAGGCGGCTATTCATACGCTTAAGGAAAACGGTGTTGAAATTCAATATGATTTAGCCGTTAAATATATTGTTAATCGTACAGGCGATGGGTGTTGTCCTATGGAGGAGTGTGTTAAAGGCTTATCAGATCCGAAAAAAGCACTTTGTGCAATACGAATAAAATTAAAAGAGCTG
>CAJTUQ010000162.1 GCA_910579335.1 uncultured Dorea sp. | reverse complement strand
CATTGTCACTCCGAACCTCTAAAGAAATGATTTCGGTATGAGCGGTATTCTTTGCGAAATCTAAGACAGAATGAAGAAGTCTGCTTCCGATTCCCTGTCCCCATTCTGATTTTACAACAGAAATACCAATCGTTCCTCTGTGCCGCAGCCGTTCGCGTGTCATTCCGCTGAAATGTGCACTGCCGACAATTTTTCCGTCTTTTTTTGCGACAAACATTACGGAGGAGGCTGATTTTTCCAGTGAGGCGAGAAAACATTGCTCTTCTTCCAGAGCGGCAGGGAAACCTTCAGAGCCGAAGGTGAGATTATCAGTCTCTCCTCCGATTATTTTTAGAAGTCCGAGAAGTTCTCCGGCGTCTTCCGGCCTGGCTTTTGTGATTGTGACGCTCATACGAAGCTCCTTTCAAAGGCAAGGGAAATCAGCTTGTCAATGAGCTCCTTTTTTGAGAGCCCTTCGGCTTCCCAGAGCATCGGGTACATGCTGATGGCAGTAAAGCCGGGCATCGTGTTGATTTCATTAAAAATAACTTCTCCTGCGGCGGATACGAAAAAGTCTACCCGCGCAAGCCCGTATCCGTCTACGGCGTTAAAGATTTTTTCGGCAGCCTTTTTTACCTGTGCGGCAGCGCCATCCGGCAATTCGGGATTTATCACGGTGCGGGATTCCTCATTAAAATATTTGGCTTCGAAATCGTAAAACTCTGCCGCGGCAAGAATTTCCCCGACGCCGGAAGAAAGAACGGGTTTTTGCCCGCCGCCCAGCACAGCGCATTCAATCTCATGGCCGTAAATCATTTCTTCCACAAGGATTTTCCGGTCGTGTCTTGCCGCCTCCTTGAGTCCGGCAATTAATTCCCCGCGGTTGTCAGCCTTGCTGACGCCTCTGGAGGAACCTGCATTCGACGGCTTTATAAATACAGGGTAAGCGAATTTTTCCTCAATTTTCCTGATGATATCTTCCATGCCGTCTCTCATGCGCCAGCTCATAACCGGGACATAATCCGCCTGACGGATACCTAAGTCGTCCACAATGATTTTTGTATAGAGCTTATCCATAGAAACGGCTGAGGATAGGACGCCGCAGCCGACATATGGAATCTGGGCGAGCTCAAAAAGTCCCTGCACAGTGCCGTCTTCCCCGTAAGGCCCATGCAGTACAGGGAATGCTGCGTCGATTGTTACAGTGCGAATCTCTGAGCCGTTATTCAGGATAACGCATTTTTTGGCGGCGTCCGGTGAAATAACGGCCTCTGTCCGGCTTTCCTTCCATGCGCCGGAACGGATATCGTCTAATGAATCTGCTTTAAGCCAGCGGCCTTCTTCTGTGATGCCGATGAGGAGCAGCTCATAGCGCGAGGTGTCTATCTGTTCGACTACATTGGCTGCCGACATGCAGGATACGATATGCTCGGATGACTGGCCGCCGAACAGCACGGCTAATTTCTTTTTTGTCATAGAATTTTCCTTCCTTTTAAATAAACGTCTCTTTAACAGCGTATATTCATCAGTATATGCTGTGTTGTGAATAGAGAT
>CAJTUQ010000161.1 GCA_910579335.1 uncultured Dorea sp. | reverse complement strand
CCAGCGAAATGCCAGTTCTGCCGGGGTACGATGTTTTTTATCCTCTGCAATCTTTCTTTTGGCAGGCTCCGGAAGAAGCTCCACAAGCTTTCCGCCCCGGAGCGGCTCCATGATAATAACCGGAATCCCCTTCTCCGCCGCTGCCTTAAGTCCTCTTCTCCCTGCCTGGGTATGCTCGTCCATATAGTTATACTGAATCTGGCAGAAGTCCCAGTCATAGGCGTCTAAAATCTTTAAAAACATCTCTGTGTTTCCATGAAAAGAAAATCCAATATTATGTATCTTCCCCTCGGCCTTTTTCTGTGCAATCCACTCTTTAATTCCAAGACGGAGAAGTTTTTCCCATGCTGCTGCGTCCGTCAGCATATGCATCAGGTAATAATCAATAAAATCCGTCCGAAGACGTGAAAGCTGCTCATTAAAATATCGATTAAGCGCATTCTCCGACTTAATCAGGTACTGCGGAAGCTTCGTCGCAAGTTTGACTTTGCCGCGGCAATGATTCCGCTCTAGTATCTCTCCTAATAGGACCTCGCTGCCCGGATAGATATACGCAGTATCAAGGTAATTCACACCGCTGTTGATCGCCTCCATCAATTCCCGCTCTGCCTTTTCTACATCAAAGCGGCCTCCTTTTTTTGTAAAACGCATACAGCCGTACCCAAGAATCGATAGGGGTTCGCCGTTTTTGTCATATCTGTACTGCATCTTTTCCCTCCCTGTCTGTAAATCACTCGCCTTTTGTTTTCCTGAATACTGCCATCACAACCCATAAAGAAAAAAGAAACTGCATGGTAAATATAAAATTGCAGACAAATCTTCCCCACCCTGGAAGTTTGCTGTCACCGGCGAGACTGAATCCAACGCCTGCGGCGCAGATACTAAACAGCAGCGCCAGCACGCTAACCAATATTTTCTCCTTTTTTCGCACAAACACCTCTCCCTTCAAGAAATCACATATGACGCAAAAAATCCTCCGCCTCTTCTCTCGACCGGAAAATTACAATTTCATTTTTCCCCTTATACTTCCTAAGCAGTTCGTAAATCTGCGGCAGCTCATCCTTCGGAAACCCGGTAATCCATTCCCTGAATCCCTCGTCAAACTCTGTCTCCAGCCACGGAAGGTCGTCACGCTTCTGCCCGATACGTGACTGCGCTCCCTCAAGACAAACGGAAAGCGGATAGTCTAACAGAAATACGGTATCGCACTCTTTTAAGCGCATCTCAAGGGTCCGCTGGTAATTCCCGTCAATAATCCACCTGTCTTTTCGGACGATTTCACCCAGACGCACATCAAATTCTTCTTTCGGTATATTGGTCCGGTCGGGCTTATGCCACAGCATGTCCAGATGATACAAGGGCAGACCCGTCACATCATGCAGCCTTCTGGCAAAGGTGCTTTTTCCCGCGCCCGGACACCCGATAATCATTACCTTTCGCATTGTGTCCTCCTAATTTTCAATTGAAACAAGCGGTATCGTACATTCTATTTCTCCACAATTACTTTATTTTACCTTGTTCTTTCATCAACGGATAGAAAAAATACACCGACAGCCCCGCCATAATAATAATGATTCCCGTAAACTGTCTT
>CAJTUQ010000160.1 GCA_910579335.1 uncultured Dorea sp. | reverse complement strand
GCGGCCTTGCCCCGCGTCTCAGATACGCTTTCACCTTCTCCCCATACAAATAAGGGTCATTCTCCTTCACAATCCCCCACTCCATAAGCAGCGCCGCCGCTCCTGCAGCAAACGGCGTAGCAAAAGACGTTCCGCTGACAGCGGCATATCCTCCCCCTGCCGCCACAGTCGTGATATCAACTCCCGGAGCCGCAATATCCGGCTTCACTATATTTTTCCCCCACTGCGTAAGAGAACCCCGCCCCGAAAAATCCGCATAGGCAAAAGTCAAAGGGTCGTATGCCCCCACAGAGATAACACGACTGGCAGTCGACGGGATAGTAAGCGTCGTATTACCTGTCGGAAATAAAAATCCGGTTCCCCGATTTAGCACATTTTCGCTTGGAAGCCACATCTGGTACTCCCCGGAGACGACGTCCCTGGGAATCAGGACGATTCTCCACACCCCGCTGTTGATATAATTCTCCCTGGGAATCATATCAATATAGATTTCCTGCGCCGTGCTATAAGGGCTCGGCTCTCCGTAATACAGCAGTATCTCCGTCTGGCCCGCCACATACCTCTGTGCACCGAGAGTCTCCTGTATAGGCCCGATCCGGATTCCTGACGGCGACAAAAGGGAAATGTCCATCATATCCACGTATTCCTTCCAAATCTGTATGCTTAAAGACGGCTGGCTCTCCTGTACGGCCAGTTCTATCACCGCCTCGCTTTCATCCGTAAGACGCCCTGACACATGCCCCGCACTCGCAGCCTCATTTCCGGTTCCAATGCAGAAGCAGCTCTTCCATACATTCGAAATATCATCAATAAAACGTTCCAAAAGCGATGTGCCGTCATGGGAGCCATATGTATTTCCAAAGCTTATATTGACTGCCGCCGGCATCCGGTACTCGATAGCCTTCCGTATTACAAAATCAATTCCCATCATAAGTTCCGTCGTCCGCGGGAATCCGTCCCCCGAAGGGTTTCCAAGCTTGACTACAAGGAGTTCACTCTCTGGCGCCACTCCCGCATACTGTCTGTAATTTTCACCACCTCCTCTCCCGTTTCCTGCTGCAATCCCGGCAACTGCAGTCCCATGTCCGGTAATATCCCTTGAAGCAATTAGTTTTTCCCTCTCTTCGGGTCGCTGCTCCTTTAAGGCCGCATTTATCATTTCCCTCGTATACTCTACCCCGACGCCATACCCGTCCGGTGCATTCTCGCCCTCCCTTGCCCTTATCGACTGGTCCCAAAACGAACGGATTCTTGTAGTGCCGTCTGCATTCCTGAAATCGTCCAGAGTATAATCAATTCCCGAATCAATCACCGCCACCAGAACACCCTGTCCAAATAACGAAAAACGGGTGCCCTGTACCTCATTGATACAAGACACCCTCTTTCCGTCCGCAACTTGGAAAAACAGTCTTTTCGGCTTTTCAACATATTCAATCTGCGGCAGAGAAGCAAGCTTTTCAATGCGTGATTCCTTTATCGTAATCACCGCATACTCATTCATAAGCTCTGTCACCCGGTCCGCCAAATCCCTGACGTCGTTAAGACTCCCTGAGTACTTCACAATCAGCTCCCATGTCCGCTCTATCGGGTGATACCCTGTATCGAGCTGGAGCGATTTTTCTCTCTCCTCCTCCGTAGCATCAAGTGCAAGATTCAATAAATTCTCAAGCTTCTGGCTTTCCAAACTACCACTCCCTATTTTAAAAATCCACATTCCAGATAAGGAGCAA
>CAJTUQ010000159.1 GCA_910579335.1 uncultured Dorea sp. | reverse complement strand
TTGGCAAATCAAACCTGATTATTGACGATACTCCCGGTATCTCCGTAAGTGAACTGCGCTCCAAATGCCGGAAATATAAACTGGAACATAACCTGGGTATTATTATCATTGACTACCTTCAGCTCATGACCGGAAGCAAGCGTTCAGACTCCAGGCAGCAGGAAATCTCCGATATTTCCCGCTCCTTAAAGGAAGTCGCCCGTGAGCTAAGCGTTCCGGTTATTGCCCTTTCCCAGCTCAGCCGTGCAGTTGAACAGCGTCCTGACCACCGCCCTATGCTCTCCGATTTGCGTGAATCCGGCGCCATTGAGCAGGACGCAGATGTCGTAATGTTCATTTACCGCGACGACTACTACAACAAAGACAGCGAAAAGAAAAATATTGCGGAAATCATCATTGCCAAACAGAGAAACGGCCCGATTGGAACTGTAGAACTGGTTTGGCTGCCTAATTATACAAAATTTGCAAATATGCAGAAGTAATTCTATATAAAAAAGAGCTGCCGGCAAATGATATCATTTACCGACGGCTTTTTTTATTGCTCCAAACAGATTTTTACTCTACATCCCATCCTGACAAATATGCCTGCTGTTCCGGCGTCAGCTCATCAATCTTCAAGCCCATAGCCGCCAGTTTACAGCGTCCAATCTCATCATCTATGGAATCCGGGATATCGTATACCTTTGTTGTAAGCGTTTCTTTATGCTTTACCAGCCAATTCAGACTCAACGCCTGCACTGCAAAGGACATGTCCATGATTTCAGCCGGATGCCCCATTCCACATGCAAGGTTTACAAGCCTTCCTTCTCCGAGAACATTTAAGATACGTCCGTCTTCCAGCTCATATCCCATGATATTGTTCCGACGCTCCTCGCTGCGCATCGCCATTTTCCTCAGCGCCGCGACATCTATCTCACAGTCAAAGTGTCCCGCATTGCACAGAATCGCATTGTCCTTCATAACCTTAAAATGTCTCGGCACAATTACGTCTTTACAACCCGTTACCGTCACAAAGATATCGCCATATTTTGCCGCCTCATCCATAGGCATAATCTGATAACCGTCCATAGTAGCGTCCAATGCTTTAAATGGGTCTATCTCTGTCACAATCACATTTGCCCCCATTCCCTTGGCACGCATAGCGGTTCCTTTGCCGCACCATCCATAGCCGGCAACGCCTACCCTTTTTCCGGCAACGATAAGATTCGTGGTTCGGTTGATGCCGTCCCATACGGATTGGCCGGTGCCGTAACGGTTGTCAAAAAGATGTTTACAGTCGGCGTTGTTCACTCTTACCATAGGGAACTTCAACTCGCCTGCTCTGTTCATGGCTTCCAGACGGATAATTCCGGTCGTGGTTTCCTCACAGCCTCCGATAATGGCGGGAATCAGTTCCGGCATTTTGGTGTGGACCATATTCACCAGGTCGCCGCCGTCATCGATAATAATGTTGGGGCCGGCTTCCAGTACGTGACGGATATGGTTTTCGTATTCCTCCGGGGTGCAGTCGTACCATGCATGTACCTCAAGCCCGGCTTTCACCAGTGCGGCGGCTACATCGTCCTGTGTGGACAGAGGATTGGAACCGGTGACAAACATCTGGGCGCCGCCTGCCTTCAATACAAGGCAGAGATAAGCTGTTTTGGCCTCCAGATGGACGGAAAGGGCGATCTTTTTACCTGCAAAAGGTTTAGAGTGTTCAAATTCTGCTTCCAGGGTGCGAAGAAGGTCGCAGTTTCTTTTTACCCA
>CAJTUQ010000158.1 GCA_910579335.1 uncultured Dorea sp. | reverse complement strand
GCAAGTACTTTTATACCGGCAGCCAAAAAGTGAATATTTTTACAATTCCAGATTGGACATCCGTATTGTAAGGTCGGTATATATTCCTGCCGGGATATCCTCCGTAAAACTGTACTCATTCATGTCATCCTGATAAAAGTTATAGACCATCACCCTTGTCTTATCCGCATCGACAATCCAGTATTCACGTACTCCTGCAGAACGGTACTTAAAGAGCTTCGTCGTATAGTCAATTCTCCTGCTCGCAGGCGAAACGACCTCTATAATCCAGTCAGGCGCACCATTGCATCCCCTGTCATCAAGCTTATTTTCATCACAGATAATGCAGATATCCGGCTCCACATAGCTCTTGTCATCCGCATCGATAAATACGCCAAACGGAGTGATATCCACTTCCCCCTTAAAACTGTTTCTCCTGATATGCTCACGGATTGTCGCAAAAAGCTCTCCAACAATTCTCTGATGGTTTCTCGTCGCAGGTGCCATATAATATACCTTCCCATTAATCAGCTCCGCTCGCTGTCCATCCGGGAGGTTATAAATATCGTTTATCGTGTATGTATTTAATTCCGTCAATGCCATTCCTTTTCTCCTTATCTCTCATGTGTATTATATATTTTATCGACATATCTTGATTATACCCTATCTTTCGGCAAAAAAAAACCCCAAAAGAACAAATCCTTTGAGGTTTTTACAATTGGTTTTATTTATTTACAACCGCTGCCTTAATCTGCTCTGTCAGCGCAGGTACAATCTTATTCAGATCACCAACAATTCCATAATCCGCCACATCAAAAATCGGGGCTGTCTCATCCTTGTTGATTGCAATGATGATATCGGATTCCTCCATGCCTGCCAGATGCTGAATCGCACCAGAGATACCGATGGCAAAATATACATTCGGGCGTACCGTCTTACCTGTCTGTCCAACCTGTAAATCCTTGCTCTTCCAGCCTGCATCCACTACCGCACGTGAGCAGCTTACCGTACCGCCAATTGCCTCAGCAAGGTCATCAAGAAGCTTAAAGTTCTCCGGGCTTCCCACACCACGTCCGCCAGATACAAGAATCTTGGCATCCATAATGTCAACCGTATCCGTCAGGTTCTTTACAACCTGAACGATTTCCACATACTTGTTGTCCGGTGTAAATCCAGGGTTGAACTCCTCAACAAAAGCCTTAGCGCCTTCTTTCTTCTCAAGCTTCTGCATAACGCCGGGACGTACTGTGGCCATCTGCGGACGGAAATCCGGGCATGCGATTGTCGCGATTGTGTTTCCACCAAATGCAGGACGTGTCATAAGCAGCTGGTTGTGCTTCTGCTCCTTGCCAGGTATCGGATTAATCGGGAAATCCCCAATCTCAAGTGAAGTACAGTCTGCTGTGAGCCCTGTATGTACTCTTGCCGAAACCCTTGGTCCCAGGTCACGGCCGATTGCTGTCGCACCTACCAGCAAAATTTCAGGCTTGTACTGATTAATGACAGATGCCAGGGCATGCGCATATGGCTCCGTCCTGTATTCCTTCAGCTCCGGATCGTCCACTACGATAACCTTGTCTGCACCGTAAGCTGCAAGCTCGTCTGCCAGTCCCTTTACATCGCTTCCGACCAGTACTGCCGTTACTTCTGTTTCCAATTTTTCTGCAAGTCTCTTTCCTTCGCCAATCAGTTCAAGGGCGATGCCGCTTACCTTGTTATCTACCTGCTGTGCGAAGACAAACACGCCTTTATATTCTTCTAAACTCATGATAAACCTCCATTATTCTAAGAGCAATATACTTCTTATCCCATTTCATTAGGACTTGTCAATAAATAACTTGTTAATTTGGCACCGTATAAATGTTCAGTTGCAAAGAAGATAATCGCAGACGTAGCGGGCTGCGTCAAGATTCTCTGATGCCGCAGATGGACATTTAGACAAGTAATTGTCATGAGTAATTTATTAACAGTTCC
>CAJTUQ010000157.1:791-2190 GCA_910579335.1 uncultured Dorea sp. | reverse complement strand
GAACCCTCCTCGAAAAATACAATGTCAAGCTCAGCGCCTTCTTTTATCTCGACAACCGCCTGCGACGTCATGCCAAGACCGATTCCCGCTTCCCCCTGTACAAGCGCATTGACAGGACCGGAGCCGGAAGACGTATACTGTAAGACATTCTCGGAGAACTTTTCAAAATATTCAAAAGCCGCATCCTCTCCCCACTCGTTAACAAGCTGCTTAAGAAACATGTAGCCCGTTCCCGATGAAGCGGGGCTTGGCATAGAAATTAGCCCCTTGTACTTCGGGTCAAGAAGCTCCTCGTAGGAAGCCGGAACCGGCACGCCCTTATCGTCCAGCACCTTTTTATTTACGATGATGCAGCCGCCGTTTTTAACCTCCGGCGTAAACTTACGGCTTTCCGGAACAATGTCGTCAAGATAGACCGAAAAATCAAAATCTTTAAGTTCTGCAAGCTGCTCCTCCATCATATAAAGATAGCCGTATTCCTCAGAGCAGATGATGTCCACCTGCGCCTTATCTCCTTCCTCCTTTACTTTCGCCGCCATACTGTTGGAGTTCATATATTCCAGCGTAATATTGTAATCAGGGAACTTCTCTTTCAGCGAGTTCAGATAAAATTCATTCTTGTAATCTTCCCCGCTTGTCCAGATTACTATATCCTTGTCGTCAGAGGAGCTGTTACTACATCCTGTAAATACCCCCCCCCAGAGCAAAAATACGCTTAGCAGCACCAGTACCCTTTTCAGCTTTAAATTCGTTCGTTTCATTGAAAATTCCTCCTGTAATTGTTCGTTTTTTAATTACCAATGTGCCTGATTACACATCGTATGTCTTATCAATTGCCTTCAGTTCGCGGAAAGTATCTATCTCAACGATATCCTCCTCACAGCATGAACGGACTTCCACGCTGTAGTGCTCTTTCTTATAGACGAGAGGAACCTGCTCCCAGTACCTCTCCTTGCCCCCCGGAGATTCGTATACATCCTTAATGTCCTGCGAAAGCTTATGTCCGTCCGCTTCATTCCAGTAGGAGATTCCCACCATCTGCCAGCAGTCGGAACCGCTTCCTCCTACTTTCTCCTCGACGATGACCCCGTCCCTGGCAGTGATACACCAATCATCGGTATAGTCCTTTTTAATTCCGAGGAAATTGGACGTATAGTGGTAGGGTTTGACAAGTTTAGGATTGCTGATAAGCAAATCTCCCTCAAATACATACGCATTTGAAAGCATATATCTTGCCACCATCGCACTGGAAATATTGTTCGCCTCGTTATAGAGAGGGTTCTCTAAAAACTTTATCATCGGGTATTTGTAGAGGAGCTGGTCAAACTGCTCCGCCAGATATCCCCTTACAATATAGATTTCGTTGATTCCCGCTGCCAGGCAGGCGTCGAGAAGGCCG
>CAJTUQ010000157.1:0-781 GCA_910579335.1 uncultured Dorea sp. | reverse complement strand
AATCCGCTGTCCCCGAACCCGCACTAACGGCTTTGGCGTATTAAAAGTGATCGGAACAAGTCTTGTCCCAAATCCGGCCGCAATAAAAACCGCCCGTTTCACGCGGTACGGTTCCAGTGCGTTTATGCCGGCATTTGTAATCAGGCCATCCTCCATGTATCCAAAACCGCAAAGTTCCTTGACTGTTCTGTTAATCGTGCCGAGAGAATGCCCGGTGATTTTTTCTAAGTCACGCTGCGTATACGCTTCCTTTGAAACCGCCAGAGCTTCTAATAGATCGAATTGTTTTCTCGTCAATTCCTGCCCCATGTTCTTTCATCCTTTCATTTGTTCAATAAGCTACGCCATATATTATAGACTGGAACACAAGTCATAGTCAAGTTTTTCCTCTCTTTGTAATTTATTTTACAAATGAGCGTTCCTTTTATCTTTTGCACAAAACCGCAGGCTTATTGCAAGTAAAAGAATGCCGCAGACAAAACTGACGATAAGGCCGGTGCGAAAGCCCGGCGTATGATACACAAGTTCTATCTCATGCCTGCCTGCATCCAGTGCGATTCCTGAATACATATAATTTGTTTTTATGATTTTTTCCTTCTTCCCGTCTACATATGCTTCCCATCCTTTCTCATAAGGAATGGAAAGACAGAGAAGCTTTGGTTTTTCCAACGTAATAGTTCCGGTAATACGATCCACGTCGAATTTTACATTCTCCATGCTATCCTTCTTCAATTTTTCTAAATTATCATGATAATTCTTTATTGGAAGGCACTCTATAGCA
>CAJTUQ010000156.1 GCA_910579335.1 uncultured Dorea sp. | reverse complement strand
CATTTTTATTATATTTTTTTCACTTTTTTTATTATTTTGCATATGCTTATTTTTTCAGACTTTCCCCAGTATAAATCGCTCTTTTCCCCCGTATTTTTCTTTCCGCATCAATACCCGGAATCCTTCCGCCTGTACGTTCCTCAAGCTGTAAATATTGTCCGGTGCAACCGTTGCCAGCACTTTACATCCCGGCCGCTTTTTCTTTGCATGTTCCACACATCGGCGAATCAGCTCCCTCTGCAGTCTAAGGCCGCGATATTCCGGAGCCACGACAATTGTGTCCAGCACTGCACAGCGGTGCACTTCTTCCTGCGTCCAGCCCAAATCCCAGCCCAGATTATCCGAAGAATCACCAAGAAACCCTATAGAACCGTAGGCTGCCAGTTTTTCACCATCGTATGCGCCCAAAATAACATTCGGCTCCTCTAAAAATCGTTTATTATCCTCTCTCGCAGTGACTGCGAACCAATCCGGCTGCTCCATACAATTGCAGATACGCTCCTGCAGCATCATCAGCTCATCTAAATCTTCCTCTCTGCACGGACGTATTTCCAGCGCACCTTTTTTCTGTCCCAAATCCTGTCCCATATAGTACCGCTCCCCTTTTATAATATTTTTCATCCGCCGATTTCCCCGATAATATCACCTGCCGCAATTCTCCTTGCAGGGATAAGCACTGCGACTGCTGCAATTATCACATTCATTATCATAACCATCGCAAATATCCCCGCCGGGATTCCTGATGTAAGATGTAGAAACTGCACTACATGCATCATGTAGTAATCCATCACTCTTCGCAGCAGCAGATGGTAAACAAGAAAAATAAATAGATCCGCCAAAACTCCGTACAAGACTCCTGTCCGAAGTATCATCTTATAAAATCCTGAATCTGTAATACCCATTGCCCTGATTATACCATATTCCCGCCTGCAGGCAAGGATCGTATAATTCATGCTGTTCAGAATATGAAACAGACTTATTACCAGCAGTATCGCCGCAATTCCCGAAAAAAACAACTGCTGCTGCCCCAGATAATTTTTCTGTGTCTCAATCGCCGACGTATAATCACGAAACACTGCCTTCGGAACATCGCTGACTGCTTTTAGGAGATTTTCGCTTACTTCTTTTGCATCTGCTCCATAGACGGGAGCAGCATTGACCATACTGTAATCCGTAATACCGTAATTATATTCCATCTGGCCGTTTGTCATTATAAAGCTCTGAATGAGGAAATTCCCCCAGCCACCCGAAGCCGCGCACAAAAAATTATCCTCTTTGGCAAGCGGCCGGCTCACTATCGCAGCAATTCTAAATTTTTTCTCTATATAGTCTGTCTTTTTACCTTCAAACTTAAGAACCTGAGCCGGACAATTCATCTCTTTAGGAATACGCAGCACAACGGTATCCCCCGGATGCATTCCATAAAAATTATAGTTGCCCTGTCCGTCCATATTAGCCACGGCTATAATCTCGTTTTCCTTTTCCAGCTCCTCCGTGTCAATCTTTCCTTCCAGCAAAAACTCGCCAAGCTCATCTATCATACCTGCGTCATATCCATAAACGCCATACTTAATTCCGTACGTGCCGTCCCCTTTCTCCACACAAATACCGCCGTAGCGCCGAGTTAAATAACTGTCTAGATTCGCTTCTTTAAAATATTCTTCCCATTCCAACTGCCGTTTCTCTATCGTAAGTTCTCCTAAAACATACTTAGAGGCATATATATCGGATAATCCCTGGATATTCTTTATCTCTCTCACCGCTGCTGACGGGATAGTATCAGCCAGACAGTCCGATTTAACGGAAATCCGGTACTCTGAGCCCAGACCGTCGTCTGATTTCAAAGCCATCTCTGCGTGCACCTTTAAATTTTCTACCATATAGGTTGCGCACAGAAAAATACAGCCGCCGATGGAAAGCGAAACGATAATGCCAAGCGCTCTTTTCTTATCGGAAAACATAAATTTACTTACTACTACATTTGCAAGATTAGCTCCTCTTGTGCTGTATACTTTTCTGCGGCTCTTTAGCAGCGGAAAGTCTCCCCGCATTGTCTGGAAAAGTGTCTGTCTGCGCATAGCATGCACCGTAAAAAATCCCGCGGCCGTAAGCGAAAGAAGCAAAAAGGCAAAACCGAAGATTATTACTTCCCATGACACATGAAAACCCGTTAACCCCATTCCCTCCAAAGCATTTTCTCC
>CAJTUQ010000155.1 GCA_910579335.1 uncultured Dorea sp. | reverse complement strand
AGATGTCAAACTTCCAGAAGTATCAGGAGGAAATGTCCGGGATGCTTCTGGATTTTTTATAGTTGTCATCCGTCTGCGGACAAAAAAGACTTGTGGGAAGCATGAAGAAATGATATGATGGATTGCGTCAGTAATATAAAGGAAAGGGAAAAGTAGTGTGACTTATAAAGAAGCAAGGGTATATTTGGACGAAGTGTCGAAATACGGAAGTGTACTTGGCTTGGATACGATTCGGGGACTGCTCGGCGAACTGGGAGACCCGCAGGACAGCTTAAAATTTATACATATAGCAGGAACGAACGGAAAAGGTTCGGTGCTTGCATTTACTTCCACAATTTTAAGTGAGGCGGGATTTCGGACCGGCAGATATGTTTCTCCGACGGTGCTTTCTTATCTGGAAAAGATACAGATAGACGGGGAGTGGATTTCCGAAGGGGAATTTACAGGTTATGTTGAAGAAGTTCAAAGAGCTGTTGCGCGTATGGAGGCAAAAGGGATGGCAAGTCCCACTGTTTTTGAGATGGAGACCGCAATAGCTTTTTTGCATTTCAGGCAGAAGCAGTGCGATTATGTAGTTCTTGAGACAGGGCTTGGCGGAAAGCTGGATGCAACGAATATAGTGAAAAACACGGCGGCGGCCGTATTTACTTCAATCAGCCGGGACCATACGGAGTTTCTGGGAGATACGCTGGGGGAGATTGCCGAAAACAAAGCGGGGATTATTAAGCCGGGATGCGTCGTTGTGTCGGCTGCGCAGGAGGAGCCGGTTGTCCGCATCCTGAGGCGGAGGGCGAAGGAGCTTGGATGTAAGACGGTGTTTGCCGATGGTAACAGGGTATCGGCAGTCAGCGGGGACTATAACGGTACGGTGTTTACCTATCTTCCGTGGGGCGGAATGCCGATTCATATTCAATTGGCGGGAAGATACCAGCTCATAAATGCAGCGGTGGTATGCGAACTGATGAAAATATTAAAAATTCCTGAGGACGCTGTAAGAAAGGGGTTTGCAAATACACGGTGGGCGGGACGGTTTACATGTGTTTCAAAGTCTCCGCTGTTTATCGTGGACGGGGCCCACAATGAGGATGCGGCAAGGCGGTTAAAGGAGTCGGTGGAACTTTATTTTCATGGGAAGCATATGATTTTTATTATGGGAGTGTTCCGTGATAAAGAGTATAAGAAAATTGCAGAGCTTATGGCTCCGCTGGCGGAGAGCATCTACACGGTAGAGCTTCCAAACGGAAGCCGGACGCTTCCGGCAAAGGAGTTAAAGCAGGCGGCAGAGCCGTACTGTAATGGAAAGGTGCGGGCTATCGGAGATGTCGGGACGGCGGTAAGGCTTGCATGGGAGGAAGCCTGTGATAAAGACGGCGTTGTGCTGGCGTTCGGCTCTCTTTCCTATCTTGGGGAAGTCATGCACAGGGCACAAGAGCTTGAGAAAAGCCCGGACGTAAGGCGTAAGGGGCCGTCCGCGCGGAGAAAGAAGAAGGCGCCGGAAGGATAACGGATGCAGGAGGTTAGAGAATGATGGACCAAGAAAAAATCAGAAAAGGTATTCGTCTCCTCTTAGAAGGAATCGGGGAAGACCCGGAGAGAGAGGGATTAAAGGAGACGCCGGACAGGATTGTGCGGATGTACGAGGAGATATATGGCGGGCTTACAGAGACGGCGGAAGTTCATCTTGGAAAGACTTTTTTTGTGGAAAACGATGAATTGGTTTTGGAAAAGGATATTACCTTTTATTCTACCTGTGAGCATCATCTGCTGCCCTTTTACGGAAAAGCGCACATCGCTTATATACCCGACGGGAGAGTGGCAGGATTAAGCAAGCTTGCCCGCACTGTGGAAGTCTATGCAAAAAGGCCGCAGATACAGGAGCAGCTTACAGGCCAGATTGCGGATGCGCTGATGAGGTATCTGAATCCAAAGGGGGTTATGGTTATGCTGGAGGCAGAGCATATGTGCATGACGATGCGGGGGATTAAAAAGCCGGGGAGCCAGACGGTGACGACGGCGAAGAGGGGCGTATTTTTGAAAGACCCGGAGCTTGTGTGCGAATTTTACCGGATGGTAAGATAATAGAGGAAGAAGAAAGCGGCAGGAAATGTAAATAATGAAGGAAATAGAAGCAATCAGAAAGCATCCCTTGTATGTAGAGTATTATGATAAATTAAAGAAAGCGGAGGAAGGCCGGAGATTCTGCTGTCATCAGATGGAGCATTTC
>CAJTUQ010000154.1 GCA_910579335.1 uncultured Dorea sp. | reverse complement strand
ATTTGAAGAAAAACCGGAACACCCAAAGAGCAACCTCGCTTCTATGGGTATCTACATATTCAGCTGGAAGACGCTGCGCAAGATGCTGATTGCCGATATGAAAAATGCCGACTCCAGCCATGATTTCGGCAAGGATATCATTCCATCGCTTTTGGCTGACAACCGCAAGCTGGTCGCTTACAAATTCAAAGGCTATTGGAAAGATGTAGGAACCATTGATTCTCTGTGGGAAGCCAACATGGATCTCCTCGACTCCGACAATGACCTTGACTTAAGCGACCCGACCTGGAAGATTTATACGGAAGACACGACTACCCTTCCGCAATACCTTGGTCCCGACGCCGATATCCGCCGCGCATTTATCACGCAGGGCTGCGTAGTAGACGGCGAAGTTAAAAACTCTGTCCTGTTTACCGGGGCAAAAGTTGGAAAAGGTGCGAAAATCATAGACAGCGTACTGATGCCGGGCGTTGAAGTGGAGGAAGGCGCCGTCGTAATACGTGCTCTTGTTGCAAACGACATTAAAATCGGCAAGGGCGCCAAAGTCGGAAGCGCAGATAGCGAGCACATCGAGCTTGTTGCAAAACGTGTAAAGGGGGTAGAGTAATATGTGCGATGCATTAGGAATTGTAAGTTTTGCCGGAAATCATATTTGGGTAGAGGGTCTTCATGATTACCGCCCGATTGCAGCATTTTCATTCCTCGGAAGATACCGTATCGTAGACTTCCCGATTTCCAACATGAGCAACAGCGGCATGGACCACATCCAGGTATATTTGAACGCCAAGCCCCGCTCGCTGATTGAGCACCTCGGTTCCGGGCGCCACTACAACATCAACTCTAAACGCGGCAAGCTTCATATGCTGTTTGCTGACAGCATGATTGACCATGACATGTACAACAACGACATTGCCGCATATATGGAGAATCTTGAGAGCATTGCCCACGCAAAAGAGCCTTATGTAATTATTGCTCCAAGCTACATGGTATATACACAGGATTTCAATTCTCTTCTGAACGCTCACATTGAGTCCGAAGCGGATGTTACTCTTTTATATCAGTCTGTTGATAATGCAAAAGACGCATATGTCAACTGCGATATCCTGAATTTGAACAAGCAAAAGGGCGTCCTCTCCATTGAAAAGAACCGCGGCAACGCTAAAAACCGCTGCATTTTCATGGATACATACGTAATGAAGAAAGAGCTTTTTATTGATTTGATTAAAAAGGCGAAGAAAACTTCTTCTCTTTATACTCTTTCTGATATTATCAGCAGCGAATGCGGCGAGAACGGCTCTTTAGATGTACGCGGGGTTTCCCACCGGGGTTATTTTGCCGCCATTACGGATTTCAAAGGTTACTATAATGCCAATATTGAGCTTACAGATTACAATGCCGCAAATTCACTGTTTGATTCAAATTGGCCGATATATACAAGAACAAATGACTCAAGCCCTACTCACTATTCCGAGGAAGGCAGCGCAAAAAATTCTGTCATCTCCAACGGATGCCTGATTGAAGGAACCGTTGACAACTGTGTAATCGGCCGCGGTTGCACCATTAAAGAAGGCGCCGTAGTTAAAAACTGCGTAATCCTGTCGGATGTAACGATTGGAGCCGGAATACACGCCGAAAACCTTGTTATCGACCGCAATGCAAAGCTTACGAAGGTTAAGGAAGTTGTCGCTAAGGAAGGCGACCCGCACTACGTAAAACGATATGACGTAATTTAAAAGCAGTCTAAGACAAACAAGCAGCCACATATTTTCCATAAATTGTGGCTGCTTGTTGATTTAAAAACCCTTGACGAAGCAAATAACCGTCAAACCTCTTTCTCCATTTCTTTCTCAAGCACGGTATTAAACAATGCAATATTATCAACCATTTCCCTCACCCTGTCACTTCCCATGATTTCGAGTACGCGGCGTTCCATCCGGCGTAAAGGCGTTAAAAGCTCACTGGAATAAGCAGCGCCCTTCTCGGTCAAAAGAATCTGTTTCTCCCGGCGGTCCTCATGGCCTTTTGCAAGTTCAATATATCCGTTTTCCTTCAAAGAACGAATCACACTATTAACCGTTTGTTTTGTTAATCCGGTACACATACAGATTTTTTTCTGTGTTACCGCCGTCTCTCCCTCTAGAGCATACAAAACAAACAGCAGATAATAATTGATGTTTTTTGAAGCGGCCCAAGAGCTATACAGTCCGTTTGCCCGTCCCCACACTCCCCATAGTTTCTGTTCATCCGTAGGCATAATCTTCCCTCCCGTTTCATCATGTTA
>CAJTUQ010000153.1 GCA_910579335.1 uncultured Dorea sp. | reverse complement strand
GTTCCGCGCCTATGCTGACAATTTCCCAGGAAGTTCAGGACAGGCTGCAGGAGCAGGCGTATAAGATTGTAGAGGCGATTGAAGTAATCGGAGGAACGAATGTGCAGTTTGCGCATGACCCGGTGAGTGACAGGATTATTGTTATTGAGATTAATCCCCGTACTTCCCGTTCTTCCGCCCTGGCTTCAAAGGCGACAGGCTTCCCGATTGCCCTGGTGTCCGCGATGCTGGCGTGCGGCCTGACGCTGGATGAGATTCCATGCGGAAAATACGGTACGCTGGATAAATACGTGCCGGATGGCGATTATATTGTTATCAAATTTGCGCGCTGGGCATTTGAGAAATTTAAAGGCGCAGAGGACAAGCTGGGGACGCAGATGCGCGCAGTCGGCGAAGTCATGAGCATCGGCAAAACTTATAAAGAAGCTTTCCAGAAAGCCATTCGAAGCCTGGAAAATGGAAGGTACGGACTGGGATGGGCAAAGGATTTTGCATCGAAGACAAAGCAGCAGCTTTTAAAAATGCTTGCCGTGCCTACAAGCGAGAGACAGTTTGTTATGTACGAAGCTCTGCGCAAGGGCGCGACGGTAGAGGAATTGTACGCGCTGACAAAAATTAAACATTATTTTATTGAGCAGATGAAAGAGCTGGTGGAAGAAGAGGAAGCCCTGCTGAAAGAGAAAGGGAACGTTCCGGCGGCAGATATGCTGAAACAGGCGAAGCTGGATGGATTTTCCGATAAATATCTGAGCCAGATTCTGGAGGTGCCGGAGAATGAAATCCGTGAGGCGAGGCTTGCGGCGGGAATCACAGAGGCATGGGAGGGCGTGCATGTAAGCGCCACACAGGATTCTGCGTACTATTACTCCAGTTATCATATGAAGGATGAGAGCACAGTCAATACAGATAAGCCGAAGATTATGATTCTGGGCGGCGGGCCGAACCGTATTGGACAGGGAATTGAGTTTGACTACTGCTGTGTCCATGCATCTCTGGCGCTGAAAAAGCTGGGCTTTGAGACGATTATCGTAAACTGTAACCCGGAAACGGTTTCTACGGATTATGATACTTCGGATAAACTGTATTTTGAACCGCTGACGCTGGAAGATGTGCTCAGCATCCACGAGAAAGAGAAGCCGGTAGGCGTGATTGCCCAGTTTGGCGGGCAGACGCCTTTGAACCTGGCGGCAGAGTTAAAGAAAAACGGCGTGAACATCTTAGGAACGACGCCGGAAACGATAGATATGGCTGAGGATCGTGATTTGTTCCGCGCCATGATGGATAAGCTTGGCATACCAATGCCTGAGGCGGGGATGGCGGTAAACGTGGAAGAAGCCCTGGAAATCGCAGGTAAGATAGGCTATCCGGTGATGGTTCGCCCATCGTACGTGCTGGGCGGCCGCGGGATGGAAGTGGTGCATGATGACGAAGCCCTGACATTCTATATGCGGGCAGCGGTAGGTGTGACGCCTGACCGTCCGATTCTGATTGACAGGTTCCTGCATCATGCGACAGAATGTGAGGCGGATGCGATTAGTGACGGCGAGCATGTATTTGTTCCGGCAGTCATGGAGCATATTGAGCTGGCAGGCGTCCATTCCGGCGACTCGGCGTGCATCTTGCCGTCGAAGCACTTGACAGAGGAGCAGGTAGAGACGATTAAAGATTACACCAGAAGAATCGCGAAAGAGATGAACGTAGTAGGCTTGATGAACATGCAGTACGCGATTGAGGACGGTGTTGTTTATGTGCTGGAGGCGAACCCGCGTGCATCCCGTACTGTGCCTTTGGTATCCAAAGTGTGCAGTATCAATATGGTGAAGCTGGCAACGGAAATCATGACGGCGCCGCTTACAGGCAAGGCGTCTCCGGTACCGGGGCTCCATGATAAAGAGATTCCTTATTATGGCGTAAAAGAAGCTGTATTCCCGTTCAATATGTTCCAGGAGGTAGACCCTCTGCTGGGACCGGAAATGCGCTCCACAGGAGAGGTGCTCGGTCTTTCCAGCAGCTACGGAAAAGCATTTTATAAAGCACAGGAGGCAACGCAGACGAGATTGCCGATGGAGGGAACCGTACTGTTTAGCGTTAATGACAGGGATAAGCAGGAGCTGGTAGAGGTAGCACGGGCAATTTATGACAATGGCTTTAAGATTATGGCGACAGGCAGAACGTGTGATATGATCCGTGAGGCAGGTATGGAAGCTCAGAAAATCTCTAAACTTAATGAGGGACGTCCAAATATCCTGGATGCCATTACAAATAAACAGATAGATTTGATTATCAATACGCCGAATGATAAAAAAGGCGCGGTGGATGACAGCTATATCCGCAAGGCGGCCATTAAGAATAAGATTCC
>CAJTUQ010000152.1 GCA_910579335.1 uncultured Dorea sp. | reverse complement strand
AATCTGCGGCACATCGAACATCTGGAGACCACCGATAATTGCCGTAATCAGTGTGTAGGCGAGAATCGGACGAATCATTGGAAGCGTAATGCGGAAAAACCGCTGTACGCTGTTGCAGCCGTCAATCTCCGACGCCTCAAAAATATCCGGGCTGATACCCATGATTGCCGCCATCAGCATGATTGTCGAATTACCAAACCACATCAGGAAGTTCATCACGCCGACCAAAGTCCTTGTTCCAAATGCGGAACGCATGAAATCAATCGGTTCCTTTGTAAGTCCTATTGATAACAGAATAGAATTGATAGGTCCCTTGTTTGAAAACAATGCAAAGAACAACATTGCAAACGCAGACGCCATAATTAGATTGGGCAGGTAGATAACAACCTTGAAAAACTGCTGACCGCGGATTTTCAGACGCACATCCACAAACCATGAGGCAAGCAACAGCGCAATCACAATCTGCGGGATAAAGCCGATAACCCAGAGTATCAGTGTATTTGCCGCGTATTTTAACATATCGGATTTGAGCAGACTGACATAATTTTCCATCCCGACAAAATTAGGCCCGATTTCCTTTAGTCCCGAACGATAATATTCAAAAAAACTGTATCGGATTGTATCTATTAACGGAATCAATGAGAAAATAAAGAAGCTGATAAAAAACGGAAGAATGAAAATGTATCCCCACTTTGAATAATTTACCTTTTTACGTTTTTGTTTCATAAGCTATCATCCCCCTCTTTTTCATACTGCGGTGCACGAATGCACCGCAGCCTGTGGTTTTATGATGTTACTTTGTTTTGAACTGGATTATTCCGGCCACTGAACCTCTGTGATTTCAGGATAACGCTCTTTAATAGCTGTCTCAAAGTTCTCTTTTGCCTTATCAAAGTCAACCTGACCCTGGAAGTAATCACTAAATGAGTTCTGGATAAGCTCTACACAGCCCTGGTCATATGCCGACAGCGGAGCCATTTTGATTGATGCGAGGCTGTCCGAGAAATATCCGTAAGGATTCTGTCCGCCAAGGAATGCAGATCCAAAAGCATCATCCGATGCTGCTGCGTCCATAACGGACTGTGCATTTGTAAATTCCGAATACTCTTTTGAAATTTTTGTAAGGTTATCCTTATCTGCTGTAAGCGCCATAATGATATCCTTTACGTGCTGCGGGTTGTCTGTTCCTGTTGCTGCAAGTACGAAGGTGCCGCCCCAGTTAAATGACAATGGTGCGTTTGTTACAGCCCATGCGCCATCTTCGCCGTCCCAGTTCGGTACCATCTGCGTATCAATGCCCCATGCCGGGAACAGGAATGCAAATACTTTTGAGCTTGAGCTCATTGCCGTAAACCAGTCAGAGTTCCACTGTCCCTTTACTGTCGGGTCAAAATAGCCTGCATCCAGCCACTCCTTGGAATCCGTTACCCAGTCCATAAGTATCTGGTCAACCTTTACGGTTGTAGGATCCTCTGCCGTAACCCATTCCTGTGCCATGTTGTTGCTGTATGTACGGAATGTGTCAGCATAGCTTGAGAATGCATAATATCCCTTTGCCTTAAGCTCTTCCGCGGTTGCCTTCATCGTTTCCCAGTCTGAGGTTTTCTTTCCAATCTCTGCCGGGTCATCCGTGCCGAAAACTTCTTTTGCGATATCGCGGCGGTATACCAGTACACCCGGACATGCCTGCCATGTCGTACCTCTCTGCACACCATTCTGGTCACTGCCGACAGTCTTTGTAAAATCATACTGGTCTGCCAGATCCGTGTCCGGATTAATTCCCAGTGATTCAAGCGTCATCGCCGCATCAATATCCGCATCCGTATATTTTACGATATAGTCAAGTTCGGCTGCAAAGATATCAACCTTGTCATTGTCGGAAGCAGTCATCTGGGCTGTGAGTGCCTCGTCAAGCTTATCCTGGTATACACCGTCCTGGTTCGGATTGATAATCCAGCGGATTTCGGTGCCATCCTTCAAGGTAGATGATGTGCCATCCTCCGATGTGCTCTCAATCTCCGGATAAACTGCCGTGATACGATTGCGAAGCTCGTCATTGAAGCTGTAGATGTTGATAACCTGACCTTCCGGCGCTGTATTCTCAGCTGCTGTATTGTCTGCGGATACATCTGCCGTATTATCTGCCGGCGCATCTGCCGTATTATCTGCCGGCGCATCTGCCGTGTTGCTCGCCGGTGCATCTGCCGCATTGTTTGATGCGTTGTTTGATGCATCGTTGCCGCCGCTGCATCCCGTGAGCGCTGCTGCCAGCATGGATACTGCCAAAAGGCTGCTTACTAATTTTTTCTTCATTCTGAATTCCTCCCTGTTATAAAATTATTAATTGGTTTTATGTGCAGATTGTACATCTGCCTTACAATATGAATTATAGTATTAATGCAATATTACTTATATAAAATCAGTTGCATTAATATCAAAATCATGACATAATTAAAGAAAAATAAAATAGAAAAATTTAAGAAATTTGGGAGGCATACCGCAAAAATGAGTACTCTAAGAAACGAATGGTATACACGCGAACTGACCGACAGCGAATCCGAAAAT
>CAJTUQ010000151.1:1345-2595 GCA_910579335.1 uncultured Dorea sp. | reverse complement strand
AAAGGTCTATTTCCTCGTTTTTACGGTCAATCCTACTTTGCAGTTCCCCTTTTTTCGTCAGTTTCGCAAGTGGGAATAGGAGTTTATTTCATACAGTAATTACCACATGAAAAAAGACTATAACTGTTACTGTCATAGTCTTTTAAGAATTGAGGAAGTCCCTTTCTTAGTTGTATTTGTTTTGTCACCCCTCCGTACTATCCAACGTCTGTGGTTCCAAACAGCAGTCTCGCACTGCTCTCATTGATAACGCAGACCATGCTGGCCGAATCGTACTCATTCTGTGAAAAGTACCTGCACCTGACAATCGGTTCGTTGCCGATTGCGTACTGCAACGCCGTACTGCCGCCCTCAACATTCGCCGAAAAATCACCCTTGCGTGCCTTGTCTGTAGCTCCCCAATAACTATACTGTGTTGTAGCCCCTTTCACATGTGCCACCTTTTCTTTCACCAGTTTAAAATCATCCTCTGTAAATCTTACATCATTGCCTTCTACACCACGGTTAGTGTAAATGGTAATTTTGCTACCGAACATATTTTTCAGCTCATCATTGACGGAGATTCGTACCCCATTACCTATGGAGATGATCATAATAACGGAGGAGATACCGATGATGATGCCCAGCATGGTGAGGATAGAACGCTCTTTGTTGCTCTTGATATTCATCAAGGCAATTTTTACGTATTCCCATATTTGTGCCATCAGTACTCCTTTATCGTGCCATAGACATTATCTCTTCCAAATTATTCTGCGTTGGAAATTTGCAGTGTATCATTTTCCAATTCAACAATCACTTCCAAATATGGTTTTTCATCATTCAAAGGTTTTCCCCAGCTCATGGAACTGGTATTTTTCGTAAAACTATTATGATATTGCACATTATATAAAACAATCCGCCGACCACATACTTCATTGTGGTCATTCAAAATATCTTCTGTTTTCGACTCAAAAAAAAGAGATTTTCCTGCTTTGGTTTCCAAGATAATATAGGTATATTCGCTGTCTGTTTTTGTTGACAGTGAAATACTTTCCTTCGTAACAGGATAACTAATACCCGTATAAAACAATACTGCACAAAACAGGACAGCAAATACAAGACATACGACAGCCACTATTTTAAAAATTTTTTTGGCTATTTTCTTTTTAACAGCCGTTATTACATCTGTATCATGTTCTCTTTGTGGTGCTGCCTCATCAATCTGCCTGCCCGATTTCAAACGTTCAAATTCTGCGGCACAATCGGAACAA
>CAJTUQ010000151.1:0-1335 GCA_910579335.1 uncultured Dorea sp. | reverse complement strand
GTGTTCTTTCACAAATACTGTTGTACCTTCACTTACCATATTTTCAAGGTACAATGGTAACACATCCTGAACAACACTACACTCATTTTTCATCATCAATCCCCTCCAGTCTGTCCTGTACTATTTTTCTTGCCCGATGGTAGGTAACACAAGCCCAATTATCTGTCTTGCCATACAGCGCACCTATTTCTTTAAAAGACAATTCCCCAAACACGCGCCACATAAAAACCTCCTTGTAGGGATCTGGCATTGTATGCAGAATCTTTCGTATTTGCCGGACTTCGTCCTGTATTTCAATTTGTTCTTCAGCGAAAGCCTTCGGGTCTGCTATACTCTGCAATTCTGTTTCATTAACACTTACTGTTCTGTTGTTCTTTTTCAGATATGAATAGTATGTGTTTTTCGCAATCTGGCAAATCCATACACGTATATCGCAATCGCCGCGGAAATCTCCAATGGATTTCATTGCCTTTAAAAACGTTTCGCTTGTAATTTCCTCTGCTATATGCTCATCCCCTGAAAGTTTCCAGATATAGTGATATACCGATTTGAAATAGGTCCTGTATATCTGTTCATACTCCATTACGCTACCACCTCCTTTCAACAATAAGACTTCGCAGATAAAGAAATCTTACAAATATTTATCTGGTAAAAATCTGGTAAGAAACTGAATATATCTCTTGAAACTTTACCGACACTATATTATAATACGCATAAAGAGAAGCAACCGCCCACAAAGTGGTTAGCCTCACATTGTAGTTAAATGCCTACCCTGCACGGCCAAGTACAAAGGTAGGCATTTTTATTTTCGCTTGTTATTCCTATCTATGTAGGCAAGCAGTGTAATTAAAAACGTCGCAAACAGAATCAAATCCTGAAACGAAAACATTTCCATCCGCACCACCTCCCTTCTTTTATCAAGCTAGGGAGGCTACCACCTTGTACACGATTACTTCTCTTTCTTTAAAAGAATATCCTAATATTTCTGATTTCGCAATATTATTTATGTTTTTACAATCTTATATTGCAATTCTAATCCAGCTGTCGCAGATCTTTCCGGGAGAAAAACAGCACTGCAAAAATAATTGCCATCATTCCAGCCATTACATACACCAGTCTATAATTAAGGTTTCCCTCCCTTAAGACTATCTGAACCGCTTTACAGGCGTCAGGATGATTCTGCAAAAACATGGGAATCCAGCTATCTGCCAGCGGGCCGACCAATAAATAAGAAAGCGGAATAATACCTTTCGCCACCATGCTTCTGGCCGCGTATACTCTGCCCTGCAATTCCTTCGGGGTCTTTAATATCCATAAGGTTCCTGCCAGCGTATT
>CAJTUQ010000150.1 GCA_910579335.1 uncultured Dorea sp. | reverse complement strand
AAAGGCTTCTGTTTAATTCCCCTTTTTCATCTAAAATCTCTTCCCCGAAATGAGACACGATTGCATCAAAACAGCATCCGCCTTTTTTCTGCAGTTTTTTTGCCACCTTGTCCGCCTGACAGATGGTTGCCCCGTATTTGTTATTCAGATACTCAAGAATCTGTGTTTTTCCAGCGCCTACTCCTCCGGTAATCCCAATAATCTTCATCTCTCTCCTCCTACATAACATCCGTTTCATCCATTGTGCATCCTGCTATTTCGCCTCATACCAGTTTGTTCCGGTATGCATGTCTATCTCCAGCGGAACCGACAGCTTTGCCGCCTGTTCCATCTCCTCTTTCAATATGCTTTGCACCTTGTCAAGCTCCGGCATCCATGCCTCTACAAGCAGTTCATCGTGCACCTGAAGTACCAGCCTTGATTTCAGGTGCTCCTCCTTGAGTCTTCTCTCCACTCCAATCATGGCAATCTTCATAATATCTGCGGCCGCACCCTGAATCGGTGAGTTCATAGCTACTCTTTCACCGAAGGAGCGTTGCATGAAATTGCTGGAAGACAGCTCCGGCACCGGGCGGCGCCTTCCAAAAATCGTGGCCGCATAGCCGTTTTCCTTAGCCGCTTTTACCGACTCGTCAAGGAAAACCTTAATTCCTGGATAAGTCCGGAAATAATCTTCTATATACTGTGCCGCTTCTTTTTTAGAAATACTCAAATCCCGGCTCAGTCCGAACGAGCTGATTCCATATACAATGCCAAAATTAACCGCTTTCGCATTCCGCCTCTGAAGAGACGTCACTTCTTCAAAAGGTATGCCGAATACTTGAGACGCCGTAATTCTGTGAATATCCGCCTCCTCCTTATATGCCTGTATCAGCTTTTCATCTCCGGAGCAGTGTGCGAGCACCCGCAGTTCAATCTGCGAATAATCGGCGTCCACAAACAAATATCCTTCCTCCGGCACAAATACCTTCCGAATCAACCTGCCAAGCTCCATACGAATCGGAATATTCTGAAGATTCGGTTCCGTACTGCTGATTCTGCCCGTCGCCGTCACCGTCTGGTTAAATTTGCCGTGAATCCTGCCATCACCGCCTACATATCCGGCAAGCCCGTCCGCATAGGTGGATTTCAGCTTGGCAAGCTGGCGGTATTCCAATATCTTTTCCACAACCGGATAATCCGGTGCTAATTTTTCAAGCACGTCCGCAGCAGTCGAATAACCGGTCTTTGTCTTTTTTCCGCCTTTAATCCCCATTTTTTCGAACAATATTACTCCCAGCTGCTTTGGGGAATTTATATTAAATGTCTCTCCGGCGTCTTCACAGATTTCCTTTTCCAGTTCGATAATCCTTTCATACAATTGGCTGCCGTATACCTTCAAAGCCTCCGCCTCTACTTTTACGCCATTTCGCTCCATCTCATAAAGCGTAAACACTAAAGGCATCTCTATCTCCTCAAACAGCTTATCCATGCCTTCCCTGCAAAGCTGTTCAAAAAGCTTTTTAGATGCGGCAAATGCGGTATATGCTTCATAGCATACCTTTGTCTTAAGTTCCGCTTTTTCTTCTATTATAATGTCGAGCTGCTCCCTTGCCACGTCCTCATATGAATAAGCGCTGTTCAGGGGATTCAAAAGATATGCCGCCACTAAAACATCAAAGCAGTTCTCCCTCTTTCCAGGCTCAAAATCTTCCAGGGAAGCTTTTAAATCAAACACCGCAAATCTTTCCACCGCACCGGAAACTTCCGATAATTCTCCCAGCAGCCATTCCCTGTCAAGAGCATCTGAACACCGGATGCAGTAAATGTCCCTGTCAGAATAACAGAGCCCGATTCCGCCGATATCCGCACTGTCTGCAAACAAGGGCAGAACGTTTTCCGTATCCTTAAATATAACGGCTCCGGCCGTTTTCGCCGTTTTCGCCTGTCCCAAGACCTTTCCGGCTTCCTTCCTGTCTGTAATTATCTGAAAGTGTTCCTCTATTGAATTGGAAGGCGCGCTCACTTCAAACCTTCCTAGAAGGTTTTTAAACTGGAGGCGCTGAAAATACGCATACGCCTCCTTTGTATAGATATTCCCAAGCCTTGCGTCTGCAAAATCGTAGGAAAGCTGCGCATTGCACTCGATCGCCGCCAGCTTTTTGCTCAGCACCGCAAGATGCCAATGCTCTTTAAGCGCCCTCGACGCTCTCGGCGGCTTCACCTCGTCCGCATGCTCATAGGCATTTTCGATGGAATGATATTCTGTAATAATCTTAGCCGCAGTCTTCTCCCCGATACTTGGAACGCCCGGAATATTGTCTGCGGTATCTCCCATCAGCGCTTTCAGATCTATAAACTCCCGCGGCGTGACCTGATATCTTCCCATTACGTCCGCAGCATAATAATCTTCAACCTCCGTTCGTCCCTGCTTTGTCTTCGGAATACGAATCTTCACGTGCTCCGTCGCAAGCTGCAAAAGGTCCCTGTCGCCGGATATTACCGACACCTCCATGCCCCTCTCCTCGCTGCGCCTGGATAATGTTCCTAAAAGGTCGTCCGCCTCAAGGCCTGCCTGTTCAATGGTCTTAATCCCCATCGCCGCCAGCACTTCCTTAATGACAGGAACCTGTTCCCTAA
>CAJTUQ010000149.1 GCA_910579335.1 uncultured Dorea sp. | reverse complement strand
GGTATCTCTCGATATCCATCTTCTTCAGATATGCAAGCAGTCCCCTTCTTTGTCCAACCATCTTAAGAAGACCTCTTCTGGAATGGTGGTCTTTCGGATTTGCCTTAAAATGCTCTGTCAAATCATTGATCCTTGCCGTCAGAATCGCAACCTGAACCTCCGGTGAACCCGTGTCGCCCGGTGTTCTTCCGTATTCTGCAACAATTTTTTCTTTCATCTCTTTTGAAATCATACTAAAAATCCTCCTTAAAACTATCTTACATCACCAGATATTAAGTAACGGCTGGAGTATCCAATTACCGAATACCGGCTCTCACATCAAAAAATTATAGCATAAGTATTCCCTTATGTAAAGGAAAAATTACAGTTCGTCTTCGATACGCTCCTCTTCGCGGCTGTCAAAAGGCTCTGTAATGGCAAATGCAATATTGGTCGCATGATCCGCCACACGCTCAAGCCCCGAAACCGTATCCGAGAAAATCATTCCCGACATCGGCGTACATTTGTTTTTTGCAAGACGCTTTACATGAACCTTCTGAAGGCTGCGCTCCTGCTCGTCTATCAAATCCTCCAGCGCAAGGATTTCTTTCATGTGGCGCTGATTGCTGTTCGTAAACATGTCAAGTGAATACTCAAACAGCGAAATAACGTCCTTCATCATATCGCGGAGCTGCCGCTTTGCCTTATCGCCAAGCTCCACATTCTCCCGAATCCGGGTTGCGGCCGAATCCGCCAGATTTTCCGCATGGTCTCCAATCCTCTCGATATCATTCACCACATGGAACAAGCCGCCAAGCTTTTCCGCGTCCGCAAGAGGAAGGTCTATCTCATTGACCTTGACAAGATAATCCGTTATCTTACTGTTCATAAAATCAATATAATCCTCTATCTTATAGACCTTTTGAATCTTCTCTTCATCCTTCTCGCACAAAGCGTCCATTCCCAGTTCAAGATTTGCAATCGCCACCTTGCCCATATGCTCTATCTCATGGATTGCATCCATCACCGCCGTGGATGGGGACATCAATGACTTCTGGATATAGAGAAGCTCGTATTCGTCCTTTCCTTCATCATCCGTACCGGGAACCGCCTTATAGGTAAGCTTGACAATCCATCCCATAAACGGGAAGAGCATTGCGACCTCAAAGACCTTCATAAGCGTATGTACATTGGCGACTGCCCGTGAAAGGCTTCCTCCGGATATGTAAAGCAGCGCATCGGTAATCGGGTTCAGCGCCGCAATGAGGATGATAAACATAATGGCCGAACCGATAACGTTGAAGAAAAAGTGTATCAAAGCCGCCCGCTTTGCATCCTTTTTCCCGCTTAAGCTTGCCGCAAGCGCCGACACGCAGGATCCGATATTGCATCCGAGAATCATAAACGGACATATCTTGAAATCCAAAAGCCCCTGCGAAACCATCAAAAGGATGATGCCTACCGTCGCCGAAGAGCTCTGCAGAACTGAAGTAATTACGATTCCTACAAGAATTGCCGCAAATGGATTTTTCAGGGAGGAAAGAAAGTTTAAAATAGCCTCCGATTCCTTGACGGCTTCCATGCTTTCGCCCATAATCCGAAGTCCCATAAACAAAATTCCGAATCCTAAAATAACTTCCCCTATTTTTTTCACATTCTGCTTCTTGCAGAACATCGTCATAACGACGCCGATAATTACAATCAACGGCGCCACGTCCGATAAATTAAAGGCAATCAGCTGTCCCGTCACCGTCGTACCGATATTGGCGCCCAATATCACTCCCGACGCCTGCATCAGATTCATAAGTCCGGAGTTAACGAAACTTACCACCATTACCGTAGTCGCATTTGAAGACTGAATAATCGCAGTAAATACGATTCCTACCACCATTCCGATAAAACGGTTTTTCGTAAAAAATTCAAGGATGCCTCTCATCTTGGCTCCGGCCGCCTTCTCAAGGCCTTCGCTCATAAGCTTCATGCCAAAAAGGAAAAAACCCAACCCGCCAAATAACAAAAAAATCTCTGCCATACTCATTTGTAATTCTCCTCTGCTACTCTATACCAAAGTATTTTTTTCCATATGCAATGTCTTTATCAACACAGGCTTTCATTTCACCAATACTGCCGAATTTCTGCTCCGGCCGCCGAAACTCCAGCAATTCCGCCTTTATCTTCCTCCCGTACGCATCACTGCCGTAACCGAACAGAAAGCTTTCCAAAACCACCCTGTCATCCTTCGACACGGTCGGCTTCACGCCGACATTGGAAATGCCCGGATATTTAATCCCGTCAATCGTAATCTCGCTGACGTAAACTCCCTTTGGCGGTACAAGCTTATACTCCGGCCACGCTACATTCATAGTCGGGAATCCAAGCGTCCTGCCAAGCTGTCTTCCGCGCTCCACTCTTCCGTTCACCTCAAAAGGAAACCCAAGCAGATAATTCGAAAGCCGCACATTCCCGGACTTTAAAACATCCCTGATATACGTACTGCTAATGATATTCCCATTGTACTGTTCTTTCTCAACTACAACAAGCTCATACCCGTATTCTTTCGCATACTTTTCTAACAGACGGACGTCGCCGCCCTGGTTGCGCCCAAAATGAAAATCTGTTCCGACTACCACATATTTGGCATGAAATACCCCGCTGATTACATTGCGTATGAAATCCTCCGCTGATATATTCCGGAATTTTTCCGTAAAAGGGCATTCCACCAGATAATCCATCCGTTTATCAAGGTGCCAAAACCTTTCTTTGCCTGTCATGAGCCTTTCCATATGCATCCCTTTTGATTTCCATAACGGG
>CAJTUQ010000148.1 GCA_910579335.1 uncultured Dorea sp. | reverse complement strand
GAGGAATGTTTTTTGCTACTTACTATGCAGATTTTGAGGAAAATACGTTTCGAAGCGTTACGCAGCTTCCGGAGGTAGAAAAGGAGCTTGAGGGCAAAGTAGACTATATGACGGGAATCAGGACTTATGCTGAAAAATTTGTGCATCCGGACGACCGTGAAGAGTATCTGAGGGTATTGAGCGTCCAGAATCTTCGGGAAAATTTAAGCCGGAGCAATCCTTATGTGACTTACGCTTATCGAAAGCTGCCTCAAAATCCGGATGAAAGGCCGGAAGAATACGGGTGGATTCGCAGTACCGCCGTCATGTCCCAGGCTGACGGGGAAGGCAGGGCAAGGTCTATCGTTTATGCGGCGCAGGATGTAACGGAGAGCAAGAGGAAGGAAATGAGAGAGCAGCAGGCGCTACAGGCAGCCTGCGAAGCGGCGGATTATGCCAATGCGTCAAAACAGGAATTTTTATCGTGTATGAGCCATAACATACGCACGCCGATGAACGGCATTATGGGAATGATTAAAATTGCTGCGGACAATGTGGACAATCAAGAGAAAGTGAAAAGCTGCCTTGATAAAGCTTCTTTGTCCAGCCTTCAACTGCTTTCCACGTTGAATGAGGTCCTTGACATCAGCCAAATCAAGTCCGGAGGGTTCCATTTGGATGCGGAAGCGTTTAATTTGTCCGAATTGATGCAGGATATTGTCTCCTCCATCCTTCCCAGTGTCAGGGAAAAGGAGCTTCATCTGGAAGTTTATCCGATGCAGGTGGAACACGGGAATGTATACGGGGACTGGCAGCGGCTTCAGCAGATGTTTATGAATATACTGGGAAACTCTGTAAAATACACGCAGCCAGGAGGAACGCTGGAAATATCAGTGGTCGAAAGGGAATCAAAAGAGCGGGGCTGCCGGACATACGACTTTATATTCAGTGATAATGGTATCGGGATGGAGGAAGAATTTATCCAGCACATTTTTGAGCCTTTCAGCCGTGCGGAGGATCCGAAGGTCAGCCAGATTGACGGCATTGGATTAGGCATGTCCATTGCCCAGAACATTGCCCGCATGATGGGCGGCGCCATCAGCGTAGAGAGTACGCCCGGCCAGGGGACGAGATTTATAGTAACGCTTATCCTAAGGCTGCAGAACCCTGCAGAATTTTCGGATGAAAAGGTAAGCTTTGGCAGCGGGAATACTTCGGGAGGTTCTTTCCACGGATGCAGAATCCTGCTTGTTGAAGATAATGAACTGAACCAGGAGATTGCAATGGAGCTTATCGGGGAAATCGGGGCGATGGTAGAGTGTGCCTCGGACGGACGCAAAGGCCTCCAGCGGTTTGCCGAGATGCCGGAAGGGTATTATGATATGATTTTAATGGATATCCAGATGCCCGTTATGAACGGTTTTGATGCAACGAGGGCCATCCGTAAGCTTCCGCGGGCGGATGCCGCGGCAATACCTATCATTGCCCTGTCCGCCAATGTTTCACCGGAGGATATTGCGGCAGGACGAGAATCCGGACCGGGACATTGAATATATAGAAAACTGGATAAACAACTATCCAAGGGGAATTTTCGGTTTTAAGACATCCGCACAACTATTTGAAGAGGAAATAAAAAAACTGGCTTAGAAAAAAATTAAAAAACTTGTCGCAAAACTATTGACAAAATATAGCTGAAAATATTTTTGTCGAAAAACCTTGCTATTACATCTTAAGTATGATAAACTATAGCGTGTTGTGAAGAAGTGGATGGTCCTCTGGTATAAATTTATATTAAGAACATCTAAAAAATAAGGAGGTCACACATAATGAACGATATAATCAGAAGTATTGAGGCTGAGCAGTTAAAAGAAGTGTCAGCATTCAATGTAGGAGATACCGTAAAGGTATATGGCAAGATTAAAGAGGGAAACCGTGAGAGAGTTCAGGTTTTCGAAGGAACTGTCATTAAGAAGCAGGGCGGGAGCACAAGGGCTACGTTTACAGTAAGGAAAAATTCCAACGGAGTCGGCGTTGAGAAGACATGGCCGCTGCATTCACCGAATGTTGAGAAAGTTGAAGTAGTAAGAAGAGGTAAGGTAAGAAGAGCGAAGCTGTTCTACTTGAGAGACCGTGTAGGTAAGAGAGCGAAAGTAAAAGAATTAGTAAAATAAGAAACCAGATAAAAGGACAACTACATACCGTAATTGTCCTTTTATGATTATGCGTGGAGATTTATATGAGAAGAACAAGGGGAGCTGTGGGCAGCCGGAGAAATCGTGACCTTGAAAAAAAGCGCCGCAGGATGGAGCGGAAGCTCAGGCGGCAGGAGATGAAAAAGGACGGCACGATAAAAGAAGCCGTACAGGTAATTCTCGAAGCACTGCCTTATATAGGCGGATGGATGCTTAAAATAGGGCTTGTCTGTCTGCTCGCATTTGCTTATGTCTGGTTTTTCGGGCAGAAGGTGAGCACGGTCGGCGATTCTATGAAGCCTGTTTTAAATAACGGAGACATGGTGCTGGTTAACAGGCTTGTCTATAATGCAATGATGCCAAGACGCGGGGATGTAATTGTGTTTAAGCCTAAAGGAAATAAAAATTCCCATTATTATATCAAAAGAGTGATCGGGCTTCCGGGCGAAACCGTCGAGATTATTGAGAACAGTATATTTATTGACGGCGAACGGCTGGAGGAAGAATATGAGACAAGCGATATTACGGACGTGGGCGCTGCCGCAGACAAGATAGAGCTTGGTGAAAACGAGTATTTTGTGCTCGGAGATGACAGGGAGAACAGTAAGGACAGCCGCAGTGCGGACGTGGGCAATGTAAAGCGTGTTGATATA
This sequence comes from uncultured Dorea sp., assembly GCA_910579335.1. GTDB lineage: Bacteria > Bacillota > Clostridia > Lachnospirales > Lachnospiraceae > MD308. The sequence goes on along the minus strand of CAJTUQ010000148.1, from coordinate 48 downwards.
TACGGCAAAGCATGGTTCGTTTCTTCGCCCATAAAGCATGCCGGCTTT
>CAJTUQ010000147.1 GCA_910579335.1 uncultured Dorea sp. | reverse complement strand
CGATGTGCCCGGCCCTGCCTTCCACAATCATGTCTATTACATCTTCTCTTAATTCATAAGCTAATGCCTTTAAATTTTCCATAATCATTCTCCTCTTAGATACGCCTTTACATCTTCCTCAATCGGGTCATACAAATCCGGCTTCACGCCAATGTATTTACATGCCTCATAGAGCACCGGCACGACATTCTTGTGAATACCTACGCAATGATGGATATAAGGCCCCTCAACAATCTTCGCCTCAAGACGCTTGATATTCTCCACCTCTACCCAGAGATATGTTCCCATTCCCTTCGGCCCGTCTACGCCTTTTGCATTTCCAAGCAGCAGAGAATATTCACCGTTATCTCCGTCAAAACGGCAGAGCGTTACATCGCCGTGCTTTGCCTCTGCAGTGAGACTTCCCGGATGGTCGAATGCCAGCGGATAGGTAAGTTTCGGCTTCTCCTGCGCTACTGAAACCGGCCACGGTCCGCAGTGCTGCAGCAGCTCCCCGTTTTCGATATCCGGATGGCGAATCGTCCAGTCTGCAAAGAACCCTCTTGTCTCATCCATTCCGGCCGCCTCTACCAGTAGAGCAGTAATTGCGCCGTGGATGTCTGTTTCACAGACAACCGGAATCCCCTTGTCGTTTAATATCGCATTCGCCGCACAGGGCATAATGCCGATTTCTGTCTGAAGTGCATTCCAGCACTGAATTGCCGCCGCCTTGCAGCCGTACCTTTCTACGAGCCGCTCCATAGCTGCCGCTAAAGCAGCCACGTTCTCCACTTCATTATCTTTAATCTTAACTTCCATATTCTCATTAATATAAGAAATCATGTCCGCCAGCTTCTCACCCTCTTCCTTGACGGACTTTATCTCCTCTGTAAGCTCAGTCATCGGAATAGGCGAAAGCTGGATGTTAAATTTTTCAAGAAGCTCTCCCTCATTGCACATCGTCGTCCAGAAATCAAATGGTCTTGTAGAAATCTGCAGGATGCGGATATTCTTGAATGTCTTTACTACATTGCACACTGCCAGAAAATCTCTCAGCCCTCTTTCAAATACCGGGTCATTCAGCCTGCAGTTCGTCATATATGTAAACGGCACCTGAAATCTTCTGAGCACCTTTCCAGTCGCAAACAAGCCGCACTGCGTATCCCTCAGCCTCGTCCCGTCAGCCTCCGGCCTCTCATCCAGCGGTCCCCACAAAAGCACCGGAACATCAAGCTCCTTCGCGAGTCTTGCACATAAGTACTCTGTGCCAAAATTGCAGTGAGGCAGAAATAACCCGTCGACTCCTTCCGCTTTGAACTTCGCCGCAATTTTTTTCATGTCTTCGTCGTTGTACAAAAGGCCTTCCTCATTGATATCATCGATATCAACAAAATCGATTCCAAGCTCCCTGAGTCTGTCAGCTGTCAGCCCTCTGTATTTGATTGCGTCCGGCGCACTGAAGATACTTCTTCTTGTCGGTGCATATCCCAGTTTCATAGTTGCCATTTTTTCTTCCTCCTTTTTTGTTTCAGACAGCGTACCTAAGCCGGCGCGCTCATCTATATCCAGCACATCGTCCGTCCCGGCCGCCAATCCCTGGCCGTCTGATGTCCGGTGCGCTTAGACTTCTCATACTGCCTTTTCTATTATTCCCCATTGTCTGGCTTACGCAAATCCTTCACGCTTCCGCGCTCTATGAACTTTGTGCAGATTTGGATTTTCATCTTCTCATGCCTGCCCGGATATCTGATATAATCAAGAGCCCTTCTCACTGCCACCCCTCCCATTTCCTGCTTGTACACATGGATGGTCGTAAGCTCCGGCACTGACACTGCTCCGAAAGGAATATCATCGAATCCTACGATAGACACATCCTCCGGTATCCGGATTCCTTTCTCTTTAAGAGCTCTAATAGCTCCCAAAGCAATAATGTCATTATCTGCAAAATATGCCGTAGGAAGTTTCGGAGCCCCCTCCAGATACTTTTTCATATCCTCATAGGCGCTTTCAAGCTGTGTGCCTATTGTAACCTGATATTCTTTTTTGATAGGAAGCCTGTATTTTTCCAGCACCCGTATATACCCATACTCCCTGTATCGAAATGCTTTTATCCTATAATTGCCCTTAAGATATCCGATTTCCCTGTGCCCGTTTTCAATTAAATACTCCATAGCGTGGCATACGGAATCGGTATTATTAATCATCACCCCGTCAAACCGCATATCCTCGGACCACCCGTCAAGAAGTACCATATGGCCTTTATAACTCCTAAACGGAATATAGTCCTCATCCAGCATCTCCGCCCCCAGCAGGATCATCAAGGAGCTTGTATCCTCCAAAACCTCTTCAAGCCGTTCCTCAAAGCTTTCATCCTCGCAGTCCAGCCGGCTGAAAATCGTCTCATACCCTAAATCCTTCGCCTGTCTTTCCACGCCTTCTATCATTGCCGGAAAAAACTGGTTATTATCTATAATCAATCCATTTTTTCTATATGTAACAAATTTAATCTTTGTAATAATCTTTTCCGGCTGATACCCAAGCTCTTCCGCCATCCTTAATATTTTATCCGCCGTCTCTTTATTGACGCCTTTTTTACGGTTTAAAGCGTTCGATACAGTCGCCGGAGAAAAACCTGTAATCTGGCTTATCTGTTTTATACTGACCTTCACTTTATCACCGCCCTCTGCTTTTCTTTATGCTTTACATTATAAACGTTTATATAAATATTTCAATACTTTTTGTCTATTTATTTCATATATATTTATATTTTGTTTATTATTCCTAGTTTTTGCACAAGTTTTTTGTATACTATTTACAATTCATTTATTATTGATTTACAATTTATTCATATTTTCTCCGTGTTTATAAAAATGTTTATATGAACTTTTATGTAAACGTTTTTATAAACA
>CAJTUQ010000146.1 GCA_910579335.1 uncultured Dorea sp. | reverse complement strand
CATGTATGGTTATGCAATCATGGAGAAAAGCGCTGACCGCAAAGAGGTGCAGGAAGTTTTTAACTACCTTGCGACAGAGCTTTGCAGACAGGACAACGAGCGTTATTTCCCTGATCAGATTTTTAAGGATTTCAAACCGGAGGTGGAAGGCTTCCCTGCAAATATAGATTATGGCGATATGACAGGCGATACCCTTGAGGAGAAAGAGAGACTTCTGAAAAAATGGACATTTTCATAAATAAAAAGCTGGAGGTAAAGAGCGTATCCAAAGGTTTCGACGAGAGGGGCGTGCTCAAGGAAGTCAGCTTTGATGTCTATGAGGGAGAATTTTTGTCTCTCCTTGGTCCGTCAGGGTGCGGGAAGACGACGCTTTTAAGAATCCTTATCGGACTTTTGAAACCGGATACAGGAACTGTCCTTAAGGACGGGGCGGACATCACTTCTGCCCGCCCTGACAAAAGAGGAATGGGAATTGTATTCCAGAATTATGCGCTCTTTGAGAATATGAATGTGCGGCAGAATGTTGAGTATGCATTGAAAAAGCATAAGGAAACAAAAGCGGCTGCCGCTGTGACGGCAAAAAAAATGATTCAGGCAGTAGGGCTTGCGGAGCATATGGACAAGATGCCGCGCCACCTTTCGGGAGGACAGCAGCAGAGGGTAGCCATAGCAAGGACACTTGCCTTGAATCCGGATATCGTGCTTTTTGACGAACCGATGTCGGCTCTTGATGTGGACACTCGGCTCTCCATGCGCAAAGAGCTTAAAAAGCTTCAAGAGACTTTCGGGACGACTATGATATACGTAACGCACGACCAGGAGGAAGCGTTTGCCCTTTCTGATCGTATTATGATTCTTGACAGAGGAGAAATCAGCCAGATAGACACTCCTGAAAATATTTGTGCGCATCCTGCAAACGCTTATGTCCAGTCCTTCGTGCTCGACAATCTGCAGGCGAAGATCGATTCGCTTTGGAAATATACAAGGAGTATGACAAGAGATGGGAATTAAGCATACGATACAGAAAAGAAAAGTAATCAACCTGTCTATCACGGCATTTTTTGCCGTCAGCGTGCTGCTTCCGATTCTTTCGATGTTTACAAGAATCACGCCGGAAGCGGCGGGGGAATTAGTCGGCTCTCGGCAGTTTACGGAAGCGGTGTATAATTCCCTGACGACCTCTTTGACGGCGACGGTTATCTCGCTGATCCTCGCTTTATTGGCTGCGTGGTGTCTGGAGAGGACGGCCATGTGCTTAAAGCCGGTTTTTCGTATGGTGTTTGTAGTGCCGATGCTGATTCCGTCTATCTCCCATGCTTTTGGGCTTGTGACGTTTTTCGGCGCGAACGGCCTGATGACCAATTTATTCGGGCTTGACAACGGTATCTATGGTTTCTGGGGCATCGTAGTCGGTTCGGTCATCTATTCATTTCCGGTAGCGCTTTTAATGTTTTCCAGTATCCTCCGGTATGAGGACGGGCTGCCATACAAGGCGGCGGACGTTCTGGGGATATCAAAGGCGTCTCAATTTGCGGCAATCACGCTTCCTTATTTGAGGAAGACGATAATAGCGGTGTTTTTCTCCGTTTTTACGATGACCATTACTGATTATGGAGTTCCGCTCCTTATCGGCGGCAAGAAGACGACTCTGTCCGTGCTTATGTACAACAAAGCGGTCGGAATGCTTGATTACGGTACGGGAAGCACTATCGGCGTCATCCTGCTGATACCCGCGCTGGCAGCATTTTTCGTTGATATCCTGAATCCCGAAAACGGACAAAATTCCTTTGTGGCCGAGCCGGTGAATCCGTCAAAAAGCAAGGGGAGGGATCTGATTTCCCTTATTTTCAGCAGCTTTCTTGGCCTGTGCGTGCTCCTGCCTGTTTTTGCATTTTGTATTATGGTATTTGAGACAAAGTATCCGTCCAACCCGGAGTTTACGTTGTATCACATTGAGAAGACGATGAACAGGGGAGCGGGAGAATATCTTTTAAATTCGTTGATGTATGCGCTGCTTACAGGGATATTCGGCACAGTGATTGCGTTTTTATGCTCCTATATGACGGCGCGGATGAAAGGGCGGTTTGTCAGAGGGCTGCACTTGCTGTCGATGGTTTCGATGGCGATACCGGGCATGGTTCTCGGATTATCCTATGTTATCTTTTTTTCGGGAACATCCATCTACGGTACGGTTATCATTGTTTTTCTCGTAAACTCGATTCATTTTTTTGCATCGCCGTATTTGATGATGTACAATACGCTTTCTAAAGTCAATGAGAATCTGGAATCGGTCGGATTGTGCCTCGGAGTAGGAAGAATGAGGATGATAGTTGACGTTATTATTCCGAAGGTCAAATATACGTTGTTTGAGATGTTCGGCTATTTCTTTGTCAATTCGATGATGACGATTTCAGCGGTTTCGTTTTTGGCTCCGCCTGCGCCAAAGCCGGTTGCACTTATGATTAATCAGTTTGAGGCGCAGCTGTTAATGGAAAGCGCCGCATTTGTCTCGCTGATGATTCTGATTGTCAACGTACTGTTGAAAGGGTTCGTCCTGTTTCTTGAGCGGAGGTTTACAACACAATAAAAAGGATTTTTCATAACGATTCATATTTATAAATATTGACAGGAAGCTTCTGCAGTTCTTATAATTAATGTATAGGAACTGCAGAATTTTATAGTTTAATTTGGCAGGGAATGCCTGGAAGAAAGGAAAACATATTATGAAAAAGTATATGAAACAAGTCATTTTGTTACTGTCTGTCTGTTTTTTGCCGGTACTTCTGCACTCAGAGGCCAAGGCATCCGAACCGCAGAAGACTCTTGTGGCTTACGGCAGCGTCCCGAACCTGAATTATACGTTGACGTCCATTGACGATACACAGGTATCTACATCGGCGGTCGCCTCGAAAACGACGGTGCTGGTATT
>CAJTUQ010000145.1 GCA_910579335.1 uncultured Dorea sp. | reverse complement strand
GAAGTTCTTTTAAAATTATGCCGAAACAGCAGCACTTTGTGGTACAATGAAGAAAATGCATTTTCCGGGTGAAAATAATTAGTCAGAAGAGGTGAGAAAACATGGCGAAATATGTTATGGCGTTAGATGCGGGCACGACAAGCAACCGCAGTATTTTATTCAATGAAAAGGGTGAGATATGCAGCGTTGCACAGAAAGAATTTACGCAGTATTTTCCAAGACCGGGCTGGGTGGAGCATGATGCAAATGAAATCTGGTCCTCGCAGCTTGGCGTGGCGGTAGAGGCGATGAATAAGATCGGGGCGTCGGCAGAAGATATTGCGGCGATTGGAATCACAAACCAGAGAGAGACGGCAATTGTGTGGGATAAAAAAACGGGAGAGCCGGTGTATCATGCAATTGTGTGGCAGTGCCGCAGAACGGCGGAATATTGTGACGAGCTGAAGGAAAAGGGCTACACGGATATGTTCCGCAAAAAAACAGGCCTGATTATCGACGCCTATTTTGCAGGAACAAAGATTAAGTGGATCTTGGACCATGTTGAAGGCGCAAGAAAGAAGGCTGAAAACAAAGAATTGCTTTTCGGGACTGTAGAAACGTGGCTTATCTGGAAACTGACAAAAGGTGCGGTGCATGTGACGGATTATTCCAATGCATCCAGAACGCTGCTGTTTAATATCAATACTTTAGAATGGGATGAGGAGATTCTTGAGATTCTTGGGATTCCGAAAGCGATGCTGCCAAAGGCGATGCCGTCAAGTTGTGTATACGGACAGGCGGAGCCTTCATTTCTTGGCGGTGCGATACCGATAGCGGGAGCGGCGGGCGACCAGCAGTCTGCGCTTTTCGGGCAGACCTGCTTTTTGCCGGGGGATGCAAAAAATACTTATGGGACGGGATGTTTCCTGCTGATGAATACGGGCGAGAAGCCGGTATTTTCAGAGAATGGCCTTGTGACGACGATCGCATGGGGGCTGGACGGAAAAGTGAATTATGCTCTTGAGGGCTCTATTTTTGTGGCGGGAGCGGCGATTCAATGGCTGCGGGACGAAATGCGGCTGATTGATTCTGCAATGGATTCGGAGTATATGGCGAAGAAAGTAAATGATACGAACGGATGTTATGTCGTGCCGGCATTTACAGGATTGGGGGCGCCGTACTGGGATCAGTATGCGAGAGGAACGATTGTCGGCCTTACAAGAGGAGTCAATAAATACCATATTATCCGCGCTACGCTTGAGTCTTTGGCTTATCAGGTAAATGACGTGCTGAATGCTATGGAGGCGGATTCAAAGATTGCCCTAAGTTCCCTTAAAGTGGACGGAGGAGCCAGTGCTAACGATTTCCTGATGCAGACGCAGGCGGATATCACAGGCGGGCCGGTAAAACGGCCGAAGTGCATTGAGACAACAGCTATGGGCGCAGCGTATCTGGCGGGTCTTGCGGTAGGATATTGGAAGGACAAGGAAGAGGTGGTTAAAAACTGGGCAATAGATAAGACTTTTACTCCCCGGATAGAAGCGAGGGAGCGTTCGAAAAAAATAAAAGGATGGGAGAAAGCCGTAAAATATGCTTACGGATGGGCGAAGGATGAAGATTGAAAAGATAAGATGCGAGGTCTGTGACAATCATTGTGAGATAGAGGCAAAGACAGAAGACGGGGAAGTGACGGATGTATCCGGAAACGGATGTATGAAAGGGTATATTTTTGCACAGCAGGAGATACGCAGGATAGAAGAAGGGTAATTTATTCGGGCAAAGCCATTATTTTATAGTAGACATATGGTACAAAATATAATAAAATAGCTTTATTGAGAAATTTTAGACAATAGAAGGAAGGTATTGTAATTATGAAACGAAATGTTATTGTTGGGCAGTCCGGCGGACCGACAGCAGCGATTAACTCCAGTCTTGCGGGTGTTTATCGTACTGCGAAAGACCGCGGGGCAAATAAAGTATATGGAATGCTGCATGGGGTGCAGGGATTGCTGGAGGAAAAATATATTGATTTATCCGACCATATTAAGACAGAGCTGGATGCAGAGCTTTTGAAAAGAACCCCGGCGGCTTTCTTAGGCTCTTGCCGGTATAAGCTTCCGGAAATCCATGAGGATAGGGACGTTTATGACAAGATTTTTTCCATTTTAGACAAACTCGATATTGAGGCGTTTATTTATATTGGCGGCAATGATTCTATGGACACGATTAAGAAGTTGTCTGATTATGCAATTATTACCGGACACCCGACCAGGTTTGTCGGATGCCCGAAGACAATTGACAATGACCTTGCGCTTACGGATCATACGCCAGGGTACGGAAGCGCGGCAAAATATATCGGAACTTCCATGAAGGAGATTATCCGTGACAGCTTCTGTCTTGAGTATTCAAACGGACTTGTTACGATTGTTGAGATTATGGGGCGTAATGCCGGCTGGCTTACTGGTGCGGCGGCTCTTGCACAGGGTGAAGACTGCGAAGGTCCGGATATGATTTATCTGCCGGAGCATTCTTTTGACCTTGTGAAGTTCCGGGATAAAGTACAGAACATTCTGGAGAAAAAGACTTCCGTAGTAGTTGCGATTTCAGAGGGAATCTGCACAGAGGATGGAAACTACGTGTGCGAGCTGGGCAACAGCGTTGACTTTGTGGATGCGTTCGGCCATAAGCAGTTGTCAGGTACGGCGGCTTATCTTGCAAACTATATTGCCGGGGAGCTTGGCTGCAAGACGCGTGCAATCGAGCTGAGTACGCTGCAGAGAGCGGCGTCCCATGCGGCGTCCCGCGTAGATATTCTTGAAGCTTATCAGGTGGGCGGCGCTGCCGTAAAAGCGGCGGACGAAGGAGACAGCGGCAAGATGGTAGTTCTCCAGAGACTTTCCGACGATCCGTACCAGTGCGGAACAGAGGTTAAGGATGTGCATAAGATTGCAAATGACGAGAAGCTTGTTCCGCCGGAGTGGATTATAAAGGATGGAACTTACGTGTCCAATGATTTTATTTCTTATGTAAGGCCTTTGATTCAGGGCGATGTATCACCGGTTATGGTAGATGGTATTCCGAGACATCTGTATACGCCGAGAGAGCTGAGCGAAAGGCGCAGGGATTAAATCTAATATATTCACATAATATGCCTCCGGCGTCAGAATTGTCCGCCGGGGGCAGTTTTTATAAATTTTTGCGGGAAAATGAAAAAAACTCTTGATTTTTTACAGATTATCTTTTAATATATGTATCACTCAAATTGTTCTGAGAGT
>CAJTUQ010000144.1 GCA_910579335.1 uncultured Dorea sp. | reverse complement strand
CAACGCCGCAAAATACATAAGCCGCTGTTTGGACAGTATATTAAGCCAAGGCATTGAAGAACAGGAAATTATCTGCGTAGATGACGGTTCCACAGACAGTTCATTAGAAATACTCAGAAAATATGAAAAAGCACACAGCAATATCCATGTATTAGCACAGCCAAACCGCTATGCAGGAGCCGCACGAAATAACGGTTTGACCATCGCAACCGGTGAATACGTTCATTTCATGGACGCAGACGACTATGTTCTGCCCGGCGCATATGCAAAGGTCTATGAGACTGCCAAAGCAGCTTCCGCGGACTATGTCAAAACGCGCAGCAAGACTTTCGATATGCAATCCGGTATTCTGTCGGAAAATAATTATTTTTCTATGTCCGGATTCCCCGAGAATATTTACGGAAAAGTATGCTCCTTAATCGATTGTCAGGACGTCCTCCTAAAAACCGCAAGAGCTCCGTGGACGAGTTTTGTAAAAAGAAGCTACCTGAACGAGTATAATATAAGGTTTAACTCCCTTAAATGCGTCAACGACCGTTCCTTCTATATGGACGTAATCATGCATACAAACAGAATCGTTATCTGCGACTGCTATATGGTATGTTACCAGATGAATAATAAAGAATCCCTAATGGGCATCAGGGACGACAACTTCATATGCCTTATTAAATCCTATCAAATCATAAAAGAAATGATATCGGATATGCCGTGCGAACTTAGGAAGAAAGTTCTGGCACATGAATTTAACAGCTTAGCCGGAAAGTATGATAAGCTTGACATGTCACAGCAAAAAGAAGTTGCTGATGTGTTAGAAGCGTTTCTCCAAAACATTATTTGGAGTGAACTGGATGAAAGCGTCTTAAGTGCTCCTGCCGCCAAACTCCTCTATGAATCTCAAGATATCAAATTTCCGGATGAACATCGGTTTAAAAACCTCCCTGCCTTGACCAAACTCTATACCAATGCAAACAAAATCATTCTGTATGGCGCCGGGCAAGTATGTCTTGCGCTGATACAATATCTTGCAAAGCACAATGATACTTCGGGTAAGATACTCTGCATTGTAGTATCTGATAAAACGGATAATCCCGACCGCATCATGGGGATTCCGGTATATTCCGTGCAAGAATATGATTTAGCTTCTGCTGACGAAATTATCATCGCTACTTTTGAGAATGTGCAGCTGCCGATTTATCGCAGGTTATCGCAAAGTACTTCCTGTGGTATATGGGGTCTTACGGATGATTTATGCACAATGCTGCGGTGCGGGACGTAATGTATTGCGATTATCTCATTGCTGTTGCTGAAACGTCCTCCGCATCAGCTCGTATAATCAATGACATATTGATAAAGTCTCATCAGTTTCTTAACCATAACCTCTGGTGCTAATCTATCAATCCGCTTCTTCGCTCTTTGACCTATTTCTACCTTTTGTGCTTCACTCATTGCTGCCGCTTGGTTCATTTTGCGCAATAAACTCTCTGAATCTCCCGGGATGCACAACAATCCGCTTTTTCCGTCGTCAATTAGTTGCTCATAGCTTGCGCCATCGGTCCCAATCACTACTCTTTCAAAATACATTGCTTCCATGCATGCGTTAGCAAAGTTTTCACTTAATGACGGGCAAATAACAAAGTCCGCCCTCTTAATAATCGGATATAGGAAAGTATGCGAAAGGGCTTTGATGTATATAAATCGTTCCTTATACTTTCCGGCGCCGCTTTCTAAAACCCGTATCAAATTTTCTTTATACCCCTTTTGTTCAATACCGCAGCAGACAAAATGATAATCCGGATGTGTCTTTAGGAACTTTTCTAATATTTCTGCAATTACCAATATTCCCTTTGTAACTGTTAAGCGTCCAAAATAAAGAACATATTTTTTGTCTTTTAATCTTTTTTGATATACACTATCGTCATATTTGCTGCACTCATTCCAAAATGGTGATTCAATTACAGATACCTTTCTATGAATATCTTTGGCAAACGCATTGGCATGGACATTACTTGGCGCAAACACTGTTACGCATCTTCTGGCTGCAAGGCGTTGCAGGAAAGCTTGAATATATACTACCCTTTTATTCGGATAATCTCTATAATATAGCTTATCGTAACTGGATAATCTCATAATAGCGGGTACTTTCCCATAGTAAAAGAGCGGCCAACTGCGTATAGAAGAAAACTGGATAATATCTATTTTTCTTGTACTGATAAGTTCAGAAATTTTTCTGTTAACGGCAAAACTGCTACAGAAAATACCTGCCACCATGTTGAACTCTTTTACTTTCAGATTAAGACTTGGGCAGCGTACAAAAAAGATTTCTATACCGTTTTCCCAATAATGCATGTCTTGTGTACCGGATGAGAGAATAACCGGCGTATGCCCAAGTTCCTTTAGCGCTCCGGCAACTCTTCGTATATACATACTGACACCGCCCTTTGGCAATTCGCCCTTTGGCTCATAATTAGGCGATACAAACAGAACTATCATTTTTTATTCCTCTCCAGTAAGCACTTTAATATTTCCCGTTTATTCTCGGATAAAATATAGGGATTTTGCAAAATGCGAAGGTACATGTGCCAAAACGCTTTCAGAATTCTCTTTTCCATATCTGTATACGAACTTCTATTCTGACATGCTTGAATCTTTTTTAGAGTGACAAGCGCACACATAATGTATAATGCCTCAGCCTGCATAAGCAGCTGCGGATATTCTATTGCTACGTTTTTACATACTTGCCCTGCAAAAACTGCATAGTCAACCAGCCTGTAATAAAATTCCTGTCTGGAAATGCTCCCGTTTCTATGAAAATTATTGTATTTTGGCTTCCCAAGATGTACAATATTCCTACTTTTTGCTATCAGTTTATATGTTACGGGAATATCCTCACATACTCTTTTATACGGAAACGTGACCTCCTTAAATAGCGCACTCCGATAAACTTTATCCCAAACTGCCATAGAGATATTTCTATTCTGCAGAAACTTCTCCATGGCAGTTGCGTTATCCATCTTAATACATTTAGGCGCGCAAAACGCTGCTTTACTTTTCTGATGCATTTCTTTCGGAAAACATATGCGTCTCCCACATATTACTATGTCTACATCTTCTTTCATTTCGTGCAGCATACTTTCATACATATCTTCATCTATAAAGTCATCACTATCAACAAATCCTATGTATTCACCTTTTACATACTGTAACCCCAAATTTCTTGCTGATGATAATCCTTCATTCTTTTTGTGAAAAACTCTTATCCTGTCATCCATGTTCTG
>CAJTUQ010000143.1 GCA_910579335.1 uncultured Dorea sp. | reverse complement strand
ATCATCTCCTGCAGCGCGGATGCAGAAAGAGGACACATTGAGGGTGACGTTTTCCGTCAGCCGAATCAGCGAAGTATAAGGGATATATGCCTGGTAGGTGCTGCCTTCCACAGAATTTGAGGCACTTTCCTTTTCTTTTAATATACCTATGATTTGGAAGTTCTTACCGTTTAATTTAATGTTTTCTCCCACGGCGTTTTTTCGCCCGATAACGTCTGCGGCAAGGTCTGCGCTTATTACAGCTGTATTACTATGGTTGTCAACATCCGGCTTCATAAGAAAGCGGCCTTCTTCTAATTCAAGTCCTTGAATGTCCATATAGGCGGCAGTTGTTCCTGTAATACGGGCGCTTTCTTCCGTGAAGGCTCCGGATGCGGATGCTGTGTAAGAAACGGAAGGTGCAATACTGCTGAATGCGGCATCATCTGTAAATTCTGAGAGCTCTGACAGCTTTACAGGGCGGTCGTGGTCGTCAGAGATTGATACGTTAAGAAGATTGCTCCCCAGTGCGTTGACAGAATCAGTAATAGAGCCGGCGGCTCCATGAACAAGGGATACAAGTACAACCAGCGACACGACTCCGATGATAATGCCAAGCATCGTTAAAAATGAGCGGAGTTTATTGGATAGTATGGATTTTAGCGCCATTTTTACAGACTGTACTATCATGCCGTCACCTCCTGTACCTGCCCGTCCTTTATACGGATGCTGCGGTCTGCCAGTGCAGCTACAGATTCATCGTGGGTGATAAGGACAATCGTATTCCCACGTGCGTGGAGTTCATAGAATAGCTGCATAATCTGATACCCGGTGCCGGAGTCCAGATTCCCGGTAGGTTCATCGGCAAGGTAAAGGGACGGCTCTGATACCATTGCTCTTGCAATGGCGACCCGCTGCTGCTGGCCTCCGGAGAGCTGACTTGGCTTATGCCTGCGCCGTTCGTAGAGCTTCACCTTCCAAAGAGCATCCCTCACGCGTTCCTTTCGCTCTCTGGAAGGAAGTTTTTGGTAAATTAACGGAAGCTCTACATTTTCTTCTGCGCTCATACTTCCGATGAGATGAAAACTCTGGAAAATGAATCCGATTTTACGGCTGCGGATGTGGGAAAGTTCACGTTCCGTGCAGTTTTCCACAGGCAGTCCGTCTAACAGATATTGTCCGCTGTCGGCGGTATCAAGACAGCCCATAATATTCATCATCGTTGATTTTCCACTGCCGGAGGGCCCGATAACGCTGACAAACTCTTTTGGGTAAATGTGAATGTTTGCATGGCTCAGCGCATGTACCTCCTCATTGCCGATTTGGTATATTTTTGATATGTTTTGAAAGATAATCATGCCGGCCGCCTCCTTAATTTCCGGAATGCCCGCTGTCTGGAAATGAGTCATAGGTATTCCGCCGTTTTTTACTGCTGTCCGGACGTGCGTCCGGCATACCGCTGCCGTTCATAATATCCGGGAATCCATTGGCATTATCAAAACTGTCCCTGCCGCCTGAGGATGTCTTGGTATAGTAAACTTCTGCGCCTTCATAAAGCCCGCTGGAAATCTCCACATTTTGTCCGTCTGACAGACCCGTCTGTACCGTGACAGCTTCGGATAGGCTGCCATCTTTATCTTTTGCGGTATACACGAACGTCTCATCGCCTTTTTGCTGCAGGGCAGTCATAGGCAGAATCAATGTATCCTTGGCGTTGCTTACTTGTATGGAGGCGGAGGCACTCATGCCTATACGCATTTTTTCATCCATAGGGACCGTAATCTCCACGGCATATTTTGCACTTCCATTTCCAGCGGAGGCGGTATTGCTGATTTTAGTGACGGTTCCTGTAAATATTTCATTCTCCAATGCATCCAGTGTAACAGAGGCGGTTTGGTTTTCTTCGACGGATAAGATATCCAGTTCGTCTACGTCTACGGAAATTTTTGCATTGTTTTGTTTTGCAAGAGTAAAAGCTACTGTTTCGTAAGCACTGTATTCTGATGAAGAATCGGAGGCGCTTGAGGAAGTTCCGCCAGTCGTACTGTTGCCAGTCATGCTGCCGGATGAGCTGCGGGACTTGCCGCCTGCTATGTTACTTGCCGCACTGCCGCCTGTTTTGGAAGCCGGCGTTTTTCCGGAAATATCGTCTTCCTGTCCGTTTCCGGATGATTGTGCAGTATTTTCCGGGTTCGTTTGCGCCTCTGCGGTTTTTTCATATTTTGCGACAATTTTCAATGTATTTCCTTCGCCGGAATGATAGATATTCCAGTTAAACGATGCATCTTTAATAATTGGAAGGTTTTTTTCAGAGAATGTGCAGCCGCTTTTTGCGGTTAAAACAATGGTTGCCGTATAGATAGTTCCGCTTTGGAAGGTGCTTCCGGTGCAGTCCCAAGATATAGTTCCTGTGTACATGCTTGTTTCGGGAATGTTTTTTTGCGGCGTTTGTCCGGCTATCGGCGTCTGTATGGAAAGCGTAGAGTAATCATTGATGATTTTGAGCTGGGCGTCTTCACTGGAATCAGATTCCGTACTTTTTGGCGTTTCAGCTGACTCGGTATTCCCATCGTTATCTTCGGCCGAGTTTTTTTCCGGCGCTTCGGAGCCAGCTTTGCTTATGTCTGTGTCAGCAGTCAGAAAAAGAAATTTTGGATTTTCTGTTCCTGCGTTTTCTAAAGACATTTGAGAGGTGCTTTGCTCTGCTTCGTTAGAAGAGCCGGTATTTGCAGAGTATGCGGTATTGGAGGTTTCAGCATTAGGAGAAACATGAATGGTACTTACGATGCCGTCCGAGGAAGCCTTTATTTTGGGATTTTTATAAAGAGTGACAAGGCTTTTTTCGGTTTTTTCCAGTTCGTTTTTTTCACCTTTTAATTTCTCCTTTTCCAGAGAAGATAAACCGCTATTATCAAGTTCGTCGTCCAAGGAATCCAGACGATCCCGAATAGTAACCAGAAGGCGTGTAACAGAGGTTTTATTAAGTGTAGCAAGAGTCTGGCCTTTTGTAACCTCTTCACCGCTGTCTACTTTGATTTTCTCTACTTTAATTCCGGCGGGTACCATAATATCTATAGTTTCAGCAGCCTCCAGACTGCCGCCTGCGTCGATGGAATTGCTTATATTCCCCCTTGTTACAGTGGCGCTTTGTATTTTGTCTGTAGCTTCCTTTTTCGCCAGAATATTTTTTGCATGTACGGATGCAGCGAAAGCGCCTGCTCCTAGTGCGAGGCATAATGCGGCTGCGATGAAGCGGTATTGCTTCTTTCTAAAAATTTGTTTTGGAAATTTCTTGTTTTTCATAGATTCCTCCTTTTTACCCGTCCTTTTTACATTAGTATTTTAATTTTTATCTGTGAAGGTTTGTTGGGCAAACTGTGTTTATTTTATGAAATTTTCC
>CAJTUQ010000142.1:1971-3420 GCA_910579335.1 uncultured Dorea sp. | reverse complement strand
GAATCAGCGGGGATATGACAGTAGCGGCTCTTCTGGATATGGGAGCTGATGAAAAAGAACTGATACGCCAGCTTGATACGCTGCCGTTAGAGGGGGTTTCTGTTGAAATTACCAGAGTAAAGAAATCAGGTTTGGATTGTTGTGATTTTCATGTTGTGCTGGCGGAGCAATATAAAAATCATGACCATGATATTGTCTATTTATACGGCCACAGAAAAGAAGGAGCAGAGCATGTACACATGCATGAGGGACATGGCCGCGGTCACGGACAGCATGTCCATAGCCCTCATATTCATGAAGAATGCGGACACAGTCATAGTGAACATGTCCATACGCATGATGAGCATAGTCCTATGCGCGACGAACATAGCCATACCCATGACGAGCACAGCCGTCACGCACACCGCGGCTTAAAGGATGTAACTGCGATTATCAGCCAGTCGGGCCTTTTAGAGGGAGCAAAAAAGATTGCGCTGGATATTTTCCATGTTTTGGCGGAGGCGGAAGCAAAGGCACACGGGGCAACAATAGAAAATGTACATTTCCACGAGGTAGGGGCGGTGGATTCCATTGTGGATATCGCAGCAGCGGCAATCTGCATTGATAATCTAGGCATCTCAGAGATTATTGTGCCGGAGTTGTATGAGGGCAGAGGCACAGTAAGATGTGCACATGGTATCCTTCCGATTCCTGTCCCGGCAGTAATGCACATTGCTTCCGCTCACGGGCTTTCCCTTCACATTACGAACACGGAGGCAGAGCTTGTAACCCCGACAGGGGCGGCCATTGCTGCTGCGGTGCGAACAACAGATAAGCTTCCGGAAAAATACAGGATTCTGGCATCCGGAATGGGGGCGGGAAAAAGAGATTATGGAAGGACAAGTATTCTCAGGGCTATGTTGATTGAGGAGATAAAGGATGAAAGGGCAGAAGATAAGAGGCCATTAAAAGATGACATATATAAGCTGGAAAGTAATATTGACGATTGTACAGGAGAAACTTTGGGATATGTGATGGAGCGGCTTTTTAAAGAAGGGGCGAGAGATGTTAACTACATGCCCGTATTTATGAAAAAGAACCGTCCCGCATATCAGATTAATATTATCTGCGCTAAGAAGGACATTCCGATGATGGAAGAGATTCTTTTTAAAGAGACGACAACGATTGGCGTCCGTCGTATGCGTATGGAGCGTACGGTGTTGAAAAGAGAGCTTCGTAAGATAAAGACGTCCTTAGGTGAAGTGCAGGTTAAAGTTTGCGATGTATATGGCGAGACGAGGATATATCCGGAATATGAGAGTGTGGCGGCGATTTCCTCGGAAAAAAATCTGACATACCGAAAAGTGTGGGAAAGAGTTCTGGAAGAGGCGGAAGCTCTTCTTTAATAAAGGCAAAGAGCGGAAACAGGGTGGTGTGTATGCAGGGGTTTGAGAGTAAAGTGAAAAGATT
>CAJTUQ010000142.1:0-1961 GCA_910579335.1 uncultured Dorea sp. | reverse complement strand
AGGGGGAGACCTTATTGTTGCATTTTCAGGAGGGACAGATTCCAGCCTGATTTTAAAAACAGCCTGTGAAGCGGCGGAAAAGACGAATCATACGGTTTACGGCATATATCTGCACACGCTGCTTCATCCGGCAGGCGAGATTGATGCGGCTGCGAAAACTGCCGATGAGATTGGAGCCGTATTTAAGGTCCTGGAAATCGATGAGCTTAAAGAGGCGGGCATAGAATGCAATCCGGAGGACAGATGCTACCGGTGCAAAAAATATTTGTTTCAGCGAATACTTCAGGAGGCCGAAAAACTTCATGCGGATGTTGTCATGGAAGGAACAAATAGAGATGATTTGCAGGTTTACAGACCGGGAATCCGTGCGGTAAGAGAATTGGGTATTGTTAGTCCGTTGGCAGAAGCAGGCTTGACTAAGGAAGAAGTGAGAAGATTAGCGGCTGAATGCGGCCTGTCTGTCAGCCATAAGCCGGCGTCGCCCTGCCTCGCAACAAGGTTCCCTTATGGTACGAGGCTCTCTGGCGATATGCTTCGAAAGGCAGAGCAGGGGGAAAAGGTTCTAAAGGAATTTGGGTTTTATAATGTCCGCCTAAGGATACATAGTGAAATAGTCAGGATTGAAGTGGACTGTGAATCTTTCCCTCTGCTTTTAGAGCGGAGGGGAGAAATAATAAGTTGCCTGAAAGAGCTTGGATATAAGTATGTGACGTTGGATTTGGAAGGTTTTCGTTCTGGAAGTATGGATATATGTATCAAAAAGGATTAGAGAGAAGCTTAAAGAGAGGAGGCCGATGGTTTCACATCGGCCTTCGGAGGGGGAAAATCTATATAATGTCAGGCAAAACCTGCATATCTGACGTCATAACGGATGCCGGCTGCCTGAAAAGAAAAATTCAATCGTACTGTTTAGGCGAAGTCCAGCGATTATACAAAACTCAGCAGCACAACCGCTGTCTTCTTTAAATGATAAAATCATTATAGGAAAAAAATGTGAATCGGATGTGTCAGAAAACAGAAATGTTTATAAAATTTCTTAAGAAAATCGGAAGAGAGCCCTCTACCTCTGTCAAATAGACAGTTAAGAAATAAATATCTTTGCCTTCCAGTCACAAAAGGGGACTGTCCTTTTTTTCGCACATGGATGTAAGTGAAATCCGCACACCATTTTTGGTTGATGGTCTCCATTACAAAACTACAATTCAGGAAATTCTCTTTATCATCTGGGTTGCTGCCTTGATTAGCACGATAGCTGATTTCTTTACTATTACAAAGCGCAGTTGCTGCGAACCAGAGCCTTGTAATAGGTACTCTTTGGAAATCCCAAGATACCGCAAAGTTGAGAT
This sequence comes from uncultured Dorea sp., assembly GCA_910579335.1. Classification (GTDB taxonomy): domain Bacteria; phylum Bacillota; class Clostridia; order Lachnospirales; family Lachnospiraceae; genus MD308. Next base: position 615 of record CAJTUQ010000142.1, on the reverse strand, counting down.
ACGGAGTAATCGGTTAGATTCTTCTGGACAAAAGTCACAAGCTCGCTTATTGTTCTTTTGTGGAAATGGCAGTCGTTTTTTAATATTTCGTTTTTAATCTTAAGGCGTTGGATTTTTTTGGAGTGTTTTATATTCCTTAAAGGAAACAGCTTCTACAGTAGATACTTTGACGAGGGAGAACTGTTTTATCCAGTTGTTTATATAATAACACCATTATTTCACTGACCGAAATGGGAATGGAGCAATAACAACATATCTATTATTTTACATAGCATAAAAGGAATTTGCCCTTAAAATGCGGTAGTTTTTTATTGTCATAATTTGTAGAATAAAGTAAACTGTAAGTGATTTTTAGTGTGAAAGGGAATGAGGAATATGAATACAACTATAAAGGCTGCTTTAATAACGGGTATTTGTGGTATTGTTGCAGGGGGAGTTGGAGGTTCGTTAATAACAAATAATCTAAATGTTAATGAAAATGTAAATAATAACACATTAGTTATTACGACTTCGTCTGGTGAGCAAGAGAAGGTAACAGTTGAAGATTACACGAAGATTCAAAAGGATAATGAAGAATTAAAAGAAAACTTGGAAAGTTTGGAAGAAAACAATAAG
>CAJTUQ010000141.1:3179-3425 GCA_910579335.1 uncultured Dorea sp. | reverse complement strand
ATATGCTTTCTTATCTAATATTTTTTTACATTCATTAATGCTTTCCTTAAAGTCTTGCGCTAGAATTTGATTGCTGACAAATTTCAGCACTATTTTTTCTGAAATATCCAAGTATTTTTCTGCAAAGCCATTATAAGTATCAGCCATTCTTCGAATAACTGAATTAGATTTTTTGTTATCTGAAGCAGCACATAGCCGTGAAAGGTTCCACTCCTTTTCAGGAAGATATGCGCTATATTTTAATTG
>CAJTUQ010000141.1:571-3130 GCA_910579335.1 uncultured Dorea sp. | reverse complement strand
TCTGTTATATCGATTGAATACAACAGTGATTGGTTTTCCACCATAATAGAATCTTCCCATGCTGGCCCTTCCACGACAACTGCATCCAACTCGCTATTTGGTTTTAACATTTCTAAAATCTTTTTCCCCGTCCATATCAGGTGAAAATCGTCTCCTGCATTCGAGGCTATAGCTCCTGCATGATTCATATACTCTCCTCCTCACTGGCTTTGCTACCTAGATCAATAAACCATTTTCCTTTCTTAGTAGCCCCTACCCGCACAAGGATTCCCCTGTTCTTCAATTTATTCATGACATATCTGATTCCATTTTTTGACATTCCTATAATCTCCGCCATTTTATCCTGTGTAATTTCAGGGTTCTTCAATATAAGTCTTACTACCTTTTTCTCTGTATCTGATAAAGCCGAAAATAAATCATCCTCTACTTTGTCAGTTATTTCACTTTCTGTGCTAGTATTTGCTATTATTGTGCCAGTTTTTATAAATCTATCCTTATTTTCTGTGCCAGTTTCTACATTTCTCCGATAGAAAATCACTCGAAACGCATCCCCCATATCAACAAACTCTGGTCCTTGAACTCCATATTCCCTACACCCCTGAATCATTCTCTGAAAGCCTGTCCCCCACTGTTCAATAATACCCATCCGGCTGAATAGCTCTGCAATACAAACATTGCGAATCTTTGAACGCCCTGCTATTGCCTGTTCCACTGTCAATCCGCCATACAGCATACCTGGAGAAGTTATCTCCACTCTACTATCATAAATTGCAATCTGAACACAAGAATGTTCCAGATAACATCTATGACAGACCGAATTGATAATTGCCTCCCGAATACTTTCAGGAGGTAATTCATATTTGTCTTTTCGAACAATCCCATCAATCGTTGCACCAAGGTTAATATGCTTTAATACAAACTGGTATGCTTCCTCAATCTGATTATAAATTGGTCCGGCAAATTCCCGCTTGTCAACAAATACCGCTCTGTCCTCCCCTTTAAACAAAGCACACTGTATTCTCGCAAATCGAAAAATATTATTTGTACAAAGTACAAAAGCATTTGTTGGCAGATAGTTTTGACCACTTTTCTTCAAAAATCCCCAGTTTTCCAGATTAGTAACCGCTATCTTCCTTACTTTACTTATTGGCAATCCTCTTGATTCAGCAATATATTTTTGAATATCATTGCACAACTTTAAGGCCTGTCTTTCATCGTAGTCCGTTTCAACATTAACAATTTCATCATACGATTTGCCTGCTCCCTGATATTGCAAATCCTTTAATATTGCCTCATCCACCGGTCTGCTGGTTCCTGCTACCCGAATATAGGTTCCATTCTCTTTTCCCATACTCCGTATATAATATGGCCTGTTCTGCCCCGGATATATTTCTATCTGAACAATACACTTTTCTTCCATTGTCTGGAAAGTAACATCCGGAATAATCTGAGGAACACACATATCCGAAACGGCATTGGCAATCTTGTCCATAATCTGAAATACAGCGCTTGGGTCAACTCCAACAATATTTCTCGTGTCATCGTCTACTCCAATTATTATTTTCCCACCTGATGTATTTGCATAAGCAACGATTGTCTTCATATATTTTTTACTATCATCTGGAAGTTTTATTTTAAATTCTACATTTTTTGATTCACCGCTTTTTATTTCTTCAAGTGTCATATTATTTCCCCCTGTTTATATAAAATACCCTATATAAGTTTTTCAAAGAACTCCTCCATTGGGTGACTTTCCTTTTTATCTCTCTGTTTCATGATACAATTAATGTCTTTCAATGATATGTAATTGCCCAGATTCCAAATTTCTATATTCATCAAATAAATAATTTTTTCCAAAGGCTCTCCCTGTTTAAGTAAATACCTGACGAGAGAACTACGTATATTAGCTGGGGTTAAGGATTTATAATACTCGTCATTAGGATCAATTTTGCTAAGCTTGCTAAACACATCATTAATTACATCTTCACGTATTGGTTCTTCACCGTTATCCTTGGTACGGTAGAAAACATAATCCCCGCTTACACCAAGAGCTCTCAATCTTTGTAAAGCTTTTATGAGTTTCTCTGGCATATGCATCTCTTTTTCTTCTAGTTTAAATTTATCCTTTATACTTCCATCGTTATTCCAACCAAAATTCTCTTTCCATTTTAGAAAACGTAATTTTCTCCGTTCCAGGCCAAAAGATAATTCCATCAGGAACATCGCAACATCTCTTTCCTTATTTTTTCCGGTATCCAAATATTGTATCGCTTTTTTCAATTTATCCGACTTATCTGAAACAAAAACATTCCTCCGTTCATCCTTCTTTAAAGCTACAGTAAACCCATTCAACATAGTTTTTGTACTGATGTCAAAAGTTCCCTTCATAGACATACAACACATAAAATCCTTAATATAGAAAAACGCACTTTTTAATGTATTCTCTTTCCCTAACTTTGTCTTTTTTTCTATATAAGAATAAAAATCTGTCAGTTCTATTGTATCATAAACATTATCTGTCTCATTTTTTAAATACCACTTTTCCATATCTACAGAACA
>CAJTUQ010000141.1:0-561 GCA_910579335.1 uncultured Dorea sp. | reverse complement strand
GCCGGCCAGCTTTTTTCGCTCCCTTTATAATAACAATTCCTATATTCCGCAATATCCCTAAAATAATATATATTTGGTTCGAGGCCTAATATATTATCATAAGAAAGAAAATCAAAATACTCTTGATCCGAATTTTTACCATAAATAATCTCTAACACCGTCTTTTTCATTTGAAAATCTGATTGCCTTTTACCAATATTATTGTTAAACAGCCAAATTCCTTTAGGACTTATTACCATCCCCCATTCAACAGTACTATTTTTTACTCCTTCTCTGTATAATCTCTGAACAAACGATTTACAACGCTTGTCTCATCTACTTCAGCAAGCGTTATTTTAATTTTTAACCTTTTATCTACTATATATACTTGTTGCTCAACATTCCTATACATGGTTGAAGCGTGATCATATCCTAATTTCTTTTGAAAAATTTCCTCAAACACACATTGACGAAACTCCTCTGTGGCACTCTCTTTTTTGGCATTTAAAAATTTTTTTGATTCCGCTTCTATTCGTTTCAATTCATTTGCATTGTTTCGCATATTTATACCTCTTTTTTATA
>CAJTUQ010000140.1 GCA_910579335.1 uncultured Dorea sp. | reverse complement strand
AACAAAGATCAAGTGTTTTTGCATTTTTATTTTGACAACTGCACTTATGGTGAGTATAAAAAATGGGGAAACTCAAAACAACTAATATTTACAACTAATATTTTATATGGTATGATAAATATGTAGTTTATTGATGGATTTCATAAAACGACTATGTCAGTCAAAGGAGGGAAGATATGAAAAAAATAAAACGATTCCTTTTGCCGCTTATGGCAGCAGTACTTGCAATGACAAGTATCACGGGGATGACTGTCCGGGCGGACGGCGGAAAGCCCAGAAAAGTATCCATTCCAAAATCAACAATGAGAGTAATGCAGGGAAAAGAATTTAAGATAAAAGCAAAGATGACTCCGAGAAAATCTGATGATGATTACCTCAGATGGCAGATTGTATCAGGTAAAAAATATGTAAAATTTGAAGACCGCGACCGTGACGGCGACGATATGGAATTTATCGCCGTAAAACCTGGCAAAGCAAAAATCCGCTGTTATGTCGTTGGAAAGAACAAGAAAAAATACGGCGATGTCATTACGGTTACCGTCAAAAAAAGAAAGGCTGACTATTCACTGAAAAAAGTGGGAAGCTCCACAAAATATGAAGAAGTTTACGATGATTTTGACCTTGAAGTAAAGAAAGGGCATTCCATTAAAAACAGCCAGCTAAAATGGTCTATTGAAGATACAAGTATTGTGGGCTTTAACAGCAGGCGCACGACCGGTGATGACGTCGAATTTAGAGCCAAAAAGACCGGGACGACCAAAATCACCTGCACCTGTACAAACAGTAAGGCAAAAACAAAGCAGATTACCTATACGATCCAAGTGGTTCCTGACGACGATTTCTATGATGATGACAACGATTATGATGACTATGATTAATCATAATTTGAAGACGGGAGACAGCATAAACCGCTGTCTCCCGTTTTTAAATCATTGTAATTTCCTACGGCTAAATTAAGTTAATTAAACCCTATCAGTCTTCTCGCGACAGAATATGCCAATGAAGAAATCCTCCTCCCCGGCCTTCCCGGAATATTCATAGTCTGCCCAAGTATTCCGTACCGGATTCTCAGATAAGTTTTTATATCTTTTTTCTTAAGATATCTCCAGAGGTCTCTTTTCTTTTCCAGATTCTCCTGCTTCTTCGAACGTATCAACAGGATAGAGGAAACCGTCATCATAATCGCCAGATAATTCACCATGTAATGCCGAAGTTTCCTGCTTTCAATATTGCGTATCTGATACATGTCAATCATCGTTTTCGTGACAAAAATCTGCTGGTCTACCCTGGAAATCATAACTTTCTCATTGACCGACTGGTCATCCCGGCCGATAAAATACCGGTACAAATCCACATCCATATAATAAATCTTCCGCACAAAGGGAAGCGGATAATAGACATAGATATTATCTACATAAAATGTATGCTTCGGCAGCGTCATCTGGCTGAGCTTCAGCATAGACGTACGGTAAATCACAGAGTGCATCAGTATATACTGATCCAGATGGAAACGCCCAATATCATCCCACGTAAATATCTCGTTCTGCGGCAGCACATTCCGGTAATGGATACATTTTTTGCGTGCGGCGCCTGCTTTCTCATAAACATAGTTGGAAACGAGCATATCTATCTCTTTTTCCTCCCGTTCCAACTCCTTCAAAAAGGCAATGATACTGCGAAGCGCCTCTTCATCCACCCAGTCGTCACTGTCAACCACTTTAAAATACTTTCCTGTCGCATTGGCAAGCCCTGAATTTACCGCATCTCCATGCCCGCCGTTTTCCTTGTCCACTACCTTGACAATATCGGGATACTTTTCTTTGTATTCTCTGGCTATCCGTAAAGTCCCATCCTTCGACCCGTCGTTAACAATAATAATCTCTACGTCTTCTCCCCCGGAAAGGATACTTTCAACCGCATGGGATACATAATCCTCCGAATTATATGACGGGATTGCGAACGATATATATTTCATCTTCATATCCTCCTAGTCGTTCTTCGCTTCTATCCAGTATAAAGCATTCCTCTGCATTTTCCAACTTATTTTTCGGAAAAGCAATTATTCATTGTAAAATTTTTGAATATCCGATATAGTAAGTATAGATGGAGGAATGATATATGAAGAAAAACATAATTGTCGGACAATCCGGCGGACCAACAGCAGTAATCAACGGCAGCTTGTACGGTGTTGTATCGGAAGGCTTAAAACAGACAGAAAGCATGGGACATGTCTATGGCATGATTAATGGAATTGAAGGTTTCCTGCATGACCATTATATGGATATCGGCGCTTTGGACGCAACCAACGAGCTGGAGCTTGTAAGAACGACTCCCGGAGCTTATCTCGGCTCCTGCCGCTACAAGCTTCCGGAAGATTTAAGCGATGCAGTATACCCGGAACTATTTAAAAAATTTGACGAAAAAGACATCGGATATTTCTTCTACATCGGAGGAAATGATTCTATGGACACAGTGAGCAAGCTTTCCCGGTATGCCGGAAAAATCGGCAGCGATATCCGCTTTATCGGCGTTCCGAAAACAATTGACAATGATTTAGTAGAAACTGACCATACTCCCGGCTATGGAAGCGCCGCAAAGTATGTTGCCACCGTTGTCAGGGAAATTGCTACCGACGCCACTGTTTACGACAACAAACAGTCCGTAACTATCGTAGAAGTCATGGGGCGTCATGCCGGATGGCTTACTGCGGCGAGTATGCTCGCGCGAAAATTTGAGGGAGACAATCCTGTATTGATCTATCTCCCTGAGGTTGCTTTTAATCAGGAGGCTTTTATCTTAAAAGTAAAAGAATGCTTAAAAACCACTCCAAATCTTGTAGTATGCATCTCAGAAGGCATTAATGACGGCAAAGGCACTTTCATCTGCGAATATGCAAGTGACGTAGGTGTTGACAATTTCGGTCATAAGATGCTTACCGGCTCCGGAAAATATTTGGAAAACCTTGTGAAAGAAAAAATCGGGGTAAAAGTACGCTCTATCGAATTAAACGTATGCCAGCGCTGTTCCTGCGCCCACCTTTCCAGAGTGGACCTTGACGAGGCCGTGAATGCCGGTATCTATGCAGTACACGCTGCTCTTGACGGAGAGACCGGAAAGATGATTACGTTTGTCAGAAACAAGAGCGTGCCTTATGAGCTGTCATACAGCACGGCAGATGTAAATATTATCTGCAACAAAGAAAAACCCGTTCCGGCGGAATGGATTATTAATGACGGTTCAGATATCAGCGATGCTTTTATCGACTATGCAAGGCCACTGACACAAGGATTTGTAGAGCTCCCGACGAAAAACGGAATACCACTTTTCGCATACCGGAAATAATGTATTCAAAAAATAAAGCAATCGGAGGTTTATGTTAACAGTTTGTTCATTTATCCTTTAAAATTCTTTTACTCCTTTAACATTGTTTCTTCATAGCTGGTTC
>CAJTUQ010000139.1 GCA_910579335.1 uncultured Dorea sp. | reverse complement strand
TTGGAGCGAAGCGAGAAGAACATCCGAAGCCAGACACAAAGCGAGGTATTGCCGAGCAAAGTGTTTTAGCCGTTCTTGGAGCGAAGCGAGAAGAACATCCGAAGCCAGACACAAAGCGAGGTATTGCCGAGCAAAGTGTTTTAGCCGTTCTTAGAGCGAAGCGAGAAGAACGACCAATTTAAACTGTAAAACAAGAAGTGGGAGGGTTATCCCGACATTACCACAAGGAGGTTATTTAGATGAAAAGAGGAAAGAAATATGTAGAAGCTGCAAAGTCCATCGAAAAAGGAAATCTTTACGATGTCGCAGAGGCAGTTTCATTAGTTAAGAAAACCGCAGTTGCCAAATTCGATGAGACTATTGAGGCTCATATCAGAACCGGATGTGACGGACGCCATGCTGACCAGCAGATTCGCGGCGCCGTAGTTCTGCCGCACGGAACCGGCAAGAAGATTCGTATCCTTGTATTTGCAAAGGACGCTAAAGCTGAGGAGGCTAAAGCGGCAGGTGCAGACTACGTTGGAGGAGATGAGCTGATTCCGAAGATTCAGAAAGAGAACTGGTTTGAATTTGATGTAGTAGTTGCTACGCCGGATATGATGGGCGTTGTAGGACGCCTCGGCCGCGTGCTCGGACCAAAAGGACTCATGCCGAACCCGAAAGCCGGTACAGTTACTATGGATGTTACAAAGGCAATCCAGGACATCAAGGCTGGTAAAATTGAGTACAGACTTGACAAAACAAACATTATCCATGTGCCGTTAGGTAAAGCTTCATTTACCGAAGAACAGATTACGGACAACTTCCAGACGCTGATTGAGGCGGTTATCAAAGCGAGACCGGCAGCAGTAAAGGGTCAGTTCTTAAAGAGCGTGACACTTTCATCCACTATGGGACCGGGCGTAAAGATTAACCCGATGAGGCTTGTTTAATTTGCAGAGCCGATGAATATATGATTATAAAACTGCTGTACGGAAACGATGCTGTGCAGCAGTTTTTATAAGGAAATTTTGACTTATAATTTCAAATTTTTAGTCAAAAAACGATTGACATTTTTTTGTTTGTGTGGTATTTTTATCAAGTAACTGCCGAAGACAGTAGGTGCTGTAAAGCGTAAGGATCAGAACGCCTACCGAGGAAGAGTTAAATTCAGATATGGATTTATACCTCTGCGTCTTTTGGCGCAGAGGTTTTTTGGCAGCATACCTAAAATAATATAAGGAGGTGCACCATTCGTGGCAAAAGTTGAATTGAAACAACCTATCGTACAAGCTATTGCAGATGATGTCAAGGGTGCGGCAAGTGTCGTACTGGTTGACTACCGCGGGCTTACTGTTGCGCAGGATACAGCTCTTCGTAAACAGCTGAGAGAAGCGGGCATCATGTACAAGGTTTGTAAGAACACTATGATGAAGAGAGCTTTTGAAGGGACGGAGTTCGCAGCTTTAGACGAGCACTTGGAGGGACCGAGCGCATTGGCAATTTCTAAGGACGATGCAACGGCTCCGGCAAGAATCCTTGCCAAGTTTGCAAAGGACGCAAAAGCCCTTGAGATGAAAGCTGGCGTAGTTGAAGGTGAAGCATACGATGCAAACGGTCTGCAGGCGCTTGCAAGCATTCCGTCAAGAGAAGAGCTTCTCTCCAAACTGCTTGGAAGCTTACAGTCGCCAATTACCAATCTTGCACGCGTTCTCAACCAGATTGCGGAGCAGGGCGGTGCAGAAGCCTGCGAGGCAGCGGACGCAGAAGAACCGGTGGAGGCTTCGGCCGAAGCAGAAGAAGCTCCGGCACAGGAGTAGGACACTTAATTGTGTGTGGATGAATTGGAAAGAATTATATTTTATAGGAGGATAATGAAATGGCAAAATTAACAACGGCTGAATTTATTGATGCTATCAAAGAGTTATCAGTATTAGAGTTGAATGAATTAGTAAAAGCATGTGAAGAAGAATTTGGTGTATCTGCAGCAGCAGGCGTAGTAGTTGCAGCAGCAGGCGGAGAGGCAGCAGCAGAGGAAGAGCAGACAGAGTTCAATGTAGAGCTTGTATCTGCAGGCGCTTCTAAGGTTAAGGTTATCAAGGTTGTCCGCGAGATTACAGGTCTTGGCCTGAAAGAGGCGAAGGCTGTAGTTGACGAAGCTCCGAAGGTAGTAAAAGAAGGCGTTTCCAAGGAAGAGGCTGAGGAAATCAAGGCTAAACTTGAGGCTGAAGGTGCAGAGGTTAACCTTAAGTAATTTTATACGGTATTGTAAGAGCTGCTTCGCACCGGGGCAGCTCTTTTTGTGTTCTGTGGTTTTGTGCGGAGGCATAAATAAGTTTGCAAATTAAGATAAATAATATATAATATTATTATAGGAATGAGAGGGAAACAGAAAGGTCGAAATAGCATTATGAAAATCAGTATTCGCAAAATAAGCGAGATTACGGGCTTTTCTCCGGCTACGGTGTCTAATGCGCTGAATCATAAGAGGGGAGTCAATAAAGAGACGGCAGAACAGATTCTGAAAACAGCGGAAGAGCTGGGATATCATACAGGTGAAAGGATAAGAAGAATCAGATTTGTTATTTTCAGGAGGAACGGGCTTATTATTGACGACAGTCCTTTTCATCCGGCTGTGATTGAAGGCGTGGAGCGGCAGGCGAAGCTGATGGGGCTGGAGACATTGTTCTGTTACGTGGATATCAATGATTCGGAATATACCGTACAGATTCGCGAGATATTGTCCGATGAGGAGAGCGCGGTAGTGCTTCTTGGAACAGAGATGATGGAGGAGGATTTTGAACCGTATACCCATGCAAAAAATAAAATCATTCTGCTGGACGGGTGGAGTGACAGGTACTTTTTTGACAGCGTGCTTATCAGTAATACGGATTCGGCGGCCAAAGCGGTAGAATATCTGGTAGAACGCGGACATAAAGACATCGGATATATCAGGGGAGATTTCCGCATACAAGCATTCAAATACAGAGAGATAGGGTACAAGCGTGTAATGGATGCGCACGGATTCCCTGTCAGGCCGGAGTTTATCCCTACGGTCGGGACAAAGGTGGAGACGGCATATGAAGGCATGAAAAAATATTTGGAAAATGAGCCGCAGCTTCCTTCGGCGTTTTTTGCGGACAATGATACGATAGCCATAGGAGCGATGCAGGCGCTTAAAGAGTCCGGTTACGATATTCCGGATGATGTATCGATTATAGGTTTTGATAACATTTCCTACGGCGCAGTATCGAATCCGCCCCTCACAACAATCAATGTTTACAAGCAGGAAATGGGGGCGACGGCGGTGAGGGAACTCTTATACTCTATAGAGAATCAATGCAGGATTAAAACGAAGATTCAAGTGTGTACGGATTTTGTAGAACGTGCCAGCGTAAGAAGGTTATGAAAGGAATCGTATAAAAAGGACAATGAAAAGCTGATATTTCTGTGCGGAAGAAAGCCGGAAATGCCGGCTTTTATTTTTTTGCCTGTTTATTGGGAA
>CAJTUQ010000138.1:3530-3823 GCA_910579335.1 uncultured Dorea sp. | reverse complement strand
AGACGATGAAGGAGGCTTCGGAGGAGAGCGATATCCGGTTTGTACAGCTGCGCGTAGGGGAGAACCATCCGTGGACGGGCATGAAGGTCAAAGACCTGCCGCTGCCGCCCGGACTTTTGATTGCGGCGATTCAGAGAAAAGGGGCCGTGGTCGTCCCGCGGGGAAATACAGAAATCCTCCAAGGAGACTTTCTAGTCCTCGGAGCAGAAGGGTACAAGCAGGATATCGGTATCCGTTTAAAGGAGCTGGTGCTTAAGGACCAAAGCGCATGGGTGGGGCTTCGGGTCAGTGAG
>CAJTUQ010000138.1:1783-3520 GCA_910579335.1 uncultured Dorea sp. | reverse complement strand
CCAGGAAGACAATGATTATAATGATACGCCGGGGAGACAAGATGATAATTCCCAATGGCTCCACAAAGCTCCGGAGCAAGGATGTACTGCTTCTTTATACGAGGAAGAATATCCGGGACGCGGTAGATTTAGAGGTGTAGGAAAAGAAAGACTTACAGATTGCGGGAGGGTGATTTATGAAGGAATACCATACTTATTTTTTTGATTTGGACGGAACGATTACGGATTCTTCCTATGGGATTACAAATTCAGTTATGTACGCATTAAAAAAATTCGGGATTGAGGAGAGTGACCGGACAAAGCTGTACAAATTCATCGGACCTCCGCTTACAGATTCTTTCAAGGAGTATTATGGATTTTCCGGGGAGGAAGTGCGTCGTGCGGTCGCATATTACAGAGAGTATTATCAGGAAAAAGGGATTTTTGAAAACCGGGTTTACGACGGGTTTGAGGAGATGCTGCAAAAGCTTAAGGCAGCAGGAAAGAGGCTGGTAGTTGCAACCTCTAAGCCGGAGCCGTATGCAAAAAAGATTATAGAGCATTTCGGGCTGTCGCAATATTTTGATTATGTGGCAGGAATGGAGCTTGACGGCGGACGGGGAACGAAAGCCGATGTCATCCGCTACGCTCTTTTGGCCTGCGGGATTGAAGAGCAATCAGAGGTTCTTATGGTAGGGGACAGGGAGCATGATGTGATTGGAGCAAAAAAGGCAGGAATAGACTGCCTGGGAGTGCTTTACGGATTTGGGAGCAGAGAGGAGCTTGAACAGGCCGGGGCGGACTATATTGTCAAGACTGTGGCGGAGATTGGAAGCTTTCACAGGGCAGCATCCATATAATGGTTTTTATTGTTTTTCATGCAGTTACTTGGTATAATTATTAATAGAAATATTAGACATGAGGTGAAAGGAATGAAAAAGAAAAAAAGACTGATTGGATTTATCTGCCTGTTTCTGGCGGCATCTATAGTTGTTCCGTCAATTCCGGCAGAAGGAAACGCAGCAAGAGTCCTGGCGGCGGGAAAGAAAGCCAAAAAGAACGGACTGGTGAAAAAGAACGGCGGATACTGTTATTACAAAAAGGGAAAGCTGCTGAAAAAGACGTGGAAGACGATAAAGCGCAAGAAGTATTATTTTAAGGCGGATGGGAGGGCAGCTGTAGGGAGCTGTAAGATTCGCGGGAAATATTACATCTTTAATGCAAAAGGCCAGCTTGTGACAACGTCCAAGAAAAAGATTGTGACAGTGAGAGGCGTCAAGTATCAGGTGAAAGCAAAGGGGCTTGCCGCAGGAGGCTGGAGCAAGGATAAAAAATATTATTTTTCTAAAAACGGTAAAATGACGACGGGTATCTGCGTTATCGGAGAAAAGTTTTACAAGTTTCACAAGAATGGGGAATACGATGACGCAGGGACGAAGCAGCTGCGCAGTGCGGCGGTATACGAAAAGGATATGGGAGAGCTTTACCGCCTGATTGGACAGCCCGTGAAATCAGAGTATTTTGACGGCTGTTACGGTCCGGGTAAAGATGGGATACTGACTTACAAAAACTATACCGTATATACATACAAGGCGCCGGACGGAAATGAAATTTTTATGGGTGCAGAATAAAAAGCAGGGAATAGGAGAAAAAGAAGATGAAAAAGAACAAAAAGAATGGTTATAAAAAACTGATGGCATGCATATTGGCATTTGTGATGCTGCTTATGGTACCTGTTCAGGCAGAGGCCGCTTCTTC
>CAJTUQ010000138.1:0-1773 GCA_910579335.1 uncultured Dorea sp. | reverse complement strand
GCATAGTAAAGAAAAAAGTAAAAGCTAAGGACAGCAAAGCAAAAAAGCTTGAAAAGCTGTTTAAGTATACGGAAAAGACCTATGGCTATGCCCGCAGTTACGGCTTCAAGGCGAAAAAGGGATGGGAGAAAAAGTATGCTTTGGAGATGTATAAGAAAAAGAAAGGAAGCTGTTACCATTTTGCGGCATCCTATGCTTTTTTGGCGAAAAAGGCTACCAAGTACACGGTCCGCATCGGCGTGGGAAAAACGAACGGATTTAATCCGGAAAACCTGCAGGCGCATGCATGGGTGGAGATAAAGATTAAAAATAAATGGTATATCTGTGACCCGAATATGGACAAATTTGCAGAGGACTGTTCAGGTACATATTTCTTGAAGGAAAGAAATGAATTAAAAGGAATCTACAATAACTTTAAAGGCGCAAAGTATTATAAAGTGAAATTGTAGGCACAGATAAAAAATCTGGCAAAAAGGAAAGAATGGGAGCATTTGAAGGAGAAAGAGCTTATGAATAAGAGAAAGGGAGCCGGCAGGAGGTTTGCGGCAGCGGCCGTGGCATTAGCTGTACTCTTCGGTTCTTTGGCAGAGGTATGGAATGTTTCTGCCGCAGATACGGCCGGTGGTACAAAAAAGGAAAGCTGGCGGACGCAGATGCAGGAAGTATTTTATTATAGCGGGGGAGATAAGCTTACCGGATTAAGAAGGATTAACGGAAAGTATTATTATTTTGACAAAAAAGGCGTTCAGCGCACCGGGTGGCAGAAGATACGGAACGATTATTATTTTTTCAGGATAGTAAACGGCGCCGGAGGTTATATGGTAACCTCAAAGAAAGTAAACGGCGTAACTCTGAAAAGTACCGGAAAGGCGAAAAAGACAAAGAACAGCACAGCAAAGCTTAAGGTTATGGTCAAGGCAAACAAGATTTTGGAGAAAGCGACAAAGCCGACCATGAAAAGATATGACAAGCTGAAAGCGTGCTTTGAGTATTCTATAAAAAATTTCAAATACAGAGGTTCGCCGAAATTTAAGAAGAATAAGAATTGGGAATATAAGTATGCAATGGATATGTTCAATAAAGGGCACGGGAGCTGCTACGCTTACGGCGCAGCGTTTGCTTTTCTTGCCAATGCGGCCGGATATAAGGACGCATATGCCATATCCAGCGGAGGCCACGGATGGGCGGAGGTCAAGGGAAAGGTGTTTGACCCATCGTGGGAAATCGTTGATAAAAAGCATCACTATTTTAACATGTCTTATAAGCTGAGCGGAAAAGACGGAAGGCCGAACTACAAAAAACACAGGCAGTATGTGAAAAAAATCTGACGCAGGGGAAGACCTGATAGGGTTTTGACGAAATCTTGACAGAAAGGCAGTTCGGAGATGATATTTAGTTCATTAGTATTTTTATGTGTTTTTTTACCGGTTACTTATCTTTTGTATACGCTTTTGCCTTCGCTTCGATTGAAAAACGGGCTGTTGGCAGCCGTAAGCCTGGTATTTTATGCGTATGGAGAACCGGTTTATGTAATTCTTATGATTTTAAGCGCTTTTCTGAATTTCCTGTGCGCCCGCTTGATAGCAGGGCGCACGGAGAAGAAAAAAGTGATTCTTATAGCAAGTCTGGCCATAAATCTTGGGATTTTAGGAATTTTTAAATATGCGGCTTTTTTTGTACATACATGCAGCAGCCTGCTTAGTGTGGACATACCTGCGCCGGCAATATCGCTTCCTATAGGGATTTCATTTTTTACTTTTCAGGCATTATCCT
>CAJTUQ010000137.1 GCA_910579335.1 uncultured Dorea sp. | reverse complement strand
GGAGCGCGTGTCAAAACCGGTGAGCACTGCTGATATGGCGGGACGCAAGGATTTGCGGGACGTCCGGATGGTAACGATAGACGGTGAGGACGCCAAAGATTTGGACGATGCGGTGTCCGTTGCCCGCAGCGGGGAAAATTATATTTTAGGAGTGCATATTGCAGATGTGACGAATTACGTGCAGGAAAACAGTGCGCTCGACCATGAGGCGAGGGAACGGGGAACCAGTGTCTATCTGGTGGACCGTGTGATTCCCATGCTTCCCCATACGCTGAGCAACGGTATCTGTTCCCTCAATGCGGGGGAGGATAGGCTGGCATTAAGCTGTATTATGACGGTAGATTCAAAAGGGAATGTGATTGACCATGAGATTGCAGAGACAGTAGTACATGTGGACAGACGGATGACATATACAAGTGTGAAAAAAATTTTGGAAGATCATGATGAAGAGGAACGGAAGGAATATAAAGAATTTGTGCCCATGTTTGAGTGCATGCAGGAGCTGTCGGGCATACTGAGAGGAAAAAGAAGACAGAGAGGTTCTATAGATTTTGATTTTCCGGAGACGAAGATGGTGCTTGATAAGGATGGAAGGCCTGTAGAAATCAAGCCGTATGACAGGAATACCGCCACAAAGATTATTGAAGATTTTATGCTGCTGGCGAATGAGACGGTGGCGCAGGATTATTATTGGCAGGAGCTGCCGTTTGTGTACCGCACCCATGAAGCTCCGGATGATGAAAAGATAAAGGCGCTTGCCGCATTTATCAATAACTTTGGATATTCTATGCACATCGGCGTTAATGAAGTGCGGCCGAAAGAGATACAGAAGCTTTTAGGGAAGGTGGAAGGGACGCCGGAGGAAGCGCTGATTGCCAGACTGGCGCTGCGCTCCATGAGACAGGCAAGATATGCGCCGGAAAATACAGGGCATTTCGGACTGGCGGCGGCGTATTATACTCATTTTACCTCTCCTATCAGAAGGTATCCGGACTTGCAGATTCACCGTATTATTAAAGATAATCTTCGGGGACGGATGAACGAAGCAAAGATAGAGCATTACCACTCAATTCTTGAGGAGGTGGCGAAGCATTCCAGCGAGACAGAGCGCCGTGCGGACGAGGCGGAGCGGGAGACCGTCAAGCTGAAAAAGACAGAGTACATGCAGGAGAGAATCGGGCAGGTCTTTGAGGGAGTCATATCCGGAATGACAAAGTGGGGGATGTATGTGGAGCTTCCTAACACGATAGAAGGGCTTGTACATGTGACAAACATGACGGATGACCATTATGACTATTACGAGAGCAGTTACGAGTTGGCCGGAGAACGCACGGGAAAGGTCTACAAGCTGGGCCAGACGGTTCGGGTGCGCGTCATTGATACAAACAGGATGATGCGGACGATTGATTTTGAGATTGTATCAGAAGGGGAGAGGGAAGATGGC
The DNA here is from genome assembly GCA_910579335.1 of uncultured Dorea sp. Classification (GTDB taxonomy): domain Bacteria; phylum Bacillota; class Clostridia; order Lachnospirales; family Lachnospiraceae; genus MD308. The sequence continues at coordinate 2,442 of CAJTUQ010000137.1, read as the reverse complement.
GAAGACGAATGGCAAGCTGATAGCTAACAATAAGAAAGCATACCACGATTACTTTATACTGGATACGTATGAGACGGGCATTGCCCTGCACGGTACGGAAGTGAAGTCGCTCCGCATGGGAAAGTGCAGTATTAAAGAATCCTTCATCCGTATAGAAAACGGGGAAGTATTCATTTACGGAATGCATATCAGCCCTTATGAAAAGGGGAATATCTTTAATAAAGACCCGCTGCGTATCCGCAAGCTCCTCCTGCACAAGTCAGAGATTCACAAACTGTTGGGCAAGACTAAGGAAAAAGGGATTGCAATTATACCGCTCAAGGTGTATTTTAAGGGCAGCCTTGTCAAGGTGGAGATAGGCCTTGCAAAGGGTAAGAAGCTGTATGACAAACGCCAGGATATCGCAAAGAAGGATCAGAAGCGGGAAGCGCAAAGAGAGTTCAAAGTGAGAAATTTGGAATAGTATCAAGGCGGTAGAAGGAGCTTAGCCTAATCAGGAGGTGTGTATGGTACCAACGACAAAAAAACAGCTTAGGAAATTAGTGTCGGATACGACGGTGGATATGTACGAGGAGCTGACGCCGGAATTAATCCGTCTGATTAATGAGACGAAGAAAAATGAATCCCTGACAGAGGTACAGAAGCAGGATGAGATATTGCTGCATATGGTCGGGTATGTAAAATCATGTACGAATGAAATTATTATCGAAGTCCTTTCTGAGATACTTGGACTTAGAGATTGAGGATACAGGAAATAGTTTTGCAGACGAGGAGGGTTAAGGAAGATGGCTTATTGTGTAAAATGCGGTGAGAAAGTAGAGGATTCGGCTGTGATATGTCCCGTCTGCGGTGCGGTGATTCCTAAAAAGGAAGCAGAGACGCAAAGCAGCGGTTATACATATGGGGAAGCAGAGACGCAAAGCAGTGGTTATACATATGGGGAAGCAGAGACGCAAAGCAGTGGTTATACATATGGGGAAGCAGAGACGCAAAGCAGCGGTTATACATATGGGGAAGCAGAGACGCAAAGTTATGGGCAGAATGTGTATCATACATATTCCGACAGGATGGAAGAAGAAGGATGCTTTCCAAAAAATGAAATCAAGAGCAATAAGGCAATGGCGGTATTGTGCTATATCGGAATTTTAGTGTTTATTCCTATTTTAGCAGGAGATAAGCAGTCGGAATATTTAAAGCTCCATAAAAATCAGGGCCTCATTCTGTTTGTTGCGGAAAGGCTTTTGAATGCTCTGGAGAGATACCGGGGATGGAGCGCAGGGGTTTTTGCATGGTTTACCGGAAGCCTGGCGGATATAGGAATTGACATAGCACAATTTGCCGTTCTTATTCTTTTTATTATGGGAATCGTGTATGCGTGCAGAGGAACGAGAAAGGAACTGCCGGGAATCGGAAAAATTAAGATATTCAAATAAAGATAATCTGTAAACAGACAGGGCGGCTTTTCGCAGAGGCAGCCCTGTCTGTTTTTTGCGGAGTACGTATTTAGTATTTGATTGGTCTGCTGTTATAGAATGGTCAAACATATACCGTCTGCGCATACAGCAGAAAAAACAGGATGCAGGAAGAAATCTGCCGGACGGCGCCAGGAAACGGATAGAAGGCCTGCTGTTTTCCAATCGGATGTATTACAGGAGAAAGCTTGTCTTTGCAAATCCCTGTTATTGCGGCCGGTTTTAAAGATCCCGCTTTACAAGATGCCGTATGGTGCGTAAAGCGGGCGGTACATCGTACGGCGGTCCGGTAGACAGACTGGCCTGTGAAATAGAGGCATAGAAGCAATGCCAATGTAATTAAAATGGTAATTATTTTTTCGTAAACCTTCAAATTTCTTCCTCCTTTGTTGTCGAGATACAACCATATGGTAGCATAAACAGAATAAAAATGCAATTATTTGGTAGCATAAAACCGAGGTGGTTTCATGTATTTTCAACGTTTGGAAGACTTGCGGATTGACAATGATAAGACACAGGCAGATATTGCGGAGTATCTCGGCTGCCAGCGTGAGGTGTACCGTCGGTATGAAAAAGGAACACGTCAGATACCGGTGGATCTTTTGATAAAGCTTTCGCACTTTTATAATGTAAGTATTGATTATATAGTCGGCAGCACAGATACGAAAAAGCCATATCCAAAAAGCAGGTGAATTAAAGCTTTACTTTGGGATATGGCTTTTAAAATCAATACCGGCGGATGCCTATGGCTGATTACTCGATTGTAATGAGCCTTGGCGCATCTTCCACCTTCGGCATGTCTTTTGGAACCTGGAGAGAGAGGACGCCGTCCTTAAATGAGGCGCGGATATCATCCTGCGTAACCTGTTCCCCGACATAGAAGCTCCGGTTGCATGTGCCGGTATAACGCTCCTTGCGAATGCAGTTGCCCTTTGCGTCTTTTTCTTCCTTTGTCTCGTTTTTTGATGCT
>CAJTUQ010000136.1:388-4078 GCA_910579335.1 uncultured Dorea sp. | reverse complement strand
AAACGATAAGGATTACAAGGAATTGTCAAAAGGACTGACGGCGGATTACAAGGAACATATCCTCCTGTTTGACGTAAAAGATTTTGCTTCCTCCTATGACTTTGCCAAAGACCTTTTTTCACAGTATGTTTCCCGTTCCGGTAATGTCTCCTGCCATATAGAAAATTACGACGCATGGGAGGAGCATCTCGCCTTACAGCAAAGCGAAGAGTACGGTTACTCTATGAAACCTGATTTATCCGCCGATGTCATCGCTGACTGGAAATATGCGCCGCAGTTTTCCATCCTAATAAAGCAAAACCATATGCAGCTCATCTGTATCTATGTTATGCTCTGCCTGTATATATTTATTATCTGTCTGTCTGCGGCAGCTATTATGAACTATGTGCGCAGTGTTTCCATAGCCGAGAATAACAAAAGCCTCTTTGACAGTTTAGAGCGGCTCGGTGCGGATGATATCTGCCGCATTTCCATTTTAAAAAGCCAGCTTTCAAAGATTTTCCAGTATCCGGCAGTGCTGGGCTGTGTCATCGGGCTTTTATTCCCTGTGGTAATGTGCTTTAACAACGATGGCCGATTCACAGCAGACGAGCTCCACACATTGGCTGTTATGTTTGGAATTGCATCTTTCATTTTTGCATTTATGTATATCATATACTGTTTTTCTAAATCCGCCGCTCAAAAAATCATCAGACTATAACAAAAGAGTCCGGAGACCGCCTCAAAAAGTCTCCGGACTTATCTGTCTTATCTTTATTCTCCGCCCGGTCCGTCTTTTCTGGGACGTTCTGTCTCAGGCAGCGGCTCGGCCGGCGTCATGGTATCCTTATATTCGCTTTCTGTCTTCATCTCTCCGGCATGACTGTCCTGGCTCATCCCCTTCTCCTGCATCCCCCTATCATTTCTTGCTGCGCGGAGGTTCTCAGGGAAAAGATCCGTCTTTATCTCATTCATGGCTCATACTCCTTTCGCTGAATCTGCCTGTAGATAGTATGCGCTTTCTGCCGGAAATTATACCCTTTTGTCCGGAAATACATTTACCCCTCCTCTCTTTCTATGAAAAACTCAACATCATAGTTCCCGCCGTCCCGCCTTATAAACAACAGATTGCCGCCGTGTGCGCCCGCAATCTGAGCAGCTATCCTTAACCCCATTATGTGAATCGTATCGCCCCGGCATTCCATATTCCTCACAACTTCGTTTGGAATACCGCTCCCCGTGTCTTCTATACGCCAATGTATGCCATTGTCTTTTGCTGTTAAAGACACGGTCACATGGCACCTTTTCTCATTGTGGCGGATACTATTGCCGATGAGGTTCCAAAGAGCCCTTTTTATAAGCCCTTCATCCGCCATAACCCTTATGCCGTCTGCTTCTCTCCCTATATTTACCTCTATAAAAAAGTCCGTCATGCCGTTCTTGGTATCGGGAAATACCCCCGGCTGTCCATTATAAAAATCTGCAATACAGTCCCTTAGAAGCGCCGCCGGAGAGCAGAGCCGCTTTTTTAAAGGCTGTGCCTGATATTCCAGTTTCGATGCCAAATTTAAGTCTGCAATCAGCTGCCGGATAATCAAGCTCTGTCTCTTCATATTTTCTGCCAGCTTACGGTTCTTTATACTGAGAGTACCATCCTCTGCCAGCTTGTCGGAATACCCTACAATCAACGATAACGGCGTGCGGATGTCATGGGAGACCCCTGCTATCCATTCGGTTCTTGCCTCATCTCTTTTTGACAGTTGTTCCTGCTGCTGTTCAAGTCTTTTGGAAACAAGATTTAATTTCGCCGCCAGTTCCCCCATCGAACCTTTCTCCTTAATGTCAGTCCTCTTTCCAAGAGCCAGCATCTCCACTCCTTCTACAAGCGGCTTCATGGACCGGTAAAACTGAAAACCGAAGAAGACAATAAACAGAAGAATAACCATAAAATTTGCAAAAACCATCGCTTTTATATACACCGGCAAAAATTCAAACGTCTCCGCCGACATCATCACATCATACCTCGTCACCCTCTCCGGGCCGCATCCAAACACAAGAAGCAGCTCTTCACTTCTCCATATCCTCACCGGATAATCCTTCAAATACCATCTGGAAAAAGACGCAACTTCCTGCAGCGTATAATTTTCCGGTATTTCTTCCGGAAGTTTCCATTCCCACACTACACATCCTTCTTTGTCAAGCGCCATCGCCCATAGAAAAGCGGTGTCTTCGAGAATCTCTTTTCCCTTCTCTGAAAGCTTGATTCCTTCTTTTTCCTTTAACAGCTCTCCTCCTATCCGCTCCATACAGTCACGCCCATAGTCAAGCCTATTCGTATCAGACACTGTCATATATGCAACGCCCATAAACACACATACATTAATAAAAAATAATACAAGAACAATTACGCCCACCGTTATGGAATAACGGCGGATAACTTTCAACAAACTCTTCATAATTTCACCTTTGCCAGAAGATAACCGATTCCTCTTGCCGTAAGAATCCATTTTGGATGAGACGGGTCATCCTCCAGTTTCTCCCTCAGATGCCTGATGTGCACCATCAACGTATTTTCATATCCATAATAGAAATCTCCCCACACTGCATTACAAAGTGCGTCAAAGGTAACAATCCGCCCCCTGTTCTGGTTCAGCTTCATAAGCAGGGCAAGCTCCTTGGCCGTCAGAGACGTCTCTTCCCCCTGAAAAGAAACGGCTGCACGCTCCGGCAGCACTCGTCGCTCTCCAAGCTTAATCACAGTCTCACCCTTTTCTTCTTTAATATGGTAAGTTCTTTTAAGAACAGCCCTAACTCTGAGCAAAAGCTCTCTCGGCAGAAATGGCTTTGTAATATAATCATCTGCTCCGAGTCCAAGACCAAAAAGCCTATCCTCATCCTCATCTTTTGCAGAAAGAAACAGAATAGGAATTTCCGTCTCCTCTCTCATTCTCTGAAAGAGGATAAATCCGTCCCCATCCGGCAGCATGATATCAAGTATGGCCATATCCGGCCTGCTCTCATGGAAAAGCCTCATTCCATCCTTTACTGACTTTGCCATGAGTACCTCCTGATATCCGTCCTCTTTCAAAATAGCCCCAATCAGGTTCAAAAGCTCTCCATTATCATCTACTACAAGAATTTTATATTTATAATTTTCCATCCTCATCCTCCCGACCTCAAAAATTATTTTCATTATAATTCTATCCTTTCTGATTTTTCGACTTTTCTCAAAAAATTAAGGTAAATTTAAACAGCTGCTTCTCTCTGCCTCAAATTAATGTTCTAAATCTTAAAAACAGAATATTTTTTATCTATATACAGAGCATTTTTATTCTATCTTATTAAAAGGAACGTTTTAGTTCTATAATATAATTTCAAAGAACTTTTTTATTCTTTTCTTTTTAATTTCGATGTGTTATGATAAAAAAAACAAAATTTTTTAACATTAATGCCTGAGGTGATAAAAATGACGATTGGAGAAAACATCAAACGCATCCGCAAGGAAAAGCGGCTTACCCAGAAACAATTAGGAGACTTATGTAACATGGCCGATTCTGCTATCCGGCGCTATGAACTTGGAAAGTCCACCCCAAAAATCCAGACAATCCATAAAATAGCGGAGGGACTCGGCGTACCTGTCAATACACTTGTTGACAACTGCGGGCCCGAATACCAGCTCTCTCCCCGAAGCGATAACTCTGATACAAACGG
>CAJTUQ010000136.1:0-367 GCA_910579335.1 uncultured Dorea sp. | reverse complement strand
TCCAGAATATGTGTGGGACAACTGGCTCCACTCCAACAACATTCACTTTATGCACTACGGAACTGGCAGCACAGAGGGTACACTGATGAAATTTGCGGATTCCGGCGAATATTATTTTCTCACAAAAGAACAGACAAAACGCCTTCCTTCCCTGAGTGCTGAACAGACAAAAATCCTCATTAAAGCAATGGCATCAAAAAACATAAGGTAAATATAAGGAACATTTAAGCTCTATATAAGGCATACCTCCTAAAATAATACTTACGGCACAGACCGGATGCATCCTGCTATATCCGGCCAAAGTATGATATCAGGAGGTAATTTTATGTCTTATGTGATTATAACAGACGCCCTTACAAAACAATAC
>CAJTUQ010000135.1 GCA_910579335.1 uncultured Dorea sp. | reverse complement strand
CTCTTGGAATATGGCATGGAAACGAAAGAATTTCAGTCTGTTGACGTAGAACAGGTTTCGGATTTAATATTATATTATTATCAAGGTCTGCGAATGTGGTCAAGAGTAATTTCATTTGATGAACAGGCTGCGGATAACTATGTGAGGACAGTAAAACAATTAGTTTTAAGAGAAGAAAAAATATAAAATTTTAAAACCGTCTCATTGCCTATATGTTTCTTTTGGATTATGCTTTTGTGCAGGAGGTATTTGGCTATGGCAAATGAGGATAAAAAAGATTTTAACGCAATGTTGAATGATAGTAAGGATATGCCTAAGATTCAAGTGATTACGGACGAAAAAAGCATACAAAAATATGGCGGGGACAGAATGTATTTTGCGCCGCCAATTGAATATGACAGAGTCATGCGGCTTGTACCGTATGGGCAGCTGCTGACCGTCGGCATTATAAGAGAGCATTTTGCAAAGGCAGGCGGGGCTGATTTTACAGAGCCGATTACGGCGGGAATATTTGTTTCGATTGCTGCATGGGCGAGTTTTCAGCGTAAAGATGATAAAACGCCATATTGGAGAACATTGAAAGCCAATGGAGAGCTAAATGCAAAATATCCCGGAGGTATCAAAGCGCAGAAAGAGATACTTGAAAAAGAGGGGCATACGGTTATCCAAAAGGGGAGGAAGAATATTAAATATTACGTTAAGGATTATGAAAATGCACTGTATCCGCTATAGATAATGAGGAGAAAAGTAATAGTTAAATAGTATCCTTTATGCACGGAGGGTATCGAAAAAAGAGGGAACAAGACAGATGAAGGTCCGGTTCTAGCAAAGTATTTCCTTGTTTGCAGAATTGCTGCATGTGATGGTTTCGAGAAATTAAAAAAATGGGAATAGGGGGAAAATGTGTGCCAGTTTCAAATATAAGAGCAGTTTTACCGGCAGAAGTACCAAAGGTTTGGGATATCGTTACTTCACTTGAAAACTACGGGTGGAGAAGTGACTTAAGCAGAATAGAAATACTGAGTGAAAAGCAATTTGTTGAATATACGAAAGATGGATTTGCAACTACATTTACAATTACTGCTTCTGAACCGTGCAGACGCTGGGAATTTGATATGGAAAATGATAATATGAAAGGACACTGGATTGGAATCTTTGCGGAAAAAGACGGACAGACAGAAATTGATTTTACAGAAGATGTTACCGTAAAGAAACTGGTTATGAAACCTTTTGTCAAAGTATTTTTAAAGAAGCAGCAGGAGTTGTATGTATCCGATTTGAAAAAAGCGTTATAACGGCAATTATGCAAAGTATCTTATGTGCGGTATTAAACGATTATTATGGAGACGAAGTATTTTTTATTCTTACATATGCACTTCCAAACATGTAGAATAAGATATGCATTTTAGGTTGCTGTTTTTCATAATCTTGCCGTTTATGCAAATGGATAGTGTTTGTGGGGCAGTATGGATAAAAAGGTTATGGAGAAGCAGGAAGAAAAATATTATCAATACAAGATATGTATATACAATAGCATTGTTTGTTTGGTATAATGAGACAAACAAAAATCATATAAGGAGATATTACCTATGAAGCAAGATTTAATTGTAATTTTGGATTTGGGCAGTACGCAGAATACAGTGATAGCCAGAGAAATCCGCAGTCTTGGTGTATACAGTGAGATTCATCCGCACGATATTACAGTGGAAGAACTGAAAGCGTTTGATAATGTAAAGGGCGTTATATTAAATGGCGGCGAAAACCGTATCGTTGACGGTAAGCCGGTAGAAATTAGAGATGAAATTTACGGATTGGGAATCCCAATGATTTCAATAGATTATCCCCAGTCAAAATGTGGGGCGAAACTTGATGAACTTCCAGATCACGCCGCATTGAAAAAGTTTATTTTTGAAACATGCAAAGCTGAGACAAACTGGAATATGAAGAACTTTATTGCAGACCAGGTTGAACTTATCCGTCAGCAGGTGGGGGAGAGAAAAGTTTTGCTTGCGCTTTCCGGCGGAGTCGATTCTTCCGTGGTAGCGGCGATGTTGATAAAAGCAATCGGGAAACAGCTTGTGTGTGTACATGTAAATCACGGTTTGATGCGTAAAAATGAATCTGAGAGCGTTGTAAAGGTCTTCCGTGATGAACTTCATGCGAATCTGATATATGTTGACGCATCCGAGAGATTTTTAGGAAAGCTTGAAAATGTGGTGGATCCGGAACAGAAACGGAAAATTATTGGCGGGGAATTTATCCGTGTGTTTGAAGAAGAGGCAAGAAAATTAGAGGGAATCGATTTCCTCGGACAGGGAACCATTTATCCGGATATTATTGAGAGCGGGACAAAGACGGCTAAAATGGTAAAGTCTCACCACAATGTAGGCGGTCTTCCGGAAGACTTGAAATTTGAATTGGTTGAGCCATTAAAACAGCTTTTTAAAGATGAAGTGCGCGCCTGCGGAGTAGAGCTGGGACTTCCTTATGAGATGGTATATCGCCAGCCGTTCCCAGGGCCGGGGCTTGGCGTAAGATGTTTAGGGGCAATTACGAGAGACCGGCTGGAGGCCGTCCGGGAGTCGGATGCCATCCTTAGAGAGGAATTTGCAAAAGCCGGGCTGGATAAAAAAGTGTGGCAGTATTTTACGATAGTGCCGGATTTTAAGTCTGTAGGTATGAAAAACAATGCACGTGTATTTGAATATATGGTAATTATTCGGGCAATCAATACGATTGACGCAATGACGGCATCTGTCGAGAAAGTGGATTGGGATGTGCTGGAGACGATAACAAGCAGGATACTTTCTGAGGTGGAGAATGTGAATCGGGTGTGCTATGATATGAGCCCGAAGCCGCCGGCGACGATAGAGTTCGAATAAACAGAAATGCTTAGTAAATCCAGTGTTTATGCGGGTTTGCGGGCTTTGGAAAGGTCTTTTGATAACAAATTGATAACAGTCGTTTGAGTGCGATTATTCTTGCTGTCTGATGGTTTACAGGTGGGAGAATGATTTTTAAGCGGTTTAGATGACTGAAATAAATCCATATTATAACGCCCTTAGCTGTGGGTAGGAACTCATGGCTAAGGGCGTTTTTTGTCGTGTTTTTTGATTAGTGAATTGGGGTGATGGTTAAAGAGGTTTTTCCATAATGTAATTCGTCAAGGGGATATTTGACCTGATTACTTGCTGTTCCTTAATTACGCTATATCCTCTGTGAAGAAAGAACGGCTTTGCAGTGATGGAAGCATGGGTGGTTATTTTGCTTATCCCAAAAGCGTGTTCCAGTTTATCGCAGATAGCGGTGGCAATCCCTTGGCTTTGATAGTCCTTGTGGACATACAGCCTGTCAAGGTAGCCTGTCCTGTCAATATCGCCAAACCCTGCTATAATGCCGCCTTTTATGGCGACAAGTGTAAAATGCTCGGATAATGATTGATTCTATTCATTTATGTTTACATTGCCAGTTGCCCAGACGTTTAACTGTTCATCTGTGTAGTCTTTGGCATTTATAGAGTGGACAGTCTGATAAAACAGCTCCGCTAAGTATTTACAGTCCGAGGGGAGGTATTCTCTGATAATCACGTTTTTCACCTTCCAATCTGGCTTGGTTAGTCTGACAGCTTGTCTTTGAACGCTTCGACTAAGGCATCGTTTAATTCCTTAGAGGGGGCTTTCGCCCAATGCTGCGTAGTGTCAAACTTCGGGTAATTATACCGCCACTGGTCGTAATCTTCCCTGCTGATTTCCTCGGCAGAGAGTTTTACAGCCTGTTCCTGCCAAGCGGTAAGCATTTGCAGTAACTCGGCGGCATCCTTACTTTTGTCTTTGTTGACTTTCAAACAGACTTCTCCGTCTGCTTCACTGACAATAAGACCGTAAATGTCCTCAAGGGAAAATAAGGTGTGCATAAGCCCGATGTAGCTGTCAATGTCGGGTATGTCCAGTGCTTGCGGCGCAACGTCAAGAGCCTGCGCCAGTGCAGCAGTCAAGTCTGCCTTCGGTTTGCGTGAGCCAGTTTCGTACTGTGCCAGACGCACATCTGCCGATTTTTCGGGAAATCCGACAAGCATACCAAGATATTTCTGTGTCATGCCCCGCATGATGCGGAAAAAATGTATTCTTTCGCCAATCGCCATAATGTTTCACTCCTTGTTCGTATGTTTATAAGGAGTATAGCATATATGCTTAGAGAAAGTCAAGAATAAGCGAAACAAAAAAGTTTAATATTTTCTTGCAAACCTATTGACAGTAGCAAAAATGTTTAGTATTATGAATTAAGCAAAAACGCTTAGATAAGAAAGGGGAAATTGTATGGACAACAAATTTATCCGTGTGGACGAGGTGGCGCAAGAGCTTTCCGTATC
>CAJTUQ010000134.1 GCA_910579335.1 uncultured Dorea sp. | reverse complement strand
CATATCTTGTGCGCCTGTCCCTTCTTCCACACAACATGCCGTCATATCCGCTCCGTTCCCAGGACCCTCCTATATCGCACGGCTCTGTTTTGTACCGGGTCTCAATAAATAAAATAGGACTGTCTTCCGAATCATCAGAATCACAGTCCCTTCTTTCTATGCCCTTACATCAACATGCTGCCCTAAACCGGGCGGGCTGGGAAGCATCTCAAGAAGCTGCGCTGCAACAGCTTCCTGTGTTTCCATTGCGCTTTTAGTAACAGCGATGCTGGCACTAGCCTGCAATTTCGCTGCACTCATCGACATGCTCGCCATTGCGATATCTGCTATTTCCATATCTTGATAACCTCCTTTACTATATATATCGGCTTTTCCCATGCCAATTTAAGTTATTCCCTCCGCTTTTCCTTTCTTATCTTTTAAAAGCTCCGCCACTACCTCTCCCGCAAGTATCAAGCCCGCTGCCGGCGGCACGAAAGCGATGCTTCCGGGCACTTGATGCCCTTTTATCTTTGGCTCTTCCTGGGAATACACTACTTTTAATTCCTGAACTCCCCGCTTTTTAAGCTCCCTTCTCATCACTCTTGCCAACGGGCAGACAGACGTATCATAAATATCAGCTACCCGAAATGCCGACGCATCCAGCTTATTTCCGGTTCCCATGCAGCTTATAATAGGAACGCCCGCCTTCTTTGCCTGCATAACCAGCCCGATTTTTCCCGTGACGGTGTCAATCGCATCCACAACATAATCATACAAAGTAAAATCAAACTGCCCGGCAGTCTCCGGCAGATAAAAAACCTTATGGATATACACATTAATTTCCGGATTGATTCCTAAAACCCGTTCTTTCGCTACATCCACCTTACTGCGTCCAATTGTATTCTCCGCGGCAATAATCTGGCGGTTAATATTACTTAAGCTGACAACATCAGCGTCGATGAGATCCAAAGTCCCTACGCCGCTTCTTGCCAATGCTTCCACCACGTATCCGCCGACCCCGCCTATGCCGAACACTGCTACCCTTGCATTCTTCAGACGCTTAAGGCTCTCTGCCCCGATTAACAATTCTGTCCTGGAAAACCGTTCCGACACTTTTTCTCTCCTTACTTATCCCTGTTTTGCGCTTCTATTTCTTCCGCACTTGTATAAACCACCCGCTCCATTGTAAAGCCGCGCCCTTTTACTTCATTGATTTGGGAAATGGTAATAAACGCTTTTTCATCGATGGTGTGAATCATCTCATTCGTCGCATAAAGCTTCCGGTTCGGTATGATACACAAGACCGCTTTCTGTTCTTCTTTGCCAAATCCTGTCTCAACATGCACCATCGTTACTCCTACATCCTGCTCTTTTATCATCCGCTCCCGTATCTCCTCATGTTTATCTGAAATGACAAAGAGCTGAATCTGGGACTGCCCCATCAGCATGACTCGGTTCAATATCGTCGTCTCCATTACCAGCGCAAGAATACCGTACATAATCTGCTCGGTATCCGAAAAAAGTATCTGGGCGCCAAGCACTGTAAAATCCACAATATACATCAGCACTGCCACGCTTACATGAAACCATTTATTAAACACAAGCGCAAGGATATCCGTACCGCCGGTAGACGAACCTACACGGACGATTACGCCCACTCCAAGCCCAAGCAGCGCACCGCCGTAAAGCGTTGCCAGCATAATATTATCTGTAAGTCTGGTAATGCCCGGAATCGCCTGCATCACGGAAAGGCACGCCGGATATAGGAAAGTACTCGCTATTGTTGTAATCACAAATTTCTTTCCTAACGTGGCCGCGCCAAGAAGAAACAAACATGCATTTACAACTAATATAATCAAAGAAAGCTGGATAGGCAGGTAATGGCTGATTGTAAGACCGATACCTGTTGCCCCTCCCATAATAATACCGTGCGGGACCATAAATGCCGCTACCGTAAAAGCAAGCAATATGTTGCCCAGCAAAACTCCTAACACTGTTTCCAGATTTTTCTGCCAAGATTTTTTCATGTTATTTCCCTCCAATTCCAATACCTTCATTCAATACCTTATCCAAGCCCTTTCATTGTAAGCTGTATTCTCTTCTTCTTTAAATCTACACTCAGGACCTTTACATCCACAATATCCCCGACGCTCACTGCCTCCAGCGGATGCTTGATAAATCTCTTATCCGTAATCTCCGAAATATGTACCAAACCGTCCTGGTGTACGCCGATATCCACAAATGCGCCAAAATCAATGACATTGCGGACCGTCCCCTTTAATATCATCCCCTCCGTCAAGTCTTTCATCTCCAGCACGTCTGTGCGCAGAATCGGCTTGGGCATCTCATCGCGGGGATCCCTTGCCGGCTTTTCCAGCTCCTTTACAATATCCTTAAGAGTAATCTCGCCAATCCCCAGCTCTTTGGCAAGCTCTTTATAGTCCTTAACCGTAAGGGACAAGCCGAGCAGTTTCCCGTCCCTGATATCATCCGGCTTATACCCCTGCTTCTTCAAAAGCTTTTCTGCGGCGTCATAAGATTCCGGATGCACGCTAGTCCCATCCAGCGGATTATTCCCGGACTGAATCCGCATAAAACCAGCGCACTGTTCGTATGCCTTCGGCCCCAGCTTGGCCACCTTGAGAAGTTCCTTCCGGTTTTCAAACCTTCCGTTTTCCTCTCTATATGACACAATATTCTTTGCAATTGCAGGCGAAATTCCGGAAATATAGGAAAGCAGCGGCGCCGACGCCGTATTCAAATCTACGCCCACTTTATTAACGCAATCCTCCACTACCCCCGACAAAGCCTCACTAAGCTTTTTCTGGTTCATATCATGCTGGTACTGCCCGACGCCAATAGATTTCGGCTCTATCTTTACAAGCTCCGCCAGCGGATCCTGCAGCCGTCTTGCTATAGAAGCCGCGCTTCTCTGGCCTACATCGAATTTGGGAAATTCTTCACTCGCCAGCTTACTGGCCGAATATACAGAAGCACCCGCTTCATTTACAATAATGTACTGCACCTTCTGCGGTATCTCTTTTAAAAGCTCTACAATAAACTGCTCCGATTCTCTGGATGCCGTTCCATTCCCGACAGAAATTAATGTAATATTGTACTTTTCGATAATTTTCTTGAGCAGATCCTTAGATGCTTTTATTTTCTGCGGCGTCGTCGGAGCCGTAGGGTAGATAACGGTCGTCCCTATTACCTTTCCGGTCGGGTCAACGACCGCCAGCTTACAGCCCGTACGAAAAGCCGGGTCCCATCCAAGTACGGTTCTACCTACAATCGGCGGCTGCATAAGGAGCTGCTCCAGATTTTTCCCAAACACAGCAATTGCCCCATCTTCAGCCTTTTCCGTCAGGTCGTTTCGAATCTCCCGCTCAATTGCCGGCGCAATAAGTCTCTTATATGCATCCGCCACAGCCTCCCTTAATATCGGAGCCGTATACTCATTGTCCCCGCAAATCATCTTTTTCTCCAAATACCGGATAATGTCCTCCTCCGGCGCTTCTATCTTCACCGTCAAAAACTTTTCCTTCTCCCCCCGGTTCAAAGCCAGAATACGGTGTCCCGCAATCCTGCCAACAGGCTCTTCAAAATCATAATACATTTCATAGACTGATTCGGCCTTTTCGTCTTTTGCAGCTGAAATAACCTTTCCTTTCTGGAACGTAATCTTCCGTATCCATATCCGGTAATCCGCCTCGTCCGAAATCTTCTCCGCAATGATATCCCGTGCGCCGTCCACTGCCTCCTTTGCGGTTTTTACTCCTTTCTCGGCGTCAATATATTGCGCTGCAAGCTCAAGAACCGGCTGTTTGACCTTCTTTAGGACAATGAGGTCCGCCAAGGGCTCAAGCCCTTTCTCCCTGGCAATTGTGGCGCGGGTCCTTCTTTTGGGACGGTACGGACGATATAAATCTTCCACCACGACCAAAGTTTCGGCTGATAGAATCTGGCTTTCTAATTCATCTGTGAGTTTTCCTTGTTCCTTTATACTGGCAAGCACCTGGCTTTTCTTCTCCTCAAGATTTCTAAGATATGTCAGCCGCTCATAAAGTTTTCTCAACTGCTCATCATCCAGAGTGCCGGTTGCCTCCTTGCGGTATCTGGCAATAAAGGGAATCGTATTCCCCTCGTCGATTAAATGGATTGCAGCATCTGTCTGCCATTTTTTTACTCCAAGCTCTTCTGCTATCTTTTGATTAATATCCATTGTTACATCCTTCCTATATAAAATAGTCCGTCAATTAATGCAAAACAGGCTTTCTTTATAATAACACAAAATACCGGCGCATAAAACATAGAGTTCACTCTGTTTTATTGAAAAAAGGAATCCCGTATGTTATACTGTTCCCAGCTATTAAAGCAAACTATCCTGAAG
>CAJTUQ010000133.1:4243-4479 GCA_910579335.1 uncultured Dorea sp. | reverse complement strand
AACCTGTTCCCTAAGCTCTTCCGCCATCGGCTTCCTTGTCCCTTTATACTCCTTATACATCTCATGGCGGAAAGTAGGCGCATGGACGTCAAAAGCAACCGTAAGATATTCCGGCCCTTCCTCTTCTAAAATCTTAAACATTATATTTAAAAAGCCATAGACCGCATTCGTATGGAGGCCGTCAGAATTAGTCAAGTCCGGCAGCCCGTAAAACGCACGATTTAATATACTGTGCC
>CAJTUQ010000133.1:0-4233 GCA_910579335.1 uncultured Dorea sp. | reverse complement strand
AAAAATAAAATCACTTATTACTATACACCAAAATCACGTATTTTAAAAGATATTCTGATACATTTTTACCCGGCCCAAATGGAAACCGCTAAAATATACTATATTGAACTTTCTTTACTGTTACGGTATGATAATAAAAAACAGTCCGGAGGGATACGATTGATGAAAACTCTTTCGAATATTTATTTAAAGCAATATACAAAAAAATTTTTTTGCCTTTTTCTTGCCCTGTCCCTTTTTACCGTTACACCGACCGAAACGGTATCAGCTGCGCCAAAAAAAATTCAAAAGTCCCAGACGCCCCTAAAAAAGAACGGACGGCTGAAAGTCAAAAAATCCTCTCTCATTAACAGCAAAGGGAAAAAAGTCCTGTTAAAGGGGGTCAGTACGCACGGCATAAACTGGTTTCCGGAATATGTCAACCCGGATGCCTTTCAAACACTCCGGGACAACTGGGGAGTAAACTGCGTCCGCCTTGCCATGTACACGGAGGAATACAACGGCTATTGTTCCGGCGGCAGCAGACGGGAACTGAAAAGCCTGATTGACAAGGGCGTGAAATATGCCACAGACCTCGGTATGTACGTAATTATAGATTGGCACACCTTAAGCGACGGCAATCCGAACAAGAACAAAAAGCAGGCCGTATCGTTTTTC
Source organism: uncultured Dorea sp. (assembly GCA_910579335.1). Lineage (GTDB taxonomy): Bacteria > Bacillota > Clostridia > Lachnospirales > Lachnospiraceae > MD308. Next base: position 3,576 of record CAJTUQ010000133.1, on the reverse strand, counting down.
AAAGAAATGGCCAAAAAATACAGAAAACACAAGAATGTCCTCTACGAAATATGTAACGAGCCAAATGGAAACACGCAATGGAAAGATATTAAAACCTACGCAAAAACCATAATCAAAGCTATACGCACCTATGACAAGAAAAACATCATTCTCGTAGGTACGCCCACATGGTCCCAGGATGTAGACACGGCTGCCGAAAGCCCCATAAAAGGGTATAAAAATTTGATGTATACCTTCCATTTTTACGCGGCGTCCCATAAGGCTTCCTACCGTTCAAAAGTCGAAAAAGCAATCGAGAAAGGCCTTCCCGTCTTTGTCAGTGAGTTCGGCATATCCGAAAGTTCCGGAAACGGGAAAATCAATAAAAAAGAAGCAAATAAATGGATAAAATTTTTAAAGGAAAAGAAAATCAGCTATGTATGCTGGAACCTGTCCAATAAAAACGAAAGCTGTTCACTTTTAAAGAGTGCCTGTAAAAAAACGAAAGGCTTCAAATCATCAGATTTATCTGCAGCCGGAAAATGGTTTAAAAAAATGTTGTAATTTAAAATTTGTTGTGTTATAATAAACATCGGCTTGAGAAACGTAAAGCTGAGCGGATGTGGCGGAATGGCAGACGCACAAGACTCAAAATCTTGCGTAGGTGACTACGTGTGGGTTCAAGTCCCACCATCCGCAGTTAACCGAAATAAAAAACCACCGGAAATTCAAGGGTTTCCGGTGGTTTTTTTATGTATTTTTTGAAATGGGGCAGACGTGGGGCAAACAGTATACTGATTATGACTGTTCCCGGAACACGATTTCCCCTGTCTTTTCATCCATGCTTTCCACAATCGCCAGCGATTCCAGATGGATTCCTCTGGAACGAATCAAGTCTCCGCCCGTCTGAAAGCCTTTCTCGATTACGACTCCGGCCCCGGCAAGCTCTGCGCCGGACAGCTTCACAAGTCTGGAGAGGCCCTCCAATGCCTTGCCATTTGCCAGAAAATCATCAATGATTAACACGCTGTCGCCCTCTCCTAAAAACTCTTTCGCCACAATGATATCATAAACTCTTCCGTGAGTAAAAGATTCCACTTTCGTCGTATATACATCCCCCGCAATATTCTTTGTCTGCGTCTTTTTGGCAAAAACGACCGGCACTCCGAACACCTCGGCCGCCACACATGCAATTCCGATTCCGGACGCTTCAATCGTAAGTATTTTATTGATTTTCTCACCTTCAAACCGGCGTTTAAACTCTTTTCCAATCTCATGGAACAGACGGACATCCATCTGATGATTCAGGAAACTGTCTACCTTCAGCACATTGCCCTCTTTGATTTTGCCGTCCCTTTGTATCCGCTCCTTCAGCAATTCCATCCTTTGTACCTCCCATATGCTCACTGAATCTTTACTCTCTCTGCATTCATTGTAACAAATAATCTGTAAAATTCCTATCTTTAGTTTTTTATACGGAAAATATTTTTACGGCTCGTCAATATCTTTAAGCTCCCCTGCATCCTCTATTTCAAAAAAGCATACTTGCGCCGGATACTTTTTCAATATCTTCCTGCCGCCCTCATCCCCGGACAACGAAAGGAGCTCCTCAATATATTCTTTCGCAAACCATGTGGGATTCCCCACTGTTCCCTTACAGCACACGCTTCCAAGCCCCGTCCTTCTTTGCTCCATCTCTTCCAGAAAGCCTTGTGCGCTTTTTTCTGTCAGATAAGGCTGGTCTGCGGCGAAAAAGGCAAAACCGCTCATTTTTTCCTTCTCCAGCGCCCGGATGCCCGAAGCGACGGAATAGGATACGCCCGCTTTGCTCTCCGGCGAAAAAACTGCTCTTACCGGAAGTCCTTCTCTCTCAAGCCTTGAAACATACCCGTATATTTCTTCATATTGAGTCACTACAGCGAGCACTCGGTGCGGGCAGTTTTTGCATATATGCAGCAGCCGCAAAAAGAGATGCTGATACATTGGCTTCCCGTCCAGTTTGTATAAAAGTTTATTCGTACCAAATCGGCGGCTGTTTCCAGCCGCCAAATATATAATCCCCGTCTTTATCATTCTGCTGTTCCCATCGCTATTTTTTCACTTGTCACCGGAAGCTCCTTATACCAGACTCCCACTGCGTTATAGATGGCATGGGTAAGTGCCGGGGCGGGAGTGTTGATAACGATTTCTCCTATCGACTTGGCTCCGAAAGGTCCCGACGGCTCATAGCTGCTCTCAAACTCTACCCTGATTTTCCCGATATCAAGGCGTGTCGGAATCTTATACTGCATCAGGGAATTATTGAGAAGCCTTCCGCTCTTTGTATACTGGACATTTTCATAGAGAGTCATGCCGATTCCCTGTGCAATGCCGCCCTCCGCCTGTACCCTGGCAAGGTTAGGGTTCACTACCGTCCCACAGTCAATCACCGCCGCATAGTCAATAATTTCCACATGCCCCGTCTCCCTATCCAGCTCAATCTCCACTGCCCCTGCCATAAAAGGCGGCGGAGAAACCGGCGAGGAATGTGTCTCCGTCACCTGAAGCGCCACATGGTTCCCACACATGGCAGACGTCCCGATTTCTTCTAATGTCACCGTCTCTCCTGTCCTTAAATTCTTTGTCGAATGTCCGTCAAACTCCAGCTCGCCGCTGTCGCAGGAAAGCATCTGGCACGCCCGCTTTCTAATCTGCCCCAAAAGCTTCCCGCAGGCCTTTTTTACCGCATAGCCTGTCACATAAGTGGTACTGGAAGCATATGAGCCGGAATCATAAGGGGACGTATCGGTATCCGCTCCGGAAACAACAATAGAGTCCACAGAGCAATCAAGGCATTCCGCCGCTATCTGCGCAAGAATCGTATCACATCCGGTTCCCATATCCGCCGCCCCGATAGAGAGCGTATAGATTCCGTCCTCATTAAGCTTTACCGTTGCGGAGCCTACGTCCACTCCCGAAATGCCTGAACTTTGCATCCCCATAGCAATACCGACGCTTCTCACCTTTCCTTTGCCCATTTCCCTGCGCGGATATTTCTCTTCCCATCCAATCATGTCCTTTACCTTAAGCAGGCATCTGTCAAGAGCACAGCTTGTATTTTTCTCACCATAGTAGGCAGGCATTACCTGCCCCTCCCTCACCATATTCGCAAGCCGCAGCTCAACCGGGTCTATGGAAAGCCTCTCCGCCAGCTCATTGACCGCAGTCTCTACCGCATAGATTCCCTGTGTCGCCCCGTATCCGCGGTAAGCCCCGGCAGACATTTTATTTGTATACACTACGTCATAAGAGAACTTATAAGCTTCCAGAGCTCCGTAAAGAGAGATGGATTTTGTTCCGGAAAGGCCTACTGTCGTGGGGCCATGTTCGCCGTACGCTCCTGTATTGGAGAGCGTATACACATCGATGGCTCGTATTTTCCCGTCTTTGCCGGCGCCTATCCGCACAGACACTTCCATCCCATGTCTCGGCGAAGAAGCGGTCTGGGATTCTTCTCTTGAAAATATCATCTTCGAAGGCTTCTTTGTCATCCATGTCACAAACGCCGGGTATACTTCGGATACGACTGTCTGCTTGGCGCCAAAGCCGCCGCCGATT
>CAJTUQ010000132.1 GCA_910579335.1 uncultured Dorea sp. | reverse complement strand
CTCTGACGTATATGCAATTTTATTCTCAATCGCCTCTTTTACGTTTGTGATTTTTACCGGTTTTCCATGCATAAGAACCTCTCCGGTAATCTTCTGGCCGTACTCATGCCCGAAAAGACTCATGGCAAACTCGGTTCTTCCGGCTCCCATCAGGCCCGCAAGACCGACAACCTCTCCCGCGCGCACCTTAATGTTTATATTCTTTAACATCTGGCGGCTGGCATCTTCCGGATTAAACACATTCCAGTCCTTAACTTCCAGAACCACGTCCCCAATCGGACAGTCCGTGCGCTCCGGGTAGCGGTTCGTAAGTTCACGGCCAACCATGCCCTTTATAATACGGTCTTCCGTAAATTCATCCACGCCTTTCACCAGCGTCTCAATCGTATGTCCGTCACGGATAACCGTAATCGCATCCGCAACATAGCTGATTTCATTCAGCTTATGTGATATGATAATACAGGTAATCCCCTGCTTTTTAAGCTTCAGCATAATTTCAAGAAGCTGTGCGCTCTCCTCGTCATTCAGAGCTGCAGTAGGCTCATCGAGAATCAAAAGGTCAACCTTCTTCGCAAGTGCTTTTGCAATCTCAATCAGCTGCTGCTTTCCTACGCCAAGAGAATTAATCGGCGCTTCCAGATTCTCGTCCCCAAGCCCGACCTTCTCAAGCATCTCTTTTGCGCGGCTTCTCGTCTCCGTCCAGTTAATCACGCCCCTCATTGAAGTCTGCTCATTTCCCATGAATACATTCTCCGCAACTGAGAGATACGGGCTTAGCGCAAGCTCCTGATGAATGATAACGATTCCCTTTTTCTCACTATCCTTAATGTTATGGTTCTTTACTAAGTCGCCATTGTACATAATGTCGCCTGAGTAAGTACCGAAAGGATAAATTCCGGACAATACATTCATCAATGTGGATTTTCCGGCACCATTTTCACCGCAAAGAGCATGAATCTCACCGCGCTTTACCTTCAGATTTACATCATCCAGTGCCTTAACGCCGGAGAACTCTTTCGTGATATGGTTCATTTCCAGAATGTAATCAAACATTTTCTCAACTCCTTTTTATAATTTTTGCAGTGCCAATTAATGAGAGCGGCGGCACCCAGCCGCCGCCCCATTATTTTGTCTCTTAAGTATTATTCAGCCTTTGTGATATCTTCTTCTGTATAGTATCCACTGTCGATTACAAGCTCTTTGTAATTGTCTTTGTCAAGAGATACTGGCTCGCAAAGGTATGATGGAACAACTAATTTGTGGTTGTCATAGGTCTCTGTGTCGTTGATTTCCGGCTCGCTGCCCTCTACCACTGCCTGTACCATCGTTACGCACTTCTCAGCAAGAAGTCCTGTGTCTTTGAAGATTGTCTGTGTCTGTTTGCCTTCGATGATATTCTTAACTGCCATAACTTCTGCATCCTGTCCTGTGATTAACGGCCAGTTATCTGCATTGTATCCTGCACCCTCTAAAGCTGCCTTAATACCATAAGCAAATCCGTCAAATGCGGAGCAGGCGATATCAAGATCTTCGTCAGCGTAGAAGCCTGTCAGGTAGTTCTCACAGTTCTGCTGAGCGGTCTCCTGAGACCATCTCAAGATACAAGTATCCTCAAAAGATGTTCTTCCGGATTTACATACCAGTTTTCCATCCTTAAGATATTTGTCAAGAACGCTCATTACGCCCTTGTGAAGAAGAACTGCGTTATTGTCATCCGGTGATCCCATGAAGAACTCGATTGTCTGCGGCTCTGAAGCGTTCGCAAGGTCAGCCTTTGTCTCAATGTACTCACCGATTTTTCTGCCAACGCCTTCGTTATCAAACGATGCATAGTAGCTTACAGCGTCTGTGTCCATAAGAAGACGGTCATAAGCGATAACCGGAATGTTTGCCTGTTTTGCCTGGTCAAGAACATTAACAAGCGCGCCGGAGTCGATAGCTGCAACTACGAGACAGCTAACACCCTGTGCAATCATCGTCTCAAGCTGGCTCTGCTGTGTCGGGATATCATCCTCGGCATACTGAAGGTCTACTTCATATCCAAGAGCCTCAAGCTGCTTCTTCATGTTATCTCCGTCTTTGATCCATCTCTCTGAACTCTGTGTCGGCATTGCAACGCCTACCTTTTTGCCGTTGCTCTCCGCCTTCTTCTCATCGCTTGCTGCTTTGTCTCCGCCGCCATCGCTGGATGAGCTGCTGCTTCCGCTGTTTCCACATGCTACAAGTGACAGTACCATCATACCTGCCAACAGTACACTTAACAACTTCTTTTTCATATAGTGTCCTCCTTTTATCTAGACAGCTTATTCGCCGTCTGTTTTCTATAGTTTATATTATACCTCTCCCCGCTCATTTTTCAATCCGCAATAGTATACAATTTTATATACAACTTTTTATGCATATGTCTAGTTTAAATACATCTACCTCATAGTTGTACATATACAATTTTATTCTTTTTATCTATTTTGCACAATGAATTTCATATAAAATTTGTTATTATGGTTTTTTATATAATTTTTATTTTTCTTATACATACATTTTTTGCGAATCTGTCAGATTCTCCCTGCCGTTTTGCGTAATAACTATTAATACACTATTTTCAGAGAGGGGGAATCCATATGTTTTATATCCGGATGGCTCTGACCGGATTCTGGCGCTACAGGATAAGGACCGCTCTTCACCTTCTGATCTGTATCCTGTCGGTCATGTTTCTCGGAATATATGCCGGAAATGTGGACGGAACCGAAAAACAGCTTCAAAACCTGGCGGACACGGTCCCCGTCCATGCAGCCGTCGTCAACCTTTCCGGCGGCATGGAATCAGGGCTCTTTATTAAAGAATCCCTTTACGACGGCGTGATGGCGTCCGAACACGTCTGCGAACCGAAGTTCACCCTGGAGCTCATGGGAGTAAAGGGAAAGGAAGAGTTTCCCGTACTTGCCATGACGTCCTTAAAGGGATACGAAACGCTTTTTCAGTCAAACGAAAAGAAATGCATCGTCACTCCTGATTTCCTAAAAGACCAGAAGCTGAAAGAAGGCGACACGCTCACCTTAAACCTGAAGTACTATAAACTTGACACCGAAACGCATTACTCTTCCTTTATCCTGCCTTTAGAAAAAGCCTCCTACCAAATTGCGGGCGTTGAAAAAGGCGAAAACCCGGCGGTAAAGATTATGATTCCTATGGAAACTGCCAGAGACTGCTACCGGCGGCAGGAGATTCCGTTTTTCGCAAGCTCCGGAAGTTTCCGCGTAAAAAACCCGTTAAAGTTGAACGCCTTCAAAAAAGACATGGATGATGCCGGATTTCTTGAGATCACCCCTCAGGCGCAGCCTGCTTTAGAGGGATTTGCATTGACCGTAAAAGACGAGACTTTCATACGCGCGGCAGGAAGCATTAAGGAAAGCCGCAAAGTCCTGCTGGCATTTTTCCCGGCAATATGTGCCGCACTTGCGGGAGCGGGCCTTATTACCTCCTACCTTCTTAGCGCCGGGCGCCGGCAGGAGTATATCACAAGACGGATGCTTGGCATGCCCCATGCCGACTGCATGGCGGTCTATCTGACAGAACAGGGGCTGACAGAGCTTATCGGGGGCGCCGCAGGGTGCGCGCTTACCGTCTTAGCCGCAGAAACCAACGCAGAACGTTCATTTATGTGCTTTGCCGTTTTTTTCCTCTGTTTTTTTGCCGGAACCGTATTTACGACCCGCATATTCAGGAAGACAACGCTCTTTTAGAACTTATCCGATATTCAGGAGGACACCTATATGACAATATTAAAAGCAGAACATCTTAACTATTCTTACCGGACAAAATATCAGACCATCGAGGCCGTCCGGGATGTTTCCTGTGAATTTGAGACTGGGAAAATGTATGCCGTTACCGGTGAGTCCGGAAGCGGGAAGACGACGCTTTTATCCCTGCTTGCAGGACTTGACCGCCCCGAATCAGGGAAAATAACCGTCTGCGGGAAAGATCTTGCCCGGATGGACAGGGACAAGTACCGCAGAGAGCAGGCTTCCGTCATCTATCAGGCTTTTCACCTGTTTCCCATGCTCACCGCTCTGGAAAACGTAATGTTTCCGATGGAACTTAGGAACGTAAAAAAGAAGACCGCTCAGGAACGGGCGAAAAAGCTCATCCAGCAGGTCGGGCTTCCCGAAAAAATCTTCCGCCAGTTCCCCCAGATGATGAGCGGCGGAGAACAGCAGCGCATCGCAATTGCAAGAGCATTCGCCTCCGGAGGGAAAATACTTCTGGCGGACGAGCCCACCGGAAATCTGGACACAGAAAACGAACAAAAAATCGTGGAACTCTTGCGCATGTCGGCCGACAGACAAGACTACGCCGTCATCGTCATCACCCACAACCCACAGGTAGCGGCACATGCCGACGTAATCCTTAAAATGCGGGACGGAAGGCTGGTGGACATATGTTAAGAAACAGCCTGAAACAAATGCTGCGCACGCCTTTAAGAACTCTATCTTTTTTGATTCTTATCGGAATCTCCGGGCTTTTGCTGTCTCTTGGCGTCAACTTATTTTACATCAGCGTTCAGACGGAAAAGCAGACAAAGGGTTC
>CAJTUQ010000131.1:4449-4718 GCA_910579335.1 uncultured Dorea sp. | reverse complement strand
GCTACTCTGAAAGAAAAGGGAATGTCAGATAAAGTGCCTAATGGGGATGAAGCGGTCTTTGATATCCATTATCACATGGAGCTGTTAAGTTTTTACGGAGTCACTGGGATGAGTGATGAATTGCCTATGAATTACGTACTGTTCGGAGTGCTCGGCATTATTATGGGGATTTCGGCCATGCTTATTTATAGTATTTTTGCACTGTCATTTTTGGAGAAAAAGAAATATATCGGTCTTATGTCCTGCGTGGGCGCATCCGTCTGGCAGAG
>CAJTUQ010000131.1:3160-4439 GCA_910579335.1 uncultured Dorea sp. | reverse complement strand
TGTTCGTATTCGGCGAAGGACTTGCGGCGGGTCTCCCTGCGATTTTTCCGGGAATTATTGCGGGGTGCGCTGCCAGCGCTGCTGCGACAGGTTTTTTCAATCAGAGACTGAATGAGACCTATCAGCTTCAGATAGAGCTGCCGCATGCGTTTGATACGAGGATAACGGTGCTGTCGGCGATGCTGGGGGTGTTAACCATCGTATCCGCAGTGCTGGTTCCTTCCGTCCAGGCGGGAAAGGTAGAACCGCTGGAACTGATATTCCATGCAGGGGAAACAAAACCGGCGCCTTCGGACAGAAACTATTATCCGGGGTGTTCGCTGGAGTTTAACATGGCCGTCCGCAATCTGCGGTACAATGGAAAGAAATTTTTAAAAATGCTTATCTTGACAACAGCGTCTGTCCTGACTGCCTTTAACGGTTATCTTGAAATTCAAAATATGAGGGGAACCTACCAGTTGCGCGATACAAGAGAGGAAAAGCCGCTGGACGCATGGGTAAGGATATACTCCGACAATATGGGGCTGGAAGAAAGCCTGGCGCGGCAGATAGGAAAGAAGGAGTGGAGTAAAAGCGCCGTCTATCTGAGTGTGCTGGATTTGGGAGCTTTTACGGTTGATAAAAAATATGTGGCGGACGGATTGGAGAGATTTGAACTTCTTTGGTGGGGAGCCAAAAATCCAGTGGTGTTTTTCGATGAGAAAAGCGGACAAAAGCATTACGGGTTCCCGCTTAAAATAGTGGGAGTTGACGATATGGTGTTTTGGGAAGCGCTTGGACAGAACGGACTGCAGATGGGAAATCCGGAGGATTATCCGGTTATCGTGGATGATTATATTCCGGTTCGGGAAGAGGGGGAGGAAGATGCCGTATACAGGAATGTATTTTCAGATTTGCAGAATGAGGACATAACGATTCGGTTTGGAAAGTACGGCGACTACTTTTTAAGTTATTATACTTCCGACAACGGGGGTATGATGCGTACCGGCGAGGAAGAAACGGTGCGGCTCCACGTGTGCAGGATGGCGGAGGACAGATTCCCGCTGCCTATCGTACCGGGAGCCTTTGGGCTGGTGGCCGATGATTATACACAGATGGAATCCTATTATATCAGATGCTATATGCCGCATTCCGCATTCCGCAGATTTTTGGAGGACGAGCGGATTCAAAAGACTCACGGGAGGCAGTCCGGGAAAGAGTTCCCCGATTTGGAAAGAACGAAAAATCCGGTGTTGAATTATATCTGTATCGAGCGGAGGGAAGGGGCGAAAGAAGAGGA
>CAJTUQ010000131.1:0-3147 GCA_910579335.1 uncultured Dorea sp. | reverse complement strand
TAGAACGAAAGCTGGAACAGATTATGGGAGAAGCCGGGCTTCGGCCGTATCATCCGGGAACGGCCCCGGACGGTTATTTTTATGATACGGATACATGGGAATACGGCAATATTGAGATATTAAACCGCATAGAGATGAAAAAGAATGCAGGAGAGATATTGCGGCAGATATTTATGGCGGGAGCAATCCTTCTTATTTTAGCCTTTACGTTATTCAGTCTTGCCAGTTATATAGCAACGGGCATTTATGTAAGAAGAAGGGAGTTTTCGGTATTAAAATCAATGGGAATGACGGACGCGGGCCTGAAACGCATGCTGCTTTATGAAAATATACTGTTAATCGGGGCCTCCGCCATTTTCAGTTCTGCAATGGCATACTATATCGGCTATTGCCAGCTTAGAGAGTTCAGGGAAGGGTCGGCGACGGTTCATCTTAATTTTCCATATATGACGCTTTTAAAAGTCCTCCTTGGCATGCTGCTGCTGACGGGAAGCATTGTACTGGTTCTGGTACGCAGGGTGAAAAATGTAAATATTTTAGAAGCGTTGAAAAATGAGAACGAGTAAAATGCAGGTAAGACCGGAGCTTTTCAAAGTTCCGGTCTTGCTTACTGTCCGATTCTGATTAGTGCTTTGCGTATGCGGCGTCCATGTTCGGCTGCGGCGACTGCTGTCTGTCGTTTGGAATATCCGCAGTTTTCCGGTTGCTGAGTGCGCCTGCTTCCATTGCGTCCGCAAAATTGATTGGATGATTTCTCATATGTACCTTCAAAAGCTCAAACAGCCGCAGCGTCGGGCGCTTTGACTCCAGAGCGCTCACGGCGTCCACGTATCTGCAGCCGGTCTGGGCGGCAAGCTTTTTCAATTGCTCATTTATTTTTTGGGCGGCAGGGCTTTCGGAGATAATGGATACGATGTAGATGGCAGCCTGGGTTTTTGTGTGAATCATGTAGAGAAGCCATTCGTATTTTGCGATAAAATCCCCGATGCTGACATTCTTATCCAGAATATCCACATCGCCCATATTTACAAAGATTTTACGGGGATTCAGGTCATACAGGCACACTTTCAGGTAGCTTTCTATCTGGCTTAGCCGGATGTCGCTAACGCTCCGGTTATAGATTGGCTCTGTAATGCGAAAAGCCTGCGTCAATTCGCCGATTGGCAGTGAAGCGAAGGTATTAGAGCCGAAAAGAACAACGCCGCCTGCTTCTGTGATACTGTTTAATTCACGATATTTTTCCATTTCATCTTCTCCTTGAATAGTTTTTGACGGTTTTACGGGTGTCTGTTCCTTGAGAGGCATTGTGCCGCCGGCAGTTTGGGCCTGTCTGTCATAGCGGCGGTTGACAAAATAGACGATTAGATTGGCGGATACGACAACTAAGTTCAGCAGGTAGACCACCAGCACATAATTGAGTCTGTGATTATAAAATTTCGCACAGATTCCGGCGACATATCCGGCAATAATAAGCAGGATAAACTGAAGGCTCATTGTTTTTGCGGTTTTTGCCTTGATGTTTTTTGCCAGGTTCATAGGCCATGACAGGCCAAAACAAACCAGCATGGTAGATTCAAGAAGTTCAGCCATTTTTAAGATTCCTCTCTTTCCATTACATATATAGATGCTGAAGTTTTACTTCGTGTCATAGTGTAGCATTGACTTATGATTATGTCTAATATATAATAATTATAAAATTGATAATGTTAAAGTTATAAATATTTAGCCGTAATGACAGGACGGATTGTCCTGCACTTTGTTTCAGAGGGATGCAGCGGAAGAAAACAGAAAAGAGGTAAGGTATGGAGCTGACACAGATTCGGTATTTTCTTGAGGCGGCCAAGACAAAGCATATGACCAACAGTGCAAAAAACCTGCATATTACGCAGCCGGCGCTGACACAGGCAATACGAAGGCTGGAGGAAGATTTGGGCGTGCCGCTCTTTGCGGCAAAGGGTCGCAATATCACGCTGACTGAATATGGAAAATATCTTCAGAAGAGATTGGCGCCTTTAATGGAACAGCTTGATAAGATTCCGGAACAGCTGAATATGATGGTAAAGCTGGAAGGAGAGACGATCCATATGAACGTACTGGCGGCGTCAGGACTTGTGATGGAAGCGATTATAGAATATAAGAAGGAGCATGAAGGTATCAATTTCCAACTGCAGCAGAATACAGAGAGCGAGCTTTATGACATTGCTGTGACTACCAAGCTTTTTTATCAGGGACTGAATGAGAAGAACAGCTTTGCCTGCGGGGAAAAGATATATCTGGCCGTGCCGAAAAATGAGAGGTATGCAGACAGGACGTCCATCTGTCTTGGGGAAACCGCAGAGGAAGGCTTTATCAGCCTGTTAGGTTCAAGAGAGTTTCGGTATATCTGCGACCGCTTCTGCCAGCATGCGGGATTCACGCCGAAGATTATATTTGAGAGCGATAACCCGGCTGCCGTGAAAAACATGATTGCGGCTAATATGGGAATCGGCTTCTGGCCGGAATTTACATGGGGCCGTATTGAAAATGAACAGGTAAAGCTTTTGGAGATTGAAGAGCCGGTATGCCAGAGAGATATTATCATTAATTACAATATGAATAAAATAGACAACCGTAACGTTACGGAGTTCTATAGATATCTTGTGCAGTTTTTCAGGCGGAGAAAAGAAAATCAGTCAAAATAATTACAAATATTTTGCGGAAATGGATTGTTTTTTAGTAAAATTATACTATAATGGATATATCAAATGTCGAAAAGGAGAGATAACTATAATGGCAGTATTAGAAAATCTTGAACCAAAAAAAGTATTTCAGTTTTTTGAGGAGCTTTGCCAGATTCCGCACGGTACTTTTGATATTGGCCGCATCAGTGATTACTGTGCGAAGTTTGCTGAGGACCGGGGGCTTAAGTACATACAAGACGAAGTAAAGAATGTGATTATTTTCAAGCCTGGGACGGCCGGTTATGAGGACAGCGAGCCGGTGATTCTGCAGGGGCATATGGACATGGTCTGTGAAAAGACGCCGGATTCGGACCATGATTTTAAGAAGGATCCGCTGGATTTGTATGTTGAGGATGGCTATATCAGGGCGCGGAATACGACGCTTGGCGGTGACGACGGGATTGCGGTTGCAATGGCAATGGCCCTT
>CAJTUQ010000130.1:2169-4889 GCA_910579335.1 uncultured Dorea sp. | reverse complement strand
GTCCTTGTCGATGCCTCTCTGCAAAAGGCCGGCATAGAGCTCCTTCCTGCTCTTCTTATCCTTTCTGCCGTTGATATAGATTCTCGCGTAATTATCATCATTAATATAACCAAAAGATTTTACATAAGAAACCGCTTCTTCAATAATATCCTCCGGATAACCGTCCCGCTCAAGCTTCTGCCGAAGCTGCTGCTCTGTCCGCCCCATATCGTTAAGAAGATGCAGTGCGCGCAGCTTCGCCCTCTTTCCCACAACTTCGGTACGGATTCTGCAATAGACCTCTTCCTCCATCTCCTGCCCGGTTTCGATCCGGTAACGGGAAAGCTCCTTTTTATACATAAGGAATGCATATGCCCCGTCTATGTATACTTTATACTTTGCACCCGCCGGCTCTATTTTTGTGACAACCATCTTCGCTCTCCAATTTCTAATCCTCTTTTACCGTCCTTTTTCTGGCCGGCTTTGCCGGCTCCTTGACATTCTCCGTCTTTTCCGGAGCTTTTTGCGCTGCGCCGTCTGCGTTCTCTTCCTCCGAACCGCCGTCAAACCGGTAGTGTGCGCGGATTTTCTTATCCAGCTCCGCCATAGCCTCCGGATGCTCCACAAGATAGTTCTTCGCATTCTCACGTCCCTGCCCAATCTTATCGCCGTTATAGGAAAACCATGCGCCGCTCTTATTTACAAGATTCAGATTCACGGCCAAGTCAAGAATATCCCCTTCCTTGGAAATCCCCCTGCCGAACATAATGTCAAACTCCGCCTCCTTAAACGGGGGCGCAATCTTATTTTTCACAATTTTAATTCTTGTGCGGTTTCCAATCATCTCGCCGCTCTGCTTCAATGTCTCAATTTTTCTCACATCCATGCGGACAGACGCATAAAATTTCAGCGCCCTTCCTCCCGTCGTCGTCTCCGGGTTGCCGAACATCACGCCCACTTTTTCCCTGAGCTGGTTGATAAAGATAACGATGCAGTTCGATTTACTGATAACCGGCGTTAATTTTCTAAGCGCCTGCGACATAAGCCTTGCCTGAAGGCCGACATGGGAATCGCCCATATCTCCCTCTATCTCCTGACGGGGGACAAGCGCCGCCACCGAATCAATAACAACAATATCCATAGCGCCGGAGCGCACCATCGTCTCGGCAATCTCCAGAGCCTGGTCGCCGCTGTCGGGCTGCGAAATATAAAGCTCGTCAATATCCACACCGATATTCCCCGCGTACACCGGGTCGAGCGCATGCTCCGCATCAATAAATCCTGCGATACCCCCCTGCTTTTGAACCTCCGAAATCATATGTAAAGCTACCGTCGTCTTACCGCTGGATTCCGGCCCGTAAATCTCTACCACCCTTCCCTTCGGCACGCCGCCCATGCCCAGCGCTATATCCAGGCTAAGACACCCTGTCGGGACTGTCTCGACGGCAACCTGCGCCGCCGGGTCGCCAAGCTTCATAACCGTACCCTTTCCAAAATCTTTTTCCAGCTTAGCAATCGCTGCTTCTAATGCCTTCTGCTTATTTTCATTACCTGCCATAGTTCATTCTCCTTCTGATTCCGAACGAATGTTCGCTGTATGGTTAATATAGTATTATAATTATTTTTAAATGTCAATAGAAAATTGCATTAAAAATACACAAATGATTTTCTCTGCCATACGCTTCCCCCCTTTTTCAATTTTCATCATAAAGTGAATCTTCGCTTTGACTAAAAGCCATGATAAACAAGAACGCCTTTCGGCTTCCGATGCTTTTCGGCAGATGCTGCCGGCAGAGTCGCCGGCAGGCCTGATAAATTTAAAATAACACAACAACCGCCCGGACACAAGCAGTTTTTTAACTTTGCGGCATTATAAAAAGCTCCTTGCAGCCAGCGCAGCAACATCCGCCGCAACCAGCACTGTTAGCACCCCCGCCATTCTCCTAAATGCTTTCGGGGACATCCCGTTTTTCAGCTTAACGAACAACGGCTGCAAGACATATAGGAACACCATGCCTCCGATTCCAAAACGGACGCTCGGATTAAGGGCGATACGCCCCTGAAAGTTAAACGCAAATCTGCGGTAATCCCACGCCCATCCCCCCAAGGCCCATTCCATGATGTAGCTTCCAATTAATTCCACACCGGTCGCAATGGCGATAATCCCGAAAAAGACAAGCACGGGAGTCACAAAGAGCCTCCCTATATATATCCTTTTTTCCATCAGCCTTCCTAAAGAAAAAATCAGAAGCAACGCTCCCGTCCCATAAATCACGCAGTAAGGCCCAAACAGCACTCCTCTGTTGGAAAATCCCCACCGGTACACGACAACCTCCAGAAACACCTCATAAACCCATCCAATGATAGAATAAAGCATAAAATAAACAAAATACTCCTGTATCTTCTGTTTCATAAACTCTGTATCCTCTCTGCTATTTGTTTTTTGCACGCTTTATTCTATCATGTTCCTGATGCGCCGTCACGAAAAATTTATGTGACAGCATAACTTCAAATAAAAACAGAAGCATCCCTGTCGCGGATACCGCTTTCCCCGCCTTTGTTCCCGGCGCATGGTAAACGATAGACACCTTATGCTCTCCTCTTTCTATCCTGCATCCTAAAAATGCAGTGTTCACCTTTTCAATGCCGGCGCTTTTTCCGTCTATAATGATTTTAAAATTTTTATCATACGGAATGGTCGTAATAAAATATCCATCGTTTTGAACGGCGATATCCCCCGC
>CAJTUQ010000130.1:1899-2158 GCA_910579335.1 uncultured Dorea sp. | reverse complement strand
ACGTCCTTTTTTTATCCAGTATCAGCTTCGACTGATAGAGGCTTTCCGTATCTCTTTGTGAAGGCAGCTCTCCCAGAAAACACTGCACATCCGAAATTTTATAATGCCCTTCCCCAAAAACCAGTTCTGCCTGACGCTGCTGTTGCTCTAGCAAAACCGCATAGGTGAATACCGTATTTTCATTGTAATAGATGTGTGTTCTGGACGACAGTTTATTCTTCTGTCCTTCCAGCCATATGGCAGCGTCTTTAGCAGGCCG
>CAJTUQ010000130.1:0-1889 GCA_910579335.1 uncultured Dorea sp. | reverse complement strand
ACCTCCTGTGTCCCGCAGCCGTCTGCTTTAAGGTTCCGTTTTGTACCCCTCTCCACTTTGGAAATGTCGATACTATAGGTCTTCTTTTTTCCGGAGTTTATCTCCTTTGGCAGGGAAACCGGAACATGGACAAGACTTTCACATCCGGCCTGTTTGTTATGAACGCCAAAACCACCGCTGTTTCCCTGTCCATTTTCCCTCCCTTTCCCAACCACTGCATAGTGAAGCAGCGACAATTGATTTTCAGGGAATACAAGCTTTTTATACTCTCCCTCCCCCATGACTTTATTTGTCGCATAAGCTGCCGGGGACGCCGCCCGGTTCTCATACAGTTTCTTATCACAGGACAGATATTTTACACCCATAAATCTCTGGTACACCGGATTGTGTACCGCAGGCTGCATCAAACAGTTCCTAAAGGGCTGCTCTGCGCCGAATCCTTTCCTGAATTTTAAATAATCTTTATTATACAATGACGAATAGACCGTAGACACATACTGCCCCATATCCCAGACCCGGTTCATATTTGCCGCATCTTCCTCCTCTGACCCAAGCTGCTCCGCCCGGTAAAACACTTTCTCCGAATCCACCGCCTTCTTAAGCGCCGCAGCCGCATCCTCCCCTGTTATCTTTTCATAAAATTGTTTTGTCACCTGCCTTTTGTCTTGAAGATTGTAGTTACTTCCGGACAACGCAAGCAGAAGGAGAGGCACAGACAGCAAAACGAGCACATTTCCTCTGACACAAAACACCCCGTAACACAGCAGCATCAATATGCTGTCCATAATGAGATATTTTCCGCCCTGCCCCCCGCCATTTTTTATAAAACAAAGGCACAGGATGCACAAAGTGGACACGTAAGGAACCGCTCCGTAAAAAAGCGAGGCTTTATCCCTTTTTTGCGCCGCCTCAGCCAGCCGTTTCATATAACAGGCAGTCATATAACACAATAGCGGCAGGAAAGGAATCATTACCTTATTTCTCACATACAGGCCGCCATTCAGCAAATACGTAAATACAGGCACGGTAAATACGATTGCACAGCCCCATGCCAGTATGCGATCCTTCCATGTTCTGGAAAACGCCATAGCCGTAATCACGGTAAACATGAACGTCGTAAGCCCGATGCCATAAGGGGAATAAAAAAATCGTCCAAAAGAAATCCCCGGCACGAAAAGGGATCGCGCATCCACTTCCCGGACGCCCCTGCCGTCTCCCCTGCCAGTCAGGGCAGCTGCCGTCGGAACGAGGAGAACCGCCGCCATGAGCACCGCAGTTAAAAAGGCTGCGCAATACCCAAACGCTTCCTTTGCCAAAAATCGTCGTTTACCGGACGCATCCTGCCATCTCCCGCACTTTTCCACATACCGGTGCAGCCCGTACAGCCCAAGCACCGCCATCCCTCCGATACTAAAGTAAAAGCTTGTCATAATCATAAGGAACACGCTGGCTGTAAGCAGACCTGCCCTGCCTTTTTCAAAATACCGCTCGGCTCCCAAGAACGCCATACATAAAAACGGTATATAATTTACAAACATAATCTGGTTATGGGAATGAAATACCATCGGCCCGGACAGCAGAAAAACAAGCGCTGTAAAAAAACAAATGCTCCTTATAAACCCTCGGCGCACAAGCCATACGTACAGCAGGACTACGGACGCCGCAAGACTTACAAGCTGGGCCGCCATCATATAATCAGACATTTTTACAAACGGCAGCAGATATGAAACCAGGACGATAGGGCTGTACAAACCATAATAAGAAAAATTATAGATGTTCTGTCCCCCTCCTAAATTAGCTGCAAATTCCGGAAACAGATTTCCTGTCTCATAAAACTGTTTCCTGAAATAATCCGGAAGCACGCTGTGCTGGTTCATCCAATCCACCCT
>CAJTUQ010000129.1:411-4911 GCA_910579335.1 uncultured Dorea sp. | reverse complement strand
GCCAATGAAGTTTTGACTGTAGAACATGCGTTTAAGGTTGGTAGATATCTCGGATGGTATTACGGGCAGGAGCACAAAGCGAGAATCGTAATAGGAAAAGATACGAGAAGAAGCAGCTATATGTTTGAATATGCGTTAGCGGCAGGGCTTACTGCATCGGGAGCCAATGCTTATCTTCTGCACGTGACGACGACGCCAAGCGTTTCCTATGTGACGAGAACTGAAAACTTTGACTGCGGTATTATGATTTCTGCAAGCCATAATCCGTATTATGACAATGGGATTAAGGTTATTAACGGAAAGGGCCATAAGATAGAGGCGGAGGTAGAAGAAAAGATTGAAGAGTATATTGACGGAAAGATTCCGGAGATTCCGCTTGCCACAAGAGAAAAAATCGGACGTACGGTGGATTACGTAGCGGGCAGGAACCGTTATATCGGTTATCTGATATCTCTTGCGACCCGCTCTTTCGAGGATAAAAGGATAGGGCTTGACTGTTCAAACGGAAGTGCCTTTACAATAGCGAAAGCGGTATATGATGCGCTGGGCGCAAAGACATACGTTATCAACTGTGAACCGGATGGTACCAATATTAATCAAAACTGCGGTTCTACCCATATTGAGGTTCTAAAGAAATACGTGAAGGAGAAAAAGCTCGATGCGGGCTTTGCTTATGACGGAGATGCAGACCGCTGTATTGCGGTGGACGAGAACGGAAACATCGTAGACGGAGATTTAGTATTATATATCTGCGGCAAGTATCTGAAAGAGAACGGACGTCTGAACGGGGACACAATTGTTACAACGATTATGTCGAATCTCGGTTTATATAAGGCATGTGATAAAATAGGCCTGAAGTATGAGAAAACTGCCGTAGGCGACAAGTATGTATATGAAAATATGGTCCGCAACAACTTTTCTTTAGGCGGTGAGCAGTCAGGGCACATTATTTTCAGTAAGCATGCGACGACGGGTGACGGCATTTTGACATCTCTGATGCTTATGGAGGTTATGCTTGAAAAGAAGCAGAGTCTTTCTAAGTTATCCGAGGATGTGAAGATTTATCCGCAGCTGCTTAAAAACGTCCGTGTGGCGGATAAAAAGACCGCACGGGAGAATGCAGAGGTGACAAAAGCGGTGAATGATGTAGCAGAGGCACTTGGCGACGACGGGCGCATCCTCGTAAGGGAAAGCGGAACAGAGCCGGTTATCCGAGTGATGGTGGAGGCTTCAACTGACGAACTGTGCGAGAAATATGTTAACCAGGTGGTAGACGTTATCCGCTCGGAGGGATTGGTAATAGGATAAAAAAGATGATTCATATGAAAAGGATTCGGGATGCTGGTATGTTAAGACCAGTAATCCGAATCCTTTTTCATTCATTTTAAGACATTTAAATGGAATGGAATCCTTTTCCGATAATCTCGCTTGTATTCGAAATAAGCAGGAACGCATCGGGAGAATTTTCTTTAATGAAGTTTCGCAGCCGGATTGCTTCCATGCGGTTCAGGACAGTAAAGATAATGAATTTATCATCTCCTGAAAACGCTCCTTTCGCATTTACAATAGTAGCGCTCCGATGCAGAGATTCCTTGATGAAATCACAAATCGGCTGCGGGGACGTGCAGACCACATTGAAGTATTTGGACAGGTTCAGGCTTTCGATAAACCCGTCAATCATAAAGGAACGCAGCGCAAGTCCAAGAAAAGAATAAAGTCCGTTTTGTATATCAAATACAAAGCATCCGGACAGTGTGATAAGCACATCGGAAAGAAGCAGGGCTTTCCCTATATCCACGCTTGTATATTTTTTTAAAATCATGGCAATAACATCTGTACCTCCACTGGAAGAACCGATGTTAAATAAAATGGCTGAGCCGAGCGCCGGAAGAGAAATAGCAAACATCAGCTCTAAGAGCGGTTCGCTCGTAAGAGGATGGCTCATAGGATAAATTCGCTCCAGTGCCGAGAGGGTAACAGATAAAAGAATCGTGCAGTATGCTGTCTTTGCCGCAAATTTTTTCCCAAGAATTATCCAGCCGATAATCAAAAGAAGAATATTTGCGACAAACGAGAAGTCGCTGGCAGAGATAACTCCTGTTTTTGCAATAAGTACGGCAAGACCTGTGATTCCCCCAAAGGTAAAGTTGTTGGCAAACTTGAAAAAGTAAATACCAACAGCACTCAAAAGTGTGCTTACAGTTAACAATATGAAATTTTTCGTTCGTGTTTTCATAATACATTCCCCGATATATTATAATTTTTTTTAATAAGGTCAGATGACCATTGAGATTGTAACGCTCTCCTTTTTTTTCGTCAACTGAAGAATGGAAGATGAATGAAGAAAATCAAGAATATTGATGAATTTGGTTTGCCGTTTTAGGAAATACTATTTTCTCGTAAGGAGGAAGTAGAGCTATGTACAAATATTTGCCGATTAAGGACGTTTACGCACGAGACATTTTAGATTCCCGCGGAAATCCCACGATAGAGGTCGAGGTACTTGCAGGAGATGATTCGATCGGGCGGGCGGGAGTTCCGTCCGGAGCCTCTACAGGCCAGTTTGAGGCAGTAGAACTTCGGGATGGGGAGAAAAGATACAGGGGACTTGGGGTATCGCATGCGGTGGACCATATAAATGCAAAGATTGCGCCGGAAATTACGGGGATGAATGTGTTCGGACAGGCAGCGCTGGACGGTGTGCTAAGAAAACTTGACGGGACGGACAACAAGTCCAATCTTGGGGCCAATGCCCTGCTGGGGGTGTCTATGGCGGCGGCGCGGGCGGCGGCCATCGCTTTAGGGATGCCGCTTTATGCATATCTTGGGGGTACGAATGCAAAGCGTCTGCCTGTGCCGATGATGAATATTATGAACGGCGGCAGACATGCGGACAATACGATTGATATTCAGGAATTTATGATTATGCCCGTAGGCGCGTGCTGTTTTAAAGAAGGGCTTCGGATGTGCGCTGAAGTATACCACACGCTAAAGGAGATTTTAAAGGATGCGGGGCTTAGTACCGCAGTGGGTGACGAGGGCGGATTTGCGCCGAATCTTCCGGATGCAAGGGAGACACTTCGCATAATGGTGGAAGCTATTGAGAAGGCAGGCTACTGTCCGGGAAAAGATATCAGCCTCGCATTGGACGCCGCAGCTTCAGAACTGTATGATAAACATTTTAAAAAATATGTTTTCGAGGGCGAAGCGAAGATGCACGGGCATAAGGTGATAAGATCCGCCGAGGAGCTGATTGATTATTATGAAGAATTGATTGAAGAATTTCCAATTGTGTCATTAGAAGATCCGCTGGATGAGGAAGACTGGGACGGATGGGAACTTCTGACTACAAGGTCAGGCTTACGCACGCAGCTTGTAGGGGATGATTTATTCGTGACGAATACCCAGAGGTTGAAGAAAGGGATTGAAAGAGAGGCAGCCAATGCTATTCTTGTAAAGGTAAATCAGATAGGGACTCTTACGGAGGCGTTTGACGCAGTAGAGATGGCGAAAAATGCGGGTTACCGTGCAGTTATATCACATCGCTCAGGGGAGACCGTTGATTCGATAATAGCGGATATAGCAGTAGCGTTTAATGCGGGGCAGATAAAGACCGGGGCGCCGTGCCGCGGCGAACGCGTAGAAAAGTACAACCGGCTTCTTAGGATAGAGGATGAGCTTGGCGATGCGGCAGAATATACGAATCCTTTTAATGAGCAGAAAAGAAGAGCCGATTAGCTGTTTTGGAGACGGAGAGAATGCCGGAGAGGATATAAAAAAGTGCTTGTAAACTTTTGCAGCCTGTGTTACTATATTTATGGTTTATCCGCAGGAGGTGGGAGATTATGGAGATATTAAAAACGGTATTAATGATTATATTTGCAATAGACTGTATCGCATTGACTGCAATCGTGCTGATGCAGGAGGGGAAGTCCGCAGGGCTTGGTTCTATCAGTGGTATGGCGGATACCTACTGGGGACAGAATAAAGGCCGTTCGATGGAGGGCGCACTGGTAAAATCTACGAAGTTCCTTGCGATTCTGTTTATTGTACTGGCAGCAGTGTTGAATTTAAAGGTTTTTGCTTAGGGGCTTTATGTGAACGGTTCTTTAGAGGACAGTATCAATGTAGGCATGATGGGACACTCCTGTAATGAGGAGTGTCTCTTTTTACATATAGAAAGGAACGGTGCGCGGGATGGATAAGACGTTTGAAAAAAGGAAAAAGATGATATATGATTTTATTAGTGATGATCTGTATACTCCCATGAAATTTAAAGAGCTTGCCATTTTGCTGCAGGTTCCGAAAGAAGAGAAAGACGAGCTTCGGAAGGTGCTTGGAAAGCTTGAGGAGGAAGGGAAAATATCTCTTTCCAAGCGGGGAAAATACTGTAAAGGAGAGGCGAAAAGGCATACAGGGATTTACCGTGCAAATGCAAGAGGCTTTGGGTTTGTGGAAGCAGAAGGACAGCAGGACGTGTTTATCGGAGAAGAATATACG
>CAJTUQ010000129.1:0-369 GCA_910579335.1 uncultured Dorea sp. | reverse complement strand
TGAATACACTATTATAAAAGAGAATGCGGGGAAAAAGAATGAGGGGAAGATTGTAAAGATTCTTGCAAGAGGCATTACGAAAGTCGTAGGCTTTTATCAGAGTACTCCGGGGAAAAATTACGGATTCGTCATTCCGGACAGCCAAAAGCTTCAGAAGGACATTTTTATTCCGTCGGAAAAATCAAAAGGGGCGGTTACGGGGCATAAGGTTGTAGCCGGGCTGACTTCCTACGGAGGAGAGGGAAAGAAGCCGGAGGGACGGATCTTAGAGATTATAGGCCATGTAAATGATTCGGGGACAGATATTATGTCTATTGTTAAAGGGTACGACCTTCCGGTGGAATTTCCGGAAAAGGTGCTTCGTCAGGC
>CAJTUQ010000128.1 GCA_910579335.1 uncultured Dorea sp. | reverse complement strand
GTTTTCCCCGGCCGCCGTAACATGGTTTCTTGAAAATAAGCTGGAAGAAAGCAGATTGTTATTGGACGAATAGGAAGTGTAGCTTGAGGTAAAATTATAAATCTTACTCGTAATGTCTCTCATAGCCGTCTGCTGCCACTCCAGCTTCGTCTTCTGCTGCCCCTGCTTTGCAATCTTGCTGCGCGTACCGGCAGTCATCTGTTCAATCATCGTATCTCTGTCAAGTCCGCTGGCAAGTCCGCCGTATCCTCTAATCTGCGATGAAAGACTCGTATAGGAATTATTTGTACCTGATACTGATGCCATAATATCACTCCTTCTCTATCTATTCCAATTTAAGAATCTATGAAATAAACCATATTTTATCTGTCTAAATTGAATATCGGCACAAAATATAATAAATTAATTCTTTATTCCCGGAAATTAGTTTCTTCCGTGATGCGGATGCTCCTTTACCTTCGTACAAGCTTTTGTAATCTCCACCGTTATCGCCCCGGCATACCGCTGTGAATAAAAATTCATAAGAGGTGTCGCCGCGTTCCTGCTCACAACGACATATTTGGAAGGCAGGCTTGTTAAAGCAAGCGCGGTAATGTCGGCTCTGCATCTGGAACATTGGCAGGTCGCAAACTGGTTCATATAAATGTCTACCTTTTCGCGTACCAATGTCTCCATAACATTTAAAAATACATACTCGCCCTTCTCATCCTTTCCCTTCTCCTCTGCGGCCCTCAGCGCTTCTTCTTCTGCCCGCTTAAGCGCTTCTTCCTCCGCCGACATTCTTGCCTCCTCTGCGGCTTGCCTTGCTTCCTCCGCTTTCCTAAGCTCTTCTTCGGCAGCTTTCCTTATTTCTTCCGCTTTTTTAAGCTCTTCGGCAGCTTTCCTTCTCAGCTCTTCTTCGGCAGCTTTCGCTTCTTCCTCGGCAAGCCTTTTCGCTTCCTCCTCGGCCTCCTTAAGGGCCTGTGCTTCTTCCGCCTCGTCTATGAGAATCTCCGGTATTTCCGCCGCGCCGCCTTCTTCCTCATCCAGTTCTTCTTCAAGAAGATGCTTTACGGTATCGGCAATCGCATCGTCTTCCTCCTGTCTGGCGACTACCTGTACGTTTGATCCTGCCGTCTTACCGGACTCTTCCTTACTCGCTGCGGCTTCCTCTCTTTTTTCCGCCGCACCTGCCTGCTCTTCATTCTTTCCTGCCAACAATCCCAATACATGATCTGTCTTATTCGTTTTTCTTGCCATTCTTTTCATCCTCCTCAACCATCCGCAGAATCTCGTCTATAAATGCCCCATAATCTTTTGAAGGCGCTGACCTTGGCGAATACTCAAATATATTCATGCCATGCGCAGGCGCTTCCGCTGCCGCCACACCGCTGCGTATCACTGTTTCGAAAACCGACGTGCCAAGCTGCTGCGCAACCGTCCCCGCCATCTCCTGCACGTCATGGGAAAGCTTGCGTCTCTTTTCATATTTTGTCAGAATGATTCCCATAATCTTAAGCTTTGGATTTACCGACTGACGGACCGTCTCATAGGTTTCCTTTAATTGTACAAGGCCGACAAGGCTTAATATCTCCGCAGACATCGGAATGACAAGATAATTTGCTGCACTGTATCCGTTTAATGTCAGGATATTAAAGGCCGGCGGCGTATCTATTACAATAAAATCATATAACCTCTCCACGGGCTCCAAAAACCTTTTCAGCAGCAATTCCCTGTTTTCACACTTAAGGGAAGCTTCTGCACTACTCAAAAGGATATTAGATTGAATAATGTCAATGTCACTAATACGGCGGATAATCTCATAGACAGTGGCATCTCCTTTAAGTCCTTCATAGATTGTCGGCCCTTTATCAATATCAACCCCAAGGCTGAAACCAAGATTCCCCTGCGGGTCCATGTCCACAGCCAGTACCTTATATCCCTTTCTCGCCAGACCGGCCGCAAGTGCGGCAGACGTGGTCGTCTTGCCGACTCCGCCTTTCTGGTTTGTCAAAACAATTGTATGTGCCACTTTCTTACTCCTCCATTTATGACATAAGCTGACCAAGGACACAACGCCTTTGCCAGCTTATCCAAGTTATATTCTTCTATAACGCTTCGTTTTCTAATTTTTCTACTTCCTTCTGCGGACGCTCCATATCCGTCATCAAGCTGTGCCAGATTCCGTTGACCTCTTCTGCGCAGTCAACATAAATCTGCGCAAGCCCTGAGCTGGAAATCCCAAGCTCCTCCGCATAGGTTTTACTTGCTTTCCAGTCCGCCTTCTCATATGCAATGACCAGCTTCTGGAGCGCACCTGCCGGCCCGCTTCCGTCAAGCAGCGCTAACTTTATCTCCTCCGCAACCGGAATCTCTTCAAGCAATTCCGACAAAGGTGCATCAACCATAAAATCTAACGTTGAAAACATTCCCATCATATAAGCGTCATTGGAGGAAATCTTGCATTCCGGCGCTCTCTTTACAAGCTCGGAAGCCAACTTGGCCCTGAGGAAGGATATTTTCAAAATCTCTTCCGAGCCTTCGCTCTTATCTTGGTCAAAGCTTAACATATACACCCAGTGCCTGAGCTGTCCGATTCCCAGCGTAATCAATGCCTGCCGAATCGACGCCGTCCTCGTACGGAGTGCGAAATAAGCGGAATTGACAAGTCTCAGCAATGCATATGTAAGTCCGGCGTCACGGCTTATTATCTCCTCTACTTCAACAAAGTCCGGCTCATCCTTGGACACTGCGATTACAAGCTGGAAGAAATTCCCCTGCATGTATTCTACCTTGTCAACTTTGGAAACCATCGTATTTGCCATATAGTTTCCTTCCAGATAATCAATATCAAGCTTCATTGCCGCTTCATACTGCTCTTTTGTATTAATCTCGGTAGCGATGCACTGTCTTCCAAAACCTTTCGCCATCTCGATAATATTCATCACCGTCCGCTGCTTCTGCGGATTGTCCTCATATCCGGTCATGTTGATACGGATATATGCCGCATAATCCAGCATACTAAAATACTTCGGGGTAAACTGAAAATCATTGATTGCAAACCGATATCCCGCCTCACAGTATTTCTTAATCAGAGGCATCGCCAGCGGATGGATGATAACCGTGTCCTCAATTTGGATGATAACCTTATCTTTCCCAAACATCTTCGGAGTATTCCGAAGCAGCAAAGACGGCGTAAAGGTTACAAACATCAGTCCGTCATTGATGATTTTCGCACTGTTCGCAACCAAAAAGTCAGAAATCGTATCTGCCGCAGATGCCTCGCTGCTGTTGTACATGCTGTCTTTTCCGCCCTGGAATACCAGTTCATAACCGATAATCTTTCCAGTTTGTTTTTCTTTAATTGCCTGTCTTACTACACATCTATCCATTACGCATCCCACCTAGTCAACAATTCGTCCATAACAGTTACAAGATGACCGATTTCCGGTTTTGAAAGCTGTTCGTCCGCTCCGATTTCCTTACCCTTTATCTCCATCTCCGGACTAATCAGAGAGGAAAAGATAATAAGAGGAATCTGTTTCAAGTTACTATCCGACTTTACAAGCTTGGTAAGCCTGTGGCCGTCCATTTTCGGCATCTCGATATCTGTAATAATAAGCGCCGCCTTCTCCCGCAGCTCATCCGTCTCAGACTCCTTGATGGCATTCAAGTAATTCCACGCTTCCTGACCGTTGTTGAACTGTACAAGATTCACATACCCCGCCTGGTGAAGCGCCCGCTCGATAAGCTTCGCCAACAGGATTGAATCCTCTACGCATATAATCCGGTCTTCGCTTTTTTTGCGCTGTCCGAGAGCGTCTATCTCACCCAGCTGGATACTGGTCTCCGGAGCGATTTCAGCCACGATTTTTTCAAAATCCAGTATTGTGACAAGCTCTCCGCCGCACTGGGCAATTCCTGTCGCAACGCCTTCCTCGCCTTTATTCAACGTCTTATCCGGCTTCTGGATGTCGTTCCACGAAATCCTCTGGATGCCTACAACAGACTGGACGCGGAACGCTATGTTCATCTTATTAAAATTTGTAATTACAAACAAATCGCGCGGCTGTCTCTCCGTCGGCTGCCCCGTAAGATAAAACGGCAGGTCCACGACTGTAAGCATGGTATCACGCGGCTTAAAAATCCCTTCCACCGATGAATGGGCATGCGGCATCGGCTTTACTTTATCCGACATCATAATCTCCTTTACCTTTGCCACATTAATACCGTATAATTCGCCATAAATCATAAATTCCATGATTTCTATTTCATTCGTTCCAGATTCCAAAAGTATCTCTGTATTCGCCATAATATGCCATCCCTTCTCTTATATATAGTCCTATAGTTAATATCGGCAGAAATCCTTCATTTCTAAACAGCGAAAGCCTTAAAGAATGATTTCGGAACGGCCTGCGGTACGAATCCTGACAGTCCCGTCCGCCGCGTCAATCAACATTGTCCTGGCATAGTTAAGGCCTACGTCCTTATTCAGAATCCTAATCTGCTCCGCTCTCATAATTGCTTCCACGCTTCGGATGTTTCTCTCCCCAATATTACCGATTCCTCCGGTACCTTTCATATCAAACATCTTGGCACCGCCTGCGATTTTACACTGATAACGTCTTTTGACACCTCCAAAAGCCGCCATCTTACGCAGCATTTCCTGTATTCCCGTATCTGCGAATTTTAAGACATTCATGTCGGATATGCTGCCGGCCTCCGGCAGCATAATATGAAGCAGCGCAGCGAGTTTAATTGCCGGGTCATACAGGCTGATACCAATACAAGAGCCGAGCGCATACGTAATCAGCACTCCCTCTCTTCTTGCAATCTTCATATCTGCTATTCCAACTTTGATTTCTTTATTCATACGGAGTCACCAGCCTATCCATCAGATAATTTAAAGACTGAATGTCAGGAAGCATCAACAGGTTGCTGTCTACATT
>CAJTUQ010000127.1 GCA_910579335.1 uncultured Dorea sp. | reverse complement strand
AAACGGTTCGCCTTTTCATTAAACACGTTCCAAGTAATCTCCCTGCGGTAATAAGCCGGAGAAGTAGGTTCCATCAATTCATATTCTTTCCAGGTGATCCGCCGGTCTTCCGGCATCTGCGGATTAATTTCTACAAGGCAGATATCTTCTCCGAATTTCCTGCAGTTTTCCTCTAAAATCTCTGTAATCGGCATTTGCTTTACCCCTTTAACGCTTTTATTTGATGAAGTCCATTCTAACATCATCCGGCAGTTAAGTCAACCTCATTGACTATGCCTTACACCGGAGATACATCATTACTTATCTGAACCATCATAAGTTTTCTGCGGAACCAGGAAAATGAATACCAACGAACTGATAAGCAGCATCCCCGGATAAAAAAGGTTCGGAATAATATGAAACGCCGTCACCTCAAAGCCGAGCTCGCTGGCCGCTGAGATTGCCACCAGCATCTGGGCGCCGTAAGGAATCGCTCCCTGTGATATACAGGAAAACGTATCCAAAAGAGACGCCGTCTTTTTCGAAGTGACGCCGTACTCCTGCGCCATCTCCTTCGCAATCGGATTCGCCATAACAATTGCCACTGTATTATTTGCCGTCGCAATATCCATAGCGCACACAAGAAGCCCCATGCCAAGCTGACCGCCCTTTTTTCCTTTAAATATCCGCCTGATTGCCGAAAGCAGCGCTTCAAATCCTCCGTACTCGCGGATTAAAGCGCACATTGCCGCTACAAGGACTGCCACCATACAAGTCTCAAACATCCCGGACACCCCGGATCCCATATTCGCAAGTAAGTCTGTAGGAACCATCTGCCCTGTGGCAAGCATAATCGCCGAACCGGACGCTATGCCAATCAACAGCACGACAAATACATTAATGCCTGCGATTCCTCCTATCAGCACAAGTACGTAAGGTATAATCTGTATCAGATTGTAATCTTTCGCCACCGCACCGCTTAAATCCGTACGCAGAGACAGCACAAGAATCAAAACCAGCGTGACGGCCGCCGCCGGAAATGCAATCCCGAAATTTTCCCGGAACTTGTCCTTCATCGCACAGCCCTGGCCGTTGCAGGCGGCAATCGTCGTGTCGGATATAAAGGAAAGATTGTCTCCGAACATCGCTCCTCCCATAACCGAACCAATGCAGAGCGGAAGGCTGAATCCGGACGCCTGCGCCACTGTCACCGCAATCGGGGTAATGAGGGTAATCGTCCCTACAGAGGTTCCCATTGCCGTAGATACAAAACATGCTACAACAAACAGTACCGCTACCGCAAACTGCGCCGGTATGAGCGAAAGCATAAAATATGCAACACTTTCTGCGCTGCTTCTTCCGACGACTCCTACAAATGCGCCTGCCGTCAAGAATATCAGAAGCATGGTCACAATATTCTTATCCGCCATCCCTTGTGCCATAATCTCCAGCTTGTCATCAAACTTTACTCCCCGATTCTGCAGGCATGCTACCAAAATCGCCGCCAGAAACGCAACTACGATTGGAATATTATAAAATCCCATCGGTATTTTCAACACATACTCAAACAAAATGCCAAGTCCCAGATACAGAACTAAAAACACGCCGATTGGCAGCAATGCTATCGGATTACTTTTTTTCATTTCTTTTTCCCCCTGAATCTCCAAATTCTCATCTTTCCGTATAAATTGTACTGAATACAGACAGCACATATACTGCTTCTACTTTACCATGCGGCCAAAAGAGGGGTCAAGGAAAAAATATCATGGCACGGACAGCCCCCTTGTCTGCATAAGGCTTAACGGCCACCGCCTGCGAATAATGCAAAATATCCTGCATACATTTATAAAAAACCCTTTGAGGTTCCTCTATGTCCATTTATGTTGTATCATCCGGCGATACGGTAGATACGATTGCCGAAGCTTTCCACGTATCCGCATATTCAATTATAGACGCCAACCAGCTGGTCTATCCTTATGCACTTGCCGTCGGACAGGCGCTTTTTATATCCGATACTCCCCTCTCTTCCCAAAAACCTTCCATACAGACAGGCGGATATGCCTACACCTATATCAGCCCTTGGGTTCTTGCACAGACGCTGCCCTATCTCACAGAGCTTTTTATCTTCTCCTACGGTTTTGACATGGAAGGCAATCTTGTTTCCCCGCCTCTTGACGACGCCCCAATGATATCGGCATCCTGGCAGGCAGACGCGCGGCCCGTCCTGACGCTCACCCCGCTCGATGCCTCCGGCCAATTCAATAATAATCTTATTTCCTCCGTCGTGCGAAATGACTCCTATAAAAACAATCTGATTCAGCAGCTTCTTAACACGCTGCGCACCAAAGGCTTCGCTGGAATTGACGTGGATTTTGAGTATATACAGGCCGCCGACCGGGATTTATTTACTGCCTTTGTAAGGGACCTTGCGGATACGCTGCACCTTTACGGCCTCACCGTATCCGTCGCCCTGGCTCCTAAAACCTCCGCAGGCCAGCCGGGACTTTTGTATGAAGGAAAAGACTACCCCGCACTTGGCGCAATTGCTGACAATGTTTTTCTTATGACCTATGAATGGGGCTACAAGTACGGTCCGAATATGGCGGTCGCCCCTCTCAACATGGTGCGGCGGGTCGTAGATTATGCGGTGACAGAAATTCCGCCCGAAAAAATCCATCTGGGCATTCCAAACTATGGTTATGATTGGCCCCTCCCTTTTGAACGGGGAAAGACAGTGGCAGTCACGATCGGAAATGTAGAAGCCGTGCAGATTGCCATCCAAAATAACGCTGAAATCTATTTTGACAGCGTTTCTAAATCTCCTTACTTCAATTATGCAAAAGACGGCATACCGCACGAGGTTTGGTTTGAGGATGTCAGGAGTATACAGGCAAAATTCGATCTGGTAAAGGAGTTCGGACTCGGCGGCATCGGCTACTGGCAGATTATGCGGTGGTGGAAAGCTAACTGGCTGCTGTTGACAGAGTCCTTTTAAAATCCCGTTCTCATATGCCACAGCATAATTTTACCAAAAAAGGAAATACTAACGGACAAAACTTATATGGAGGTACATTATGGAAAACAACGATACAATCTGCTTACTGAAAGAATGTGACGCCGGAACAAATATGGCCGTAGTCTCTATTGACGAAATCTTAGATAAGACAAAAGACGCAAAGCTCAAAAAGATTCTTGAGCAGAGCAAAGCAGAACACCGCACATTGGGGAACGAAATCCATACGCTTTTAGTCCAGCACGGGAGCGAATACAAAGAACCGTCCCCGATGGCCAAAGGAATGTCATGGCTCAAAACAAATATGAAGATGGGACTGGACGACAGCGACGCTACTGTCGCAGACCTGATTACCGACGGCTGTGACATGGGTGTAAAAACACTGAACAAATATCTGAATCAGTATTCCCAGGCGGACAATACTTCCAAAGGATTATGCAAAAAGCTTATATCCATCGAGGAAAAACTGTGCAAAGACCTGCGGGGCTATCTGTAAATATGCGGCATTTATAAAAGCCAGGCTCTTCGTAAAACATTAAAATATACCGCTGGCATGGACTGTACAGACCGTACCAGCGGTACATTTTATCCCTTTTTGCTCCGGCAGCACGCACTGCACTCAAACAGCTCCCTATTCGTTCCCGATATAATGAACCCTCTCTTCTTCATACCTGTCCTGCTGTTTCTGCTCATGCAAAGGATATCCGCAGGAAATAAGAGCAAATGCTTCCAATCCATCCGGCATCCCCACAATCTCCTTCACTATCTTCATACGCTCTTCTTTCGGGGCTATCCCCAGCCATACTGCGCCAAGCCCCAATTCATCCGCCTCCAGCAGAAGATTCTCCACCGAAGCGCTCATATCAATATGGGCAAACATCGGCCGCATGCATTCCCTGCGGTAACATGCCGCAAATACCAGAGGCGCTCCCTTTGCACAGCCTGTATACGGCGTGCTCTTTGACAGCTTTTCAATCATCTCCCTGTCGGTCACTACATAATACTCCCACGGCTGCTGGTTCTGCGCCGATGGAGCCGCCATAGCCGCCCTGAGCATCAGCTCTACTTTCTCCTTTTCCACCGGCCTGTCCTTATACTGCCTGACACTTGTTCTGTGAAAAATACTGTTCATAATCAAAACTCCTTTCCTATTTCCGTAATCCCATACATATTTTTAAAATCCTGAAGATCCTTCTCATTTCGGATAAGCATAATATCCGTAAATTTCCCCGTACGGATATCTTTAAAACCGGCCACCTGCTCTCCGGTACAAATACTGCAGCGTATCACCGGCTTCTGTTTTTCTTTGTCATAAGTCAAATGCTTTGTTTCCTTTGCTTTAAATATACGGAACATCCGCCGCATCCCCTTCCGTCTTTCCATGCGTTTTACTGCATCTTCTGTTCTTTTCCGTTCTTAAGCTCCCAGTAAAAGATATACTGCTGCATAATTCCTTCGTACCCTTCATACCGCTCTTTAGGAAACCCTTCTTTATAATGCTTCGATAGAGCCTGAAGGATGTGCGTATCCACGGGGAACGACTGCATATGATGCAGGCCGAACAGACAGATGCAGTCTGCAACCTTCTCGCCCACTCCGTACAATTTTAAAAGCTCCTTTTTGGCCTTCTCATACGGAAGACTCCGGATTGCTTCCAAATCCACTTCACCTTTAGCAATGCTTTTCGCCGTCCGCACTACATATTTACTGCGGTAGCCAAGATTACATTCCTTCAGCGCATCCTCCGGCAGATATTCAAGCCTGTGCGGTTTTGGGAATGTATAATACTCCCCGCCGCAAATACTGACTCTTTTTTCTCCGTATCTCTGACAGATATTGTCAATGCATCTTCGTATCCTTACAATATTATTCTGCTGCGAAATGAGAAAAGATACTATCATCTCCCACAAATCCTGACGGAGTATTCTAATTCCGTTCCCGAACTGCGC
>CAJTUQ010000126.1 GCA_910579335.1 uncultured Dorea sp. | reverse complement strand
AGAAATGCGATTGCCGAACTGAAGTCACCCCACATATCGGACGCCACACATTTGCTGTTTTGGCCATCCTCAAAGGGATGCCACTGGAAACCCTGCAAAAGGTTTTAGGGCATAATTCCATTCTCTCCACCCAGATATATGCCGAACTTATTAACCCGAAAGTCAGTGAGGATACTGACAAACTGTGTGAGAGAATCGGCCACGTTTACAAACTTGCCATGTAACATGACAATAAAAAGAAACGTCTCCCCAAGCAATTGCAGGAAAGACGTTTCTTTTCTCTCTTTATTTCCTGAACCGTCTGAAATCTCTGTAGTTCTTTCTCAGTACTTCATATAGCCCGCTTTCGGGATAAAGCAGCTTTCCGCCAATAGAGGTATAGGGCACCGCCTTTTCATCCCTCAGTGTTTGCAGCGTGCGCCGTGAGATGTGCAGCATGGCGCATACATCGTCCCCGGTCAGGTAATGTTCATCCGCAATCGTCGGGCGTATTCGTGCTGTGGCATCCTCCACCGCTTTTCCCGTTCTCCTGATCCATCCGGTCAAATCCTTAAACTCTTCCGAATCTTTTGTGATAATCTCTGCCATACCTTTATTTTCTTTTGGTTAGTCCACTTTCCAGAATCTCCTGAATATCCACTTCCCGGTAGAAGAACTTTCCTCCTACATTCGAGTAAGGGATAAGTCCGTTATCCCGATAGTTTTGCAGGCATCTTTTCGATATGCCCAATGCCAGACATACGTCCTGCGCATCCATTCATTTGTCCGGTGCGGACGGGGCAATCTTTTTTTGAAAGTCACCCATTTGTGCGGCCAGTGTACTGACCAGCTTTCTCAGCTCTTGATACGCGCTTGTTTCAATAATCGTCAGTTCCATACTAAAATCATTTTTAAGTTTCTGAATATGCGGCAAAATAAGGCACATCTTACATACCTTCCAAACCGCCGAAATCAAAGTCACCCGTTGGCGCGCATTGGCCTGATAAAACAAAAGCCCGTCCCTGCATCCACGCAGCAACGGGCCTTCCATCCTTTTACTTGTCTTTTGTTATTCTACATCTTTCTACCTTTACTCTTTTTCGGTATTTCTTTTTCAACCTTCATTTTTGGAATGGCATCTTCTTTCTGCCGTGTATCGGGAAAATGCTCATACAACAGTTTTCCGGCCAGTTTCTTCGCCTTCTCCTGCATCTCGTCATACACATCCCATCTGTCCCGACTCAGCAGCTTGTTTTCAATTCTTTCAAATTTCTCATGAAAACTGAAATTGTCCGGATACTCGTCTGTCAGTCCGTCCCTCGGATAACCCTTGTCCATGATATACAGCAATGTCATCCGGTCATAGTTATCCATGCTCCGAGCTAAACCAAGCCCCTTCTCATTATCCGTCAGCCGGGCATAATTCTCCCATGTGGGTGAAAGATCATACTCCTCTTTGTCCGTAACACTTTTCAAAGCCGATTTATCCAGAAAGGCATCTGCCGGAATCTTCTCCATTGGTAGCAGACTGTCATAATTATCATAACAGCGGTTTATTTTCCCCGCCATCAGCGAAGGCCATCCCCGAAGCTCATATACCGTCAGCGACTTGCCTTCAAAGTCCGGCTCAAAGAAACGCCTCTCGATATTCGCCTCCATAAAGGCTCCATATTGGTGGTTTCCCTTATAATCCCGGCTGAAAAGCAATACCCCCTTGTCTGTTTCAACACCCGTATAAAATTTGTTCCCGTGTTCCAAGTCATCCAACATATCCGCCACCGCTACGGGTGATGACTTTATTTCTTTCCACATTTTCGGCGTGAGCCAGCGGGTATAAGTCTCATCCTTCGAAAACGGGTCTATTTCATTTCACAGGCAATACACTACTTCCGACAGACGTTGGTATCTCTGTAAAATGATTCCATGCTCGTCCATCGCCTTTTCCAGCCTTTTCAGGTAATCCTCATTGTTTCCTTCCTGCAAGGGAGGTACGATACCCATATCGGGCACATTATAATACATCAGGCCCATAGCCGGCATTTCCTCGCTTTTCAATGCCTTTTCCACATCCTTCTGCATGAACTCTTGAAAACCTACCTCACCCGTACCTTTCATGCTGATATGTACGGGATTGAAAAATTTGTCCACAGTTATATATACGCTGCCACCTTTTATCGTTCCGTTCTGTTCATTTTCCATATATTAAAGAATTAAATGTTTATACCCTGTCTTTTCTTTTTAAACGGTATCCTTGTTTTCACTTCCGTCTCCGGGAACCTTGCATTATCCGGTCGTGTAATCAGCAGCGAAACAATCCGTTCCTGCTCCTTTGAGAGTGGCGCACGCATCAGTTGCAAGTTTCTCAGCCGGTTAAAGTTTCTCAGTGTAGGTGCCATGTCGCACCGCTTCGTGCAAATCCCGTATCGGAGTATATCCGGTGAAGCAGTCTTGTAATCCCCGATTTCCGCCCGAAATTCCGCATCCAACGGTGCCACCTCATGGAACCTCAATTCCTCCGGCTTTCGTTTCCCATCGAAAAAGTATCCGGTCAAATCGTTCAGAAACTCTTCCAATGCCTTGTCCCCTTTATCCGTTTTTCCCAGTAGCAACACCTTCTGTCCGTATTCTACTGCCGTACAAGTAGGAAAAACGGCCAGTCCGTTCCTTATCACGTCCCCGTTCATTCCGAAACGGTGCCCCAACCGCTTGTAGTCATCATTCTCCAATAAGACCGTATGTTCCGCCAATGACGACAGTTGTACGATACCCCTTTCCTCACAGAATGCCGCATCCCGCAGTCTTACCACACCCGAAGGATGAATCCTTTCCCGTTCCAATACCGGCGTGAGCCGTTCCAGATAATTCGCATTATCCGTTCCGAGTATGGGGGGAATCAGACTTTTGTCTCTGAAGTCGAAACGGAACATTCAGTGGTCGGGTACAAATTCCCTGCTTGCAGTATGAAACCGTACGTTGTTGCTGATATATCGGGAGAATCCTTCTTCTCCCTGTCCCCGCATACTTAAATAAACGGGGCGGTAAAAAGCATCCAGCGTCATATACAGACTGCCGCTTTCCACCGCTTGCATTTTCTTTTCTTCCATAAATTCTATATGATTAGTTGTTTCTTTTCCTTTTTATCCGGAGTAATGGAGGCTACATGCTTTGCCTGCCGTTGACCGTTACCCCGTTTCTGCGCAGGAACTTCCCGTATGGGGGCTGTATCGAATGATTTACCTGTCTTTTGTTCTTTAGAACGCTGATAAGAAGCTGTTTGCATTCTTTCTGTTTTTTCCATCCGGTTGATACTTCCGCCCAATTTAAATTCCCCGTCCGTTATATGAAACTCCGATTGCAGAATATCCCTTGCCATTACCTTCGCTTCCGTCTGCAAGGCCGCATAGCCGAAATCATGTGACGACATTGGCGCCGATTGCCGTGCCTTGATGCTGTCACCCAACTTTTCAGCCAAATCTCGGAACTCATACTCATAACTGAACGGATGAAAATAGTCTGTCGTCACATGACCGGCATACCCGTTTTCCGAAATATAAAGCAGAGAGGCCACGTCATAATTACGTGGCGAAATACCCAGATTGAAGTCCTTCGTCAACCGGTCAAAGTTACTGTAATCCGGTCTTAAATCGTATTTGTCCGTGCAGACGGCACCTTCCAGCATTTCTTTTCCTGCCAGTTTCTCAGAAGTAAAGCTGAACTTCGATTTACGCAGTTGCATATCGGCACTGCGCAAATCGCTTTTCGCCAGTTTGTCGATGCAGTTGTCCGCCAGTTCCGCCACTTGTCGGGAAGGTGTCTCTATCTCATACAGTTTCAATGTTTCCGCCCCTTTGGTCATATTGAAAAATCCATCCGCCAGATATTGCAGATAGCTGTTGCGGGCTTTCATACCCTTTTCGTTGTCCGAGAAGAACAATACGCCCTCATCCGTCGCCACGGCATACACTCGCCACTTTTCGCCCGACAGTTTTTCATTGTTCCAGCCTTCCGCCTCGTTATGCCGGATAAACTCTTTATATTGCTTGTCTTTTTGCAGTGCTGTGGATGATGCCCGGCGGCTGAACAGTTTCAACCCCGTTTTCAGCGTATAGGCCGCATCCCTCAAAGGAATCTGCCTTCCCGTCACTGCCTTGTGTCTATGGATAGCCGGAACCAGAGTATGAAAATACCAGTCTGCCAGTTCTCCCCGTCGGGAAGGTATCTTCCCTTTATCTGCGAAATCCGCTTTTAGAATCGTTCAGCCGGGTAGGTAGCCTCGTTTGTCGAAGCTCTTCACCATCTTCCCGATATAATCCTCATACGCTTTCGGTACGGCATCACCCGTGTGTACATCCACCGGGGTATTTTTTTCGTCCAGCGTGATGAACACGCTCCCTGACCCTTCCGCTGTCCGCCCCGATAAACGGGTTATCCAGCGGGTCGTCCAATCTTTCAGTAATCCCATAATCTTGATTTGTTTACAGAAGTTTTATAGATGCAAAGAAAGCGCTTTGACCGTCAATCTGCAATACGGCGGACACACAAGTCACCTTTTGGCGGCTGTTGGCGTGCAAACTTTACGCCAGCCGTTCGTCCAACATCTTGATATAGCTTTTGCGAATAGAGTCAATAAAAGGAGTGGAAACCGTACAGCGATCAAACACCTTTCCCCGCTTGGTGTATAAGGCATTTATTTTCAGGTTAAAAGCATCCTCGAATACTCTGATGACATCTACAACAGTAAGTTTCTTCCCTTCCGCGCAGTCCACAACCCCGGCGGCCATCAATGCGGCCACTAATTCTATCAGGTCATTATCCGTACCGTTCCAGCGAAGTGTTGATTTCCGTTTATTACCCTGCCGGTGAATTTCCATTTTCATACTGGTGCCACCTGCATGATAACGGAAATAATCTTTCGTTATTTCTATCTCCGTTTCCAATAATGAAAGAGTCTTGCTGATAAACACATCGTAGAGTATATGTCGTCCTCCTTCCATGACGTTACAAGTCTGTTGCATAAAAGAAAGTTCTATTTTTGTGTAGTTCAACCGTCTTAGTAGCTTCATTCTATCCTCA
>CAJTUQ010000125.1 GCA_910579335.1 uncultured Dorea sp. | reverse complement strand
GGGGCACTACTTCCTTCGTGCTTGCAAATGTAACAAAAAAGATGCACATTGCCGCAATTCCGTAAAGCGTCATGGTAAAAAGGTATCCCTTTGCCGGATTTCCCTTTCCGAAAAACGAAACTAACGGCGAGGTGATCGTCATTACTACCGCAGTGCCAAGCATGGCGCATACCATTCTTGTCGATACCAATATATCCCGTTCGTGGACGTTTGACGTAAGCCTGGGCACGATTGTGTTAAGCACGGTATACGCCGTACATAAAAGACAGTATGTCACATATGCCCATACAAGCTTTCCCCCGTTTCCTAAATCCGGAATAAAAAATGTCATAAATGTAAAAACCGCAAACGGCACGGCTCCAAACAGAAAATATGGTCTTCCCTGTCCCCATTTCGTGTGGGTCCTATCGACGATCAGCCCCATACCTGTATCCGTTACGGCATCGATAAACTTTGTTACAAGCATCATCGTACCTGCCGCAGCAGCCGTAATCCCGAACACATCCGTATAAAAAACCATCAAGTACGAAGCCATCGTACTGAACACCAGATTACACCCCAAATCGCCGATTCCATACCCGATCCGCTTTCCCCATTTCCCCATTTTCAACTTCCTCCTTTCCTGTTTTTTCTCTCCTTAAAAGCATGTAAACGCTCCGTCTATGATAAAATCCGAGCCCGTCGTAAAGGAGCTGGTATCTCCTGCAAGATATACGCAAATGGCTCCCAGTTCCTCCGGTTTTCCCATTCTCCCCATAGGAGCCATCGCATTCCACTGCTCAATCAAAGGAGCAAGAGCCGGAGAATTTAAAGTAAGCTCTGTACCGATGTAGCCCGGACTGATACTGTTCACTCTCACTCCTCTCTTCGCCCATTCAATAGCCAGGGATTTCGTCAGCTGAATCACCCCCGCCTTAGATGCATTGTAAGCGCACTGCGGCTGCGGCACATTGACAATATGGGCGGACATAGACGCCGTATTGATAATCGAACCGCCCCCGTTTTCCAACATGTACTTTCCAGCTGCGATATCCGTAAGGAAGACTCCGTTCAAATTGATATTGATGACCTTGTACCACTGCTCATAGGTCATCTCTTCCGCCGGGGCATTGATGCAGATACCTGCATTGCTATGACAGAAATCAAGACCGCCCAGCTCTTTTACCACCTGCGCTACCATCTCTTCCACCTGCTGCTTATCGGTGCAGTCCGTCCTTATAGCCGTCACTTTCCGTCCGGTCTTCTCAGCAAGCTCGGCCGCCGTCTTCTTCGCCTCCTCAAAGTCCAAGTCCACGATTGCCACGTCCGCTCCGGCCTCTGCAAACGCTGTTGCCGTACATTTCCCGATTCCTCTCGCCGCTCCTGTCACAAATCCTTTTTTTCCATCCAGTCTCATTTTTTCAATAATTCCCATAATGCTTTCCTTTCTTTTAATTAATTTTGTAAAATTATTTATCAAATTGTAATTACATAATAAATCTACAAATTCATTTCGTCAATATGTAATTATCTACAAGAATTTAATACTAAAATTATATAAAACATCCAATAGAATTTTTAAAGGCATTTATGTTATAATATTTTATTAAATGGTTTTACAAAATAAGGATTATGATAGGGAATGACATTATGGAAAAAAGTATTACACCGAGTCAGATTAAACAAAATAACCGAAATTTAATTTATCATTATATATATAAAAATAAAGACGTGTCCCAACAGGATATTTCCTATGACCTGCGTTTGAGCCGCCCTACTGTCACTGCAAATCTTGCCGCTTTAGAAGCGGACGGACTGATTCGAAAAAGCGGGCTGATTAATACGGAATATGCCGGCAGGAAAGCCTCCGCCTACTCTATCACACCGGATTACCGCATCAGCATCGGTGTAGAGCTTCTAAAAAATGAAGTGAAAATCATCGCCGTGGATTTATACGGCGAAAAGATAAGGCGTATTGCCCATGAAATTACTTACGAATATAAAGATATTTATTTTGAAGAAGTGTGTGAAAAAATCCTTGCATTTAAAAATTCCCTCGGAATTTCCGACTGTCAGCTTCTTGGCATCGGCTTTGCCATACAAGGGCTTGTATCTCCCGACCATCAGACGGTTCTCTACGGAAAAATTCTCTCATGTACCGGACTGTCCATAGAAAGCTTTACACGTCACCTGCCCTACCGCTGTTCGTTTTTCCATGATGCGGACAGCGCCGCCACTGCCGAGCTTTGGGTATCCCCGGAGCTTTCCGATGCTTTCTACCTTTCCATCAGCAAACATCTCGGCGCCGCCATCATTTCCAAGGGCCGAATACTGACAGGAAAACACGGTCACAACTCCACGATCGAGCATATCCGTATGAAACCTGACGGCGCCGCCTGCTACTGCGGAAAATACGGATGCATGGAAACTCTCTGCTCTTTGAACGCATTGCTTTACAGCCAGGAGTCCCTCGATGTCTTTTTTGAACATGTGAAGAAGAAGCATCCTGATTACCTGGAACGCTGGAATACCTTCCTCACAAACCTTGCCGAGGCAATCAACATGCTCCATCTGATTTATGATACGGATTTTATTCTCGGCGGCTATCTGGCCCCTTATCTAAAGGAGTCAGACCTTGCGTTTCTGCATGAAGAAATCCGTCGGCTGACGCCGTTTGCCGAAGACGCAGATTTCCTTTTAATCAGCAAAATGCCAAAGCACAATATTACCATCGGGGCGGCTCTTCCCTATATTCAGGAATTTTTAAGCTCACTGTCAGAATAACCGTCTCTTCTCGGCCAGATGGCACACAAAAACAGGGTGTCCCGCCGGACACCCTGTTTGATGCACATATTAGTTATACTTACGTTTTCTAGCAGCCTCAGATTTCTTTTTACGTCTCACACTTGGTTTCTCGTAATGTTCTCTTTTACGAATCTCCTGCTGAATGCCAGCCTTCGCACAGTTTCTTTTGAATCTGCGTAAAGCGCTGTCTAACGTCTCGTTTTCTTTAACGATTACATTTGACATAGTCTCACACCTAACCTCCCCTCCAGTCCTATATTGTGCATGATACGACTGTTCGGGTATATTTCTGCACTACATAAGATTATATCACATTTTCGCTCCACGTCAATATATTTTTGCCATTTTACGGTATTTTTACCTCGCCCTCACTTGAGGCGCTTTCTATATTCTCAAGCATTTCCCGCACGGTCCTGCCATACACGGGATGACGTTTATACGGCGCAATCTCACAGAGCGGCTCCAGGACAAACCTGCGCTTATGCATTTCCACATGCGGAATGCACAAGTCCTCAGATTCCAACACAAGGCTGTCATAAAAAATAATATCCAAATCTAATGTCCGGGGCCCCCAGCGGACCACTCTCTCCCGTCCGGCCTCCCGCTCGATTCCAAGAAGCCCGTCTAAGAGCTCCTCAGGCGTTAAAAGCGTCAAAAGCTTTAAACAGCCGTTCAAAAAATCCGCCTGCTCCGTCATTCCATAGGGCGGCGTCTCGTAATAGGAGGAAACCTTCACTACCTTCGTATGGGGGAGCCGTCCTAAAGACATGACCGCCCCATCCAGGAAGGCCCTCCTGTCTCCCATATTTGAGCCGAGCGCTACATATGCGGTGTGCCACTGCCGTTCTATCTCTACAGAAACTGTCTTAAGCGGCAGCCCTACCGGCGCCCACGGCTTTCCTATCTCTACCTTCACTTTTTCCAGCTTTGGGATACGGGTCAGCAATTCCGCCGCCAGGCTTTCCGCCGCCCGCTCAATAAGCTTATACGTATGCTCTTTCATAAAAGTGTCAATAAACCGGCAGACCTCCCCGTAGTCAGCCGACGCTCCCAGCTTATCGGTCTTTCCCGCTTCTCGTACATCCATGTACAGAACTGCCGAGACAAGAAACTTTTGTCCAAGCCTGTTCTCCTCCGGAAATACTCCATGTCTGGCAAATACCTCCAGATTCTCTATCTTAATCTTATCTGCCATTTTATCCGCCGCCTTTCTTTTTGATGTTAAGACTGTAAAATCGCCTCCGTCATTTTTACAGCCCGCAGATTTTCCTTCACGTCATGCACCCGCACAAAGGAAAAACCGCTGCAAACCGCCAGCACCGTCGTTGCCAGCGTCCCTTCCAGCCTTTCGTCCTGAGAAAGGTCCAAGGTCAGTCCGATCACTGATTTCCTCGATGCTCCAAGAAGGAGAGGATACCCCAGGCTTTTAAGCTCTCCCATCCTTTTTAACATTGTCAGATTCATCTCATAGGTTTTCCCAAATCCAATCCCTGGGTCCAGCATCATCCGCCCATCCTCGATACCGGCCGCTTTTGCAAGCTCTATGCTCTCCTGAAGGTCTTGATGCACATCGGCCATAAAATCCCCATATTTCGGCTCTGTCCGGTTATGCATCAGGCAGCATACCGCTTTCGCCTCGGCAATCACAAAAGCCATATCTCTGTCATATTTAAGCCCCCATATATCATTGACCATATCGGCCCCGGCCTTAAGAGCCTGCTTTGCCACTCTGCTTTTATATGTATCAATGGATACCGGCACATCAAAATTCTCTTTCAGTTTTTCTATAACCGGAACCGTCCTGGCAATCTCTTCTTCCTCACTGATCTTGACATGCCCCGGCCTTGTGGACTCGCCGCCCACATCCAAAATCCCCGCTCCGGCCTCCACCATCTCCTCTGCATGGAAAAGGGCTGCGTCCAAGCTTTGAAAACGGCCCCCGTCTGAAAAGGAATCCGGGGTTACGTTCAATATCCCCATAATAGTAACTTTGTGTTCGGTATCAAACAGCCTTCCTCCAATTTGCATCTGCCTTCCTCCTTATACTGCTATTTCCAGGTTCTTTTTCTCGGCGCTCCAACTGCACTCCGCTTCGCTTCCGCAGGAAAAGCAATTGCGCGAGCGCTTGTCGCTGGCATACAGAAGACGCTCCAGCTTTCCCATCCCATTCCTCTCTCTCCGGTGTCCAAGAATTGCCTGGACAATCTCCCTGCTCTCCTTCCGGGAGAAAAAATGCTCTGGCAGTTCGCC
Source organism: uncultured Dorea sp. (assembly GCA_910579335.1). Taxonomy (GTDB): domain Bacteria; phylum Bacillota; class Clostridia; order Lachnospirales; family Lachnospiraceae; genus MD308. Next base: position 138 of record CAJTUQ010000125.1, on the reverse strand, counting down.
AAGAATCACTTCGGCAATCTGCGCCGACGCTTCCTCATGGGGAATCCCTTCCTCATACTGCCTGCATTTCCCGATATCATGGAGAAGCGCAGCCGCATAGATGACCTCCTTGCGTATCCCCATATTCTCTTCGAGCTT
>CAJTUQ010000124.1 GCA_910579335.1 uncultured Dorea sp. | reverse complement strand
CCATAATGACTGTAACTGTTAGAGCGGTACATCGTCTCACTGTATAGGTTGCTGACCATATAAGTTTCCAGTTTCTGTAATTCCTTTTCCCCGAAGGAAAAATAAAAAACAGACGCAGCCCCGTCTCCGACAGCGCCGCAGACAGCAGGCTGTTCCGCACTTTCATAAAAATGGCTACGGCCATAATCCAACTTTGCAACCTCCATCTGCGAAAAATCTATCCCTGCCTCTTTATAGTCGTAATAATAGCCATATCCGCTATTATTACTTGATATTTCGTTTTCTTCGCCCGGTTCGCTGATGTCTAATACTTCTATCCCTAAAAAATCTTCATCAAATCCCGAAAGGGTCTGATCCGCATACGCTCCCGTTCCGATCAGAAGCCATCCGCCGTCCTCTACCCACTTTTGAACCGCCTGGATATTCTCTTCCCCAAGCGCCGATACGTTAAACCGGTCGATGACTAAAAAGTAAAGCCCGTCCAAATACTCCTGCAGATTATCCTTATTAAGCTCAATCAGTTTAAGAGGATATTCCATATTATTTTTAATATAAAAATTCTCCCCTCCTGCGTCCATAAAACCCAGATCCGTATAATGATCGGATAAAATTCCTACCGGGATGCCGGTTATGGAATTGCCGAACACATTTTTCAGGGAAATCGACTGCATCATCTTTCCTTTTTCATTTAGAAAATTCAGTTCGCATATTCCTCGTACCGTATCCGCCGCACGTTCCGGTACCGTGATCGTAAACTGCTTTTTTCCTTCTGCCGGAAGCGTAAGCTCCGTATTATATGCGCAGTTATCAAAACCCGATCCGGTAAAGATCACTTGCACCGTACCGGTAAAATCCTCTCCTGCATTCTCTGCCGTCACCTGCATCACATAGTTTTTGTTATCCTTTTTTAGCATTTCCACACTGCCTGTAAACTGTTTTGTCTCTTCTTTGTCCTCTACCGCAAATACCTCGCTTTTTTGTCCGCCGGCAAACAATATGGACAAACACAACAGTATCATATATACTGCCGTCTTCCGATTCCGCATAACGCTACCTCCCTGCGCTTGTTACCTTTTTCACATAATCGATCATATTTTTTCTATGATAGCACAATGTTTGCCATAAATCCTACAACTTTTACCAAAAAATTATTTAAGATTTTTTTAATTATCTTCCTTTTGTTGTAGGACTATTACATTTTGATTTCCGGTTGATTTTCGCCCTAAAGACTCTTGCTACTTCCGGAAAAATGCTTTATACTTCTTTTATCACATGAAAATCGGATTGTCCCTTGTGCAGTCTGCGTCAAATCTCACCAAAATTTTATTGTATAAGTTCTTTTAATAAATCTAAAGTTTCTTTGGAATCTGGCAATCTCCTTTTTACTTTCCAAAATGAAGTTCTGACCGAGATCTTGAAAAAAGAAAGGATGACCATTATGAGTTTTATCTTATCCGAATTTGATGAGAAAGCCTATGCAGAGGTAATCCGTGAAGACGGCTATGCAGAAGGCTTCGACAATGGCTTTGATAACGGTTTCAACAGTTGTCAGCAAAAACTCCTTGAATTGACTTCAAAACTTCTTGCTGCAAAGCGTTATGACGACCTTAAAAAATCTACGGAAAATAACGATTTTCTGGAAAGCCTGTATCAGGAATTTAAGCTGAAATAATCCAAAATATACTTGGACACCACAAGATTCCTCCGGCAAAAAAATTCCCTTATATAAGATGAGAAATGCCTCCAAAGACATTTCTCCGTCAAATATCGCCTTCCATTCCTGATAGGAAACTGCCCCTGAATGCAAATATTCACATTCAGGGGCAGACCGCCGCTTCTTTTTTCTTTTTCTTCTTTTTGGTATCGGACCCAACCCTATTTATACATATACCTCTCTGTTTCCAAAACTTAGTGGCATCCGTATAACCTTTGTCATTAGAAATACTGTACATTCTGCATTCGGATGAATAGCAATCAAATAAGACAATACTCCCATTAACTGCTGATCCAGCGCATTATTTCCCTCTGCACACTCCACCTGTCCCCAACATTCTCCGTATCTATCAAATAATATTTTTTCTTCATTCCCATTCCTCATTTTCCAATATCTGCATGGCGGCCTCCTTATATGCTGCCTCTGTCTTATCATCAAACAGCGCCCACATGACCATATCAAATATCCCCTTATGTTCGGTTAAGTATTCTTTCACTGTACCGATTGCTATTTTTGCCGCCCTCTCTACCGGAAAAGCATAAATTCCCGTAGAGACGGACGGAAACGCAATCGTCCTGATTTGCTTCTTCCCCGCCAATTCCAAAGAATTATGATAACAGTCCATAAGCAGCTTGTCTTCATTATGACTGCCCCCATTCCACACCGGCCCCACAGTATGGATGACATATTCACACGGAAGCTTATATGCTTTCGTTATTTTAGCCTGCCCTGTTCTACATCCGCCAAGCAGACGGCACTCCGACAGAAGTTCAGGCCCTGCCGCCCTATGAATCGCTCCATCCACACCTCCGCCGCCAAGAAGGCTGCTGTTTGCAGCGTTTACAATTGCCTCAACACAATCAAGTTTCGTAATGTCACCTTTTATTAATCTTATCATTTTTATACCCCATGTCCGCTTTGGCAGACTCATTTTATCCAAATGAAATAATCAAAATAATATTTGTAAAATTTTTCATCACTCGAACTCGGTGTGTTCTTTGTTGTTCTTAACTTCTTTTATTTAAATTTTGTGTAAATACACGCTCTTTTTTACTTCAATTACATCATTTATTATGGCTTGCTGATTTTTTGTTGCCAAAATGTTGCCAATACACTTCCTTTTACAAGTATACTCTTCGTTATATTTATTGGTCAAGCAACGTTATTCCCCATTTCTGTGTAACATAATCTTTTAAACATATAACTTTTATTTTAATAGCAGCATTGTCGCTATCAAGATAACATTTTTTGATATCCCCATCAATACCTGGAATAATATGAAGAATTCTCGTTTCATCTTCAACAGATGTCTTTAATAAACTTCCATCCTTGACCTTCGATGATAACTCCCAACACACAATATACCCCTCAAAATAGATGACTACGTCATACTTAACTTCAGGCATTGTTTCAAGGGATTGCTCAGCATACACATATTTTTTTACATAATAATCTGCAGCTATTTCACCATATGTATCAAACAATTTATTTATATTATAATTTTCTTTTGGAAAAGGGTGTCCTGAACATAATAACTCTGGCATATCTCTATCCAATACTTGCAAAAACACCTTAAATTCTCTTAATTTCCTATTCGGAAACTGATTTTCGATTGTTCCTAATATAGTATACCAATACAAATAATCCTTTAAAATATCTTGTTTAAGAGTTGATCTTTGATTATTATTGTATCCTTCTATACGGATATGCGTTCCTTTTGAAAAACTCTGATCGCTTTTTCTTACTTTTGGAGAATGTACTTCTCCAGCATTTAAACTGAAGAAAGCACCCTCACATTCTGTTTCATACGAATCTATTCCATCATTTGTCTGAACTAATACTTTATCTGACCGTAAGTATATTTTTGTACATGCCCCTTTTCACCTATTGCATACTGATTTCCTCTTGATTTCGAATCTCCAAGATTCCAGAAATGATTGATAATTGTGTCTCTTGACATTCCTGTTCCATTGTCTATTAACTCAATAACCAATTTATCTTGTCCGCTTATTTCACTTACTGTGATGATAATTTTGAATTCTGTTGCTCCCCAATCGTATGCATTATGCAATGCTTCTCGAAAAAGTTCCAACGGATCTCCAAAGTCACTTGCTATTTCCAAAAATTCTGCCGATTCATTTACCTTTGGAATTATTTTTTCCCATTCCGCCATTTTTTCCTCCGTTTCTCACACAGCTTCTGTATTTCTGCCCACCTAATTATATCAAAATTATTTTATGTGTCATAATTATACTTTTTTAATCCTTCAACCTTTCCCCAATATCAGATGCACTATATAATACTCTCATTACAATAACGCTCTCATTCTCAATCACATAGAAAACCGAATAATTATCTACCACCAACTGCCTTAACCCCATTGCCCGTTCTTGCTCCGATTCCATAAGTCTTACTTTTTCTGGAAACATTTTTAGCTCCTCGATAGCTTTCGCAATCCGGTTATATTGTTCTATTGCATTTTCTGGTGCTTGAAGCTGTATCGCAATATAGTTATAGATTTCCTCCATGTCCACTAATGCCTTATCTGTGATCTGTACCTTATATTGCTTCATACTTAATGACTCTCCCTAAATTTCGTAAAAGCAGAAACAGCATCCTGCACCCGGCCAGCATGTATATCATCATATCCCTCTTGCAATTTCTTGTGAATTTCCTCTTTTGTCATTAAATCTGCATTAAGACTAGAGGGAACTTTCGGCAATGTTACCGCAAAAGGGATCCCTCCTGTTAATGAAATTTGATTGAGATACATGTCTATTGCTGTAGACATCGGGATGCCTAATCGTGTAAGCACATCTTCAGCTCGTTGTTTTACCGTTGGATTTATTCTTAAGTTTAAGGTTGCTGTTTTTTCCATATCAAATCATCTCCTTTGGTTAAATTGTAACGCTTTTGTCGTTACTCGTCAACGTAAATGTTAAAACCAATCCACATTTGCTGGCAACATATATTTTACCCAGATCATAATAATAAAAATAGTCAGGACTACCGGCTTAGCCGGTAGCCTGCTCTGCCCCTATAAGGGGCTATTACCTGCTTGCGCCCGGAAGGCGCACTGATGGTCTGCCAACTGCACCACATTCTCAGCTGCCCCCTTCAGGGGCTCTTTCAGTGCTTCCTTCTACCGGCGCCGCCCCATAAGGGGCTTGCTGGTTTGCTTTGATTCCCTACTGCCACTCCAAGTGGCTTATTTCTTGTTTTTCTTTACCGGCTCACCCGTAAACGGGTCGATATACTCTACTAAACTCATCTGGTCGTATTCTAGATCTTCTTTCAACTGATTCTGGATATACGTTTTGATCGCAGCTGTGTTCTTCCCCACAGTATCCACATAATACCCTCTACACCAGAAATATCGGTTCCCATACTTATATTTCAGATTCGCATGCTTCTCAAATATCATTAGGGAACTCTTCCCTTTCAGGTATCCTACAATTTCTGATACCGAGTATTTGGGCGGTATCCTTACCAGCATGTGGATGTGATCC
>CAJTUQ010000123.1 GCA_910579335.1 uncultured Dorea sp. | reverse complement strand
TAAAGGAAGCGCTGTACGGGAGAGACGGTACAGATCATGGGCTGTATGATTATATCATAAGCAATGCGGATATTGACGGTAAGGATGATATAGATACTAAAATAAAGAAAATTCTTTCTGGAATCGGCGTCGGGTTTGATGGGCAAAAGTTTCTTTTTGCGAGATTTATTCCTTCCCCGCAAAAAGAACAGCTTAATACAAGAAAGGTAAAGGTAGACGTCAGTGAGCCTTTAAATCTTAGGTTTATTTATGAAGAAAAGGATTTTCAGACGGGCCTTAAGAGACTGGTTTTGCTGTTGAAGCAGACGGATAAGATGTCCCTGTCCAAACAGACGTTGTGCGCTGTGATTCATCCGAAAAGTGATTATGTCAGAAATAGTATCTCTGTGATATATGCTGCACTGGAAGATAACTTGAATCCTTCAGGCAATTTTAACAGCCGCGTAAAGACATTGTATGATGAATGGGACAGAGTGTTTGGAACCATGTACGGAGAAGATGAGGAAGCGACTGATTTTACGGAGGTATCTTCGAAAATACGGGAAATGTACGGAATAGACGGCAGCCGGGAGATTGACAGTAAACGCTATTTGTTTTCGATGCAGACATTTTTTAATATCTTTCTGAAGCTTTTGGTATATTCATTTTTAGCGCAGCTTGTTGACCCGATGTTTACTACCCGACGGGAATTTACAAAGGATGAGATTAACAGACTGTTTGATGGGGACACAGACGACAGCAGCAGGCTTGTAAATAATTTTTTTGAATCACATTTCTTAGAGTGGTTTACATTTACCGCGGATATTGCTTCTCCGGAATCAAGTTTTGATGTAGCTCTGATAAATGAAACCGCAGCCGTAGTAAATAAATTTAATCTTAGTACGTTTGTGCTGCGGCCTGAAAATGTGCAGGATATTCTGCAGGAAGTATATATGGGGCTGATTCCCCAGGAAATGCGGCATTTGATGGGAGAGTATTTTTCGCCGGACTGGATTGTCGAGCATGCATTAGATATGGCCGGGTATAACGGCGGCATTGATAAAAAGCTGATAGACCCGACGGCCGGTTCCGGGCCGTTTTTAACACAGTCAATAAAAAGAATTATTCAGCAGAAAGGCGGAATACTCACGAAGTCGGACATTGTTAAAATCACGCATAATGTTATCGGGTTTGATATAAATCCGATATCTGTTGTTTCGGCGAAAGCAAATTATATATTAATCATGTTTTCAGCATTTTTTGATAATTGTGATGAAGAATTTGGAGAGTCTGTAAGTATTCCTGTATTTATTGCAGATTCAATATTGGCTCCGGTGGTCTATTCTGAGGAAAATGATGATACGCTAAAGCTGGGGACAACAGTAGGAGATATTGAGATTCCTAAATTTGATTCTTTTGCCGAAGGCAATGAATTTTTAAAGCTTTTAAGCCGGTCTATAGACGACAGGTGCAGCTATGAGATTTTTGAAAATCTGGCACTTGGCAAATGTTTGATTTCTGAGAAAGATATTCCGGTTGTAAAAGCGCTTTTCTCTAAGCTGAGCGTCCTGCACCGTGCCGGTAAAGATTCGTTTTGGCCTATTATTTTCAAAAACAGCTTTGCACCTGTTATGATTAGTGATAAATTCGACTATGTTGTGGGCAATCCTCCCTGGATTGCATGGAAGGCTATGAGTAAAAGCTATCGTGCCGGTACGCTTTCCATATGGCAGAGCTACGGCATTTTTGAAAAGAGTGCGTATGATAAAAAGACGACGCATGATGATTTTGGCATGGCGGTAACCTATGTTTCTGTAGACCAATATCTAAAGGTTGGCGGAACAATGGTTTTTCTGCTCCCGGCTTCGTTTTTAAAGTCGACCAAAGGCGGAGAGGGGTTCAGAAAGTTCGGTATCATACGAAATAATCAGAGCATCCCTTTTAAGGTCGAAGAGGTGCACGACTTTTCCGGCGTGAGTTTATTTACAATTCCGACTGTCGCAATTAAATTTGGAAAAGGCGCGGCAATGACTTACCCAATGGATAAATATAGACTTTACAAACAGATTGGGCGAAAGAGTAAGATAGATTCTCATGCCAGCTGGAACTATGTATCAGATATAGTAGAATATGAGGATTATTTGGCCCAGCCGGTAGATAAAGCGGATGCGCAGTCGTCATGGCTTACTCTCAGGGACATGGCTTTTGCAGATAATGTGCTGAATCCAAAAGCGGTCCGGGTGTATAAGGGGAGAAAGTGAATAGAACCTGCGGGAGCAAAGGGCGTATATATTTTAACCCGCCCAAGGAAAGCGAGAGAGGGCTATTTAAACATTGTAAATGACATGTCAAGGCAGAGACGTTTGGATATACTCAGTAAAGGGGCTCATAAGGGCTGTATTGAAGAAGCGTATGTATACCCGATGCTTGGAGGAAGGAATATTGCGCGCTGGATAGTGAAGTCAAATGAATTTATGCTGGTTCCCCACACAGCCGAATATAAGTATGGAATACCAGAGAAAATATTAGCGAAAGAAGCGCCGGAAACGTTTCAATGGCTTTCTTATTACCATGATGAGCTGTTGGATACAAGAATACAAAACGGGAAGTTTTTTGACAAAAATAAGCAGCCCTTCTATAGATTGGATAATGTTGGAACCTATACGTATTCTCCATATAAAGTTTTGTGGAAAGAGCAGACAGGCAGCATGTCGGCGGTAGTAGTTTCAACATACTTTGAGTCAATACCGGATGCAGACCGGGAATTGTTTGCGGAGGACAAGCCGGTAGTTGTCGATTCAAAAGTGTTGATGCTTGATGTGTATGAGGAGATGGAAGCTTACTTTGTATGCGGCATCATAAATTCACCAAGCGTCATTGAGGTGGTAGACGGCTATGCGATTTCTACGAACAGAGGTATTGACGTCTTAAAATATATAGCAATTCCGCAATATGATTCTGGTAATTCCATACATGCCAATATTGCGGGTATTTCAAAGAATATTCATGTGAAAATGAGGAATACGGCTGGAAAAGAGGATATTTCTTCACTGGAAGAGGAACTGGATAAAAAGGTGCATAAGCTGTTTTCTTAGATGAGAAATTAACATTCAAAAGCTGGCCGGGCGTGTGAAAGGAGTGACGCAAGATGAGTGATGAATTGGTATTTGCTGACAGAGAGGAGTTTAGAGGGTGGCTTTTTGAGAACTGCCTGTCAAAGGAAGGAGTTTGGCTATTATTTGGCAAAGCCGGCGGACCGAAAACAATAAAAGCAGGAGAAGCGCTTGAAGAAGCTCTCTGCTTTGGATGGATTGACGGACAGATGAAAAGCATTGACGATAAAACTTATAAGAAATATTTTTCTATGCGCAGGGAGAAGAGCAAATGGTCTGAGAAGAATAAGGCGTTGGTTAAAAGCCTTGAAGAACGGGGGCTTATGACTGATTTTGGCAGAAAGAAGATAGAGGAGGCCAAAGAAAACGGCCAATGGTCCGCTCCCAAGCCTTCGGCGGTTACAGAGGAACAGATTGCCGGTATATCTGAACTTTTGAAAGGCCATGAACCAGCCTATACAAATTTTTTGGCCATGTCCCTATCCGTAAAGAAAACATATACACGGGCGTATTTGGATGCAAAGACAGATGTCGGACGGGAAAAGAGAATCGCCTGGATGGTGGATAGGCTTAATAGAAATTTAAAGCCGATGTAGCATATTGAAATCCCCGAACTGCGTTGTACCACAGTCCGGGGATTCTTCTTTTCTTTTATAGTGGCAAAGCACTCGCTAGGCTATCTGTGCTCTTGTCTTCACCGTCTAACCATTTGATGATGCAGTGGCAAGCCACACCAGCCATAACGGCGATTAAAAAGGATGCAAATCTCCTTTTTTGCTCATTTTTTCTTGTGTATAATTATGAGTTTTCTCCTTATCTGGTTTTGTACTTTATGGAAATTTTAATATAATTCCTGCTATGCGGTAGAGGATACATAACGTGATGCGTCAATATGTATTGAGAATTGTTTGTCAATAGAGGGAGTTGTATAATTGAAAGAGAATTATAAATAAAAGAAGGAGGCTTACTATGAAAAAGATACGATTTATAATTGCTGTAATATTGATATTGAATATATTGCTGTATTTCCCTTTTACAGCAGAAGCGGCTCAAGCGGTTTATTTTGATATTGAAAAATCAGGCAATACACAGGGAATGACATTTGGTGAAAATGATAATAGGATTTATGTATTGAAAACTTCCGAGAGTGCCACTGTAATTCAGCTGTTTGTTAACAAGCAGCTGAAGCAGCAATATTATCTGTGGAAGGAGGGATTTAACATTGCCAAACCGGATCATCCAAATGGCATAACATATTATAATTCATATTTGTATGTTGTGGCTTGCGAAAATAGAATTTTTTTAGTGAAATTGAATTCTGATGGGACAATGGATCATAGAATTACTTGCAAAATGATTGATAATAATCGAAGTACGCTTAACAAAGATGCTGTAGGGATTGCGAGTGCGGGAAATGGAAATTTTATTGTACGGACAAGAAATAGTGGGGGAAATTATAGCTTTGGCTTGTATAAATTTAATAAGACTGAAAAGGTTGCAAGAGAGGATCATATATTTAGTACAAGTGATATAGCGGATTCGTATGATGCAAGACAGGATATCGGATATAAAAAAGATTCAAATGGAGAATATGTATTCCTTGTTACATCAAAAAAGGTAGTACAATCAGACGGTTCTAAGACATGTCATTCTAATCGGGTTGTAAAATACAAGTTGATAAAGAGTACCGGCGGAAAATATACCGGGTTGACATATACTAAGACAATTAATCTTGATAGGCCTTCTGCCAGCTATAGTCTGTTTGAAATGGAGGGTGTTGATTTTGCCAGCTCAGGCAGAATGTATTTTGCCGGTAATGAAAGGGAGAGCGGAGGAAGCGTTGATAAGGTTAGATATTATTATTAATGAATAAAGGGATATTTACGGCTTGCCGGCAAATTACGGCAAGCCTGTTTTTATGGGGCGGGCGGGTCTACGCTTTGTAGGATTTGTTTTGAGAAAAGGCGATGAGAATATTGGAAGAATATTTGCGGCTCATGTGTATCCTTGCACCGTTAAGGAGAACGATATCATTATTTTGTATAGATTGAATTTTTCTGACTGATACAATGCAGCTTTTAGAGCATTTGAGGAATCCATAAGGGGATAGGAGTTTCAGCTCATTAGTCAATGAGCCGTATTTATGATATATTTCGTTTTGAGTGTGGACAGCGATATTATGCTTTTGGATTTCCAGATAGCAGATGTCATAGATATTGAGTCGGGATATCGAGTGCTTTGTCTTGCACACGTAGGTTTGGTGTGTACTGCGGTACAGTTTCAATGCGTTTTCTAAATCTGAGATTTCATATTGATTCAAAAATGAAG
>CAJTUQ010000122.1 GCA_910579335.1 uncultured Dorea sp. | reverse complement strand
CTTCTACCATTGAAAGTCTTTTTACAAAAATTGAGAATTTTACATTACATTAACTGTACCCCACACCATTTTAGCTGTACCCCATTTTTGTGTAAAAATATGAGCTATTTTGAGCCATTTTGTAAAGTTTGAAAGGCCGACAGCCAAAACCTAAAATCCCCGAACCCCTTGAAAACACTGGCCTAAAACGGCGTCCCCTCCAAGTCGTAAGGCGTCACCTGATACACGTAGTAATTGAGCCAGTTCGTATACAGATTATTGGCATGAGCTCTCCATGTAAGAAGCGGCTTATTGTCCGCACTGCCGTCTTCATAGTAATTTTCCGGCATTTCTATCGGCAGTCCCTTAGACAAATCCCTCTTATATTCCCCGTCCAATGTTACCCTGTCATATTCCGGATGACCCATCACAAAAATCTGGCGCCCGTCCTGCGCCATAGCAAGAAACAGCCCTGCCTCATCCGATTCCGCCAGAATCGTCAGACGCTTATCCGCCCGTATTTTATCCAAAGGCACCTCCGTATGGCGGGAATGCGGCGCAAGAAACACATCGTCAAACCCTCTCACCAGCGGGATCCTGCGGTTCAGCACATGATGTCTGAACACTCCGAACACCTTTTTATCAAGCTGCACCTTATCGATCCCATAGTGGTAGTAGATACCCGCCTGCGCTCCCCAGCACAAATGGATGGTAGACGTCACATGGCTTTTCGTCCACTCCATAATTTCTTTAAGCTCTTCCCAGTAATCCACTTCCTCAAAGGGGATTTGCTCAACCGGAGCGCCAGTTATGATAAACCCGTCAAATTTTCTTTCTTTAATATCACAAAACTTTTCATAGAACTTATTCAAATGGCTGGTTGGCGTATTCTTAGATTCATGGCTAGATACGGTTACAAATGTCACGTCCACTTGAATGGGCGTATTCGAAAGCGACCGAAGAAGCTGCAGCTCGGTATCCTCCTTAAGCGGCATCAAATTCAAAAGCCCTATTTTAATCGGACGTATATCCTGGTGGGCAGCACGGTGTTCATCCATCACGAATATATTTTCTCTCTCTAAAATCTCTTTTACCGGCAAATCATTCTGCACCCGAATCGGCATAATCCCATCCTCCCTTTATTTTTTGCCCGAAGGCTCTCCTGGCTTTGATTCCTTCTCCAAATCCTCAACAATCTCCTCAACAATGTTCTCCATCTTTTCTTCCTCCCTGCCCGACATGTAATGTCCCTCATTATCCACATAGCTTACAGGGTCGTACATTCTTGAGGATGCCGGAAGATTCTTCCTCTCCAGCTTGCTGTTTACAATCAGCTCCGCCACATAATAAAGCACCGCAAAGGTAGGAACTCCCATAACCATTCCTACAAATCCAAATAATCCTCCTCCGAGCAGGATCGCAACGATAACCCAGAATGCGGACAGCCCCGTAGAATTTCCGAGAATCTTCGGCCCAAGTATGTTCCCGTCAAACTGCTGCAGGATGAGAATAAAAATAATAAAATACAGTCCCTGCATCGGATTATTCAACATAATCAGTATCGTACTCGGAACCGCTCCTATGTACGGGCCAAAAAACGGAATCACATTTGTGACCCCGACAATCACACTGATAAGCACCGTATACGGCATCTTTAAAATCGTCAGCCCGAAAAAACACAGTACGCCAATAATTGCCGAATCGATAATCTTGCCGATAACAAACCCGCCGAATATCTCGTTGCTCTTCGTTGTAAAATGAAGAATCATATTGGCGCGGTGCGGATTGAACAATGCATAAACTCCTTTTTTGCACTGGGAGGTAAACGTCTCTTTGCTGAACAATATATAAATGGACACGATCAGTCCTATCAAAAAGTCAAACACGGCACTGATAACATTGATAACTCCTACCGTCAAATTAGACATCAACTCATTCGTCTTAGTCAGCAGATCCGTCTTGAGCCACGTCTCAAGCATGTAGGTGCCCTCCTCCACGGCCGTCTTTAAGAATGCGCTCGTCGTAGAATCTCCCGTGGCGATTTCATTCAGCTGCCAGACAAGATTGTTAAGCTGTCCCGGCAGCGTAAATATCATGTTGCGGACACTGTAGTACAATTCAGGTATCAAAAGATTGCATAGCGCCACAATCAAAAATATCAGGACAAGAACTGCCGTAAGCACGCCGAGCCCCCGCGAAAACTTCTCGGCGCTCTCCTTGCTTTTCATATTCCGCTCTAAAATTGGCAGCACGTATTTGTCCACTTTTTTAACAATCGGATTTAACAAATATGCGATCACGCATCCATATATCACAGGCTGCAGAACCCCGACAACCCTCTTTACAAGCTCTGAGAGATTTGTAAGCCGCAAAAGCGCAAAATAAAACACAATACTCGCGGCCACTACAAGAAATACCGTAATTCCCCTGTTAAACTGCTGCCGCAGTTTAGACGGCCCCTTCGCCCCGAACTTCGGCCTGGCACTGTAATAAGCATTCTCCGCACCGGAATCCCTCTTCCCGTTTTTTTCTTTCTCTAATGTATCCTTTTCCTCTTCCATGACAAATTCCTCTTCCCTAAAACAATTAATTGTAATTATACTATCGGAACATATTTACGTCAACAAAAAAGGAACCCTTTTTCAGGCGTTCCTTTTCTGCTTTTTCTAATGATTATTACTTGCACCCACAGGTAAATGTAGCGCATTCTGTCTGCTCGCATTGACATGCCCGGCTGCCTTCTACGCTGATTTTTCCGGCATGGCAGCAGCAGTCCTCATTGTACTTGCACTCGGTCGCTTTACAGTCGATGCTGCTTGTCGGGGAAGCATTTCCTGTCACGTTACTGTAAGTGTCGCCTTTGCGCTCCTCAAAGCTGTCACAGCAAGTCTCTTCCGAGCTTTTCGCCTGATTTCCCCCTACGCGGATACCATCAAGATCACAGTAAAAATCCTTATTGTGCAGACATGTCTGTACGGTACATCGTAATTCCGGCATAATCCTACCTCCTTAAAATGATATGATATCAAAGGTTATTATGCCCTTTCTTTTCAATTTTACCCGCAAAACAATTAATCTTCCTTTGTCACCTCGCGGATAACTCTTGATGCAATCTCTCCTTTCACATTTTGAATAAACGTTTCAAGCGCCATCTGTCCCTCGTCTCCTGCGAAACGGCTTCTTACGGCAACTACTTCTTCTTCCTCCTCTTTTGCTCCGACAACAAGCATATAAGGAATTTTGTTCATCTGCGCCTCACGGATTTTATAGCCGATTTTCTCCGCCCTCGTATCAATTTCCGCACGGATGCCCGATTCCTCCAGCGTGTCAAATACCTTCTGCGCATAATCCATATATTTGTCAGAGATTGGGAGCACCTTTACCTGTACCGGGGCAAGCCACGTCGGGAACGCTCCTGCAAAATGTTCAATAAGGATACCGATAAAACGTTCTATAGAGCCGAATGCCACACGATGAATCATAATCGGGCGGTGCTTTTCCCCGTCCGCTCCGGTATATTCAAGCTCGAAGCGCTGAGGCATCTGCATATCAAGCTGAATCGTACCGCACTGCCACGTTCTTCCGATAGAATCTTCCAGATGGAAGTCAATCTTCGGCCCGTAAAATGCACCGTCCCCTTCATTGACAACATACGCAAGACCGAGGTCGTCAAGCGCTCCCCGAAGTCCTTCTGTCGCCATCTCCCAGTCCTCGTCGCTTCCCATGCTGTCCTCCGGGCGCGTGGACAGTTCTACATGGTATTTGAATCCGAACAGGCTGTACACTTCGTCAATCAGTTTTGCCACACCTTTGATTTCATCACGTATCTGCTCCGGCGTCATAAAGATATGTGCATCATCCTGCGTAAAGCACCGCACTCGCATCAGTCCGTGAAGCTGGCCTGATTTTTCATGCCGGTGGACAAGGCCGAGCTCTCCTGCACGCAACGGAAGGTCCTTATAAGAACGCGGCTCTGATTTGTACACAAGCATTCCGCCCGGACAGTTCATCGGTTTTACCGCATAGTCTTCCTCATCAATCACCGTTGTATACATGTTATCCTTATAGTGGTCCCAATGACCGGAATTTTCCCACAAATGCCTGCTCAAGATAATCGGCGTGGCAATTTCTACATATCCGTTTTTCTTATGCAGGTCTCTCCAGTAGTCAAGCAGCGTATTTTTAAGCACCATTCCTTTCGGAAGGAAAAACGGGAATCCCGGTCCCTCCTCGCACATCATAAACAGACCCAGCTCTCTTCCAAGCTTTCTATGGTCGCGCTTCCTTGCTTCCTCCATAATGTGAAGATACTCGTCAAGCTCTGCCTTCTTTGGGTATGCCACACCATAAATTCTCGTAAGCATTTTATTTTTCTCACTGCCGCGCCAATATGCGCCGGCAAGACTTGTAAGCTTAAATGCTTTAACCGCCTTCGTCGACATCAAATGCGGTCCTGCGCAAAGATCGGTAAATTCTCCCTGGCTATAAAAACTGATTTCTGCATCCTCCGGCAAATCCTCAATCAGCTCTGCTTTATAGGGCTCGTCCTTCTCCCTAAAATATTGAATCGCATCCTCCCTGGATTTTGTAAATCGTTCCAGAGCCAGATTTTCTTTTACGATTTTTTTCATCTCAGACTCAATTTTTTCTAAATCTTCAGTTGTAAACGGAATCTCTCTGT
The DNA here is from genome assembly GCA_910579335.1 of uncultured Dorea sp. Classification (GTDB taxonomy): domain Bacteria; phylum Bacillota; class Clostridia; order Lachnospirales; family Lachnospiraceae; genus MD308. The sequence continues at coordinate 833 of CAJTUQ010000122.1, read as the reverse complement.
CCAAATCATAATAAAATCCGTTGGCAATGGACGGGCCGATTGCCAGCTTTGTATCCGGATACAGACGTTTAACCGCCTGCGCCATAATGTGGGATGCGGTATGGTTAAATGCGCCTTTCCCGTCTTCCGAATCAAAAGTCAGTATTTCCAGCTCGCAGTCCTCTGCTATCTCTGTACGCAAATCAACGATTTCCCCATTCACCTTTGCTGAAGTCGCCGCCCTTGCCAGCCCTTCGCTGATATCCTTTGCAACCTCAAACACAGACACCTTTCCTTCATACTCTTTTACTGTTTTGTCCTTCAATGTGATTTTCATAGCTTCTCTCCTTTTCTTTTCTCATTACTCTTTTTTTCTTTATCCTTTTTTATTTGTTTCTCTTCCTGCCGTCCTCCAATGCCTTCATAAACAGCGTATGAATCTGTGGACATGACTGTTTTAATGCCAGCGGCCTCCCGGTCCTGTCCAGGAAACAGTGCTTGGAAACGCCCCTGCAGTGCACCTTCCCTGTCCGGCCGCTTACAATCTCATACCCCACCGTCAGCTTAATGCCGTTATACTCCTTCACCCACGACTCAATCTGGACGGAGTCGCCAAAATGCAGCATCCTCAAATAGCTGGCCTCCACAGACAATACCGGGCTGATGATGCCTTGTTCTTCCATCTTGTCATATCCAAGCCCCATCTGCTCCATATAGTCGATTCTCGCTTCTTCAAACCACCGGATATAGTTGGAATGATGGACGATTCCCATCTGGTCCGTCTCATAGTAAAATACTTTTCGCCTGTACATCTACATCACCTCCTATGCTTTATCCATCCAAATACTTATTCC
>CAJTUQ010000121.1 GCA_910579335.1 uncultured Dorea sp. | reverse complement strand
ATTGACTATCTGGAGCAGAACCGCACAAAAACGTTTATAAACGGCGGCAGCTCGAAAACCGGACGCAGGCACTTTACAGACAGACGTCATCTGAAAAAAAAGCGAAGCACCGCAAGCTATCTGCTTCAAGCCGCGACACTTCTGTTAATCGCCGTTATTACGGGACTGCTGGCTGTCAGTTTTTGGAGCCACAAGGCTTCTTACTCTGATATTACCAGTTCCATAGCCGGACATAACTATATTCTCGGCGCTTACTATGGAATGTCGCTTTTCCTTTTATTAATAGAATGGATCGCTTTCCTCAATGTACTGCTCAACGGCAATACCTCAAAAAGCCACGGCTTGCTGTCCTTTCTGCTGATTTATTTTGGCTCGCTGCTTTCGCGCCAGTATGCCGCATATCTCCCATCCGCTCCGGTTGCACTGCAGGGAGTACGGGAGGCTTTAATCGTGTACGGCGCCTTAAACCGTACGCTTCTTATGCTATGCGCCGCCGGAACCGCAGTCTGCGTAATCCGGAGGTTTGAATCGGGGAAATCAGGGAAGTAGCTCCTATGGAATGGAGTCTCCGCCCTCTTTCCACAAATCAAAAATACTTAGCTGCCATTCCTTCAAGGACCTTACCTTCCTCTTGGTCAGCTTATCGTTTTTTTCAAGAGTGCCGCACAACATCGGCAGCTTTGGGTCATATTTCCTGTAGTTATCCGCTACACTTTCGCCGCTGTAATTGGCATAACAGTATTTACAGCCATTCATACATGTATTATATGCACCGATTTCTACACTTTCTATACAGCCGCATTCCTTGCGCTGGTTTTTGTCTTTTCCGGCCTTAATCCTTGAGCCCGCCATATTTTCTATGAGAACCTTATCAATACAGCAATTATGCTCAATGCCGCATTCATTCAAGTCTATCCTCTTTGCACAGCTTCCTATGGCCATCCCGTTTTTCTTTGCAATTTCCGCCAGTCTCCTCGCAAATTCCATCAGCTCGTTTTTATCAATCTCATATGCGCCGAGCAATTCCATGTTTTTCTTATTCTTTGCGTAGAAATCAACAAAACTTATCACACATTTCCCAGTATATCCCTTAAGCGCCGCTGCAATCTGTTCAAATGCTTTTAAATGGTTTTCGGGAGTATACTTCTTCGTGAAAATAATAGGGTCATACCTCCATATTACTTTGTTCATCCCTATTTTTTTTGACAATTCCCGAAATATGGGAATCATTTTTTCCTTCTTATGCGGAATGTTGCACTCCACATCTTTTCCATATCCCGTTAACGTAAACTGAAAATAATAATTATATGCGTCAAGCTCATCCAGTCTCTGAAGCATCGGCTCTGGATTCTTCGTCCAGAAAACGATACAGTCGACCACCTCCGGCGTTATATCAATCCTGCTTACCTGATGCGCATTCATAGGATTTCTGACATACACAAAGCCTTCTCTTATTCTGTTAAAAAACCACTCCGAATAGTAATTGGGTATATCCGTTCTGCGGCTTACGCTCAATATCATTGCCAGTCTCCTCTCAAAATGCAAAGCCTCTATTCCTTTTTGTACAGAAATCTGATGTATGAATACTCCATGATTCATTTTGCCGACAAGGTTCTCCCATTTTTTGAATACTGATATGAACATAGCAAATGTGAATATCTCCTCTGCACCCCGGACGGTGAACATTTCATATACCGCAATTACTATGATTCGTACAGGTCGTCATTGGTTGAGGTTCTAAGCATCGACCACACGCCACACGGCACCCGGCACACCTGCATTTCAATGTTGGCCGTCGCAGGTGTCGATGATAAAGTCATCAAAAAGATTGTCGGTCATAAAAGGCAGAATGTAACGGAGGTTGTATATACCCACTTTGAAATTTAGGAACTAATCGACGCAATCAATAAGATATAACCAAAGGCAGGTTCAAACCCTGCTCTTCTCTATTGTCTCATATTATCTTATACCGCCTTCCACTGTCTCATAAGCGATTTTACCCTTGAACTCTACACTCTCTTATGATATATTATAAATACAAAAAGACAACCGCCCACAAGGTGGGTTGACCTTACAAAACGTAGATAGAATAATCCACCCCGTCGCTCGGTCAAAGTTTTGGGGTGGTTTTTCTATGTAGAATTACTTACAAAACGTAAAAACGAATGTAAGTAATGCCAAAAGGAACAGACCAAAGGTCATAATGTCCTTAAAATCAAAATGATTTTTCATAGGCATCACCCCCATTCCATAAAAATGAGAGGTCAGCCCACCCTGCAACACGGCTGTCATGTCGTATTTTATCATATTTTCTTATGTTCTACAATCTTTTATTTTTTATGTGTCTTTCCAATTACCCGCCGAACCTCAGAGGTCTTTTCACAATGGATGCTCCTGTTGCCGGTTACATCATTTATGAATCCATCCTTAAGATATAAGAAATATCCCTCCTCCTTTGAATAGGACATATCCTCAATCATATCATAATATTTTTTCGGAACTTGCCACTTTTCCAACATGCGACGCTGCTCCTCATTGAATCCCTGCTTTTTCTTCCCGAACTTACTTTCCCCGGATGCAATGTCATCACATATCAGTGCATAAAGATATTCGTTGACCGACATCCCGATTGCGAATGCTGCTGCCCGTATTCTTTCTTTTTCCTCTATTGGTATTTTGAAATTTATCCTGTCGTAATGCTCTTTCGCGTGTTGGTTCTTATCTCCGTCCGATTCACTAATACCGCCTCTTTTCCTCTTTTTTTGCATTATAACATTGTCGTGCGCACGACACAAAGAAAAGATTTTATCATTTGTTAGTTACGTGTTAGTTACGTGTCAGTTACCGTGAAAATTTTGTGTGATTTTGTGCTGTCTTATAGGAAATTCAGGACACAAGAAAACCCCGGAAACACGCTGTTTCCGGGGAATTTCCCTCTCTTGCAATATTCGCTTGAATTATCTCTTGGAAAACTGCGGTGCTCTACGGGCTGCTTTGAGACCGTATTTCTTACGCTCTTTCATACGCGGATCACGTGTAAGGTAACCTGCCTTCTTAAGAGCCGGCCTGTAATCTGCATCGGCTTCAAGAAGCGCTCTGGAAATACCATGACGGATTGCTCCTGCCTGTCCTGTATATCCGCCGCCTTTTACGTTAACCATCACATCAAACTTGCCTTCTGTCTCCGTCAAAACTAACGGCTGACGAACGATAACCTTCAATGTCTCAAGTCCAAGATATTCGTCAATATCTCTTCCATTTATTGTAATGTTGCCTGTTCCTGCTGTCAAATACACTCTTGCAACTGATTTTTTTCTTCTTCCTGTTCCATAGAATTTTGCTTTAGCCACTGTAATCTCCTCCTTTCAACCTTTCCTTAAAATTTCAGCTCTACCGGCTTCTGAGCCTGCTGCTCATGCTCCGGTCCGGCATATACATGAAGTTTCTTAATCATCGCCCTTCCCAAAGGCCCTTTCGGAAGCATTCCCTTAACGGCAAGCTCAACTACCTTTTCAGGCTTCTTAGCCATCATCTCCGCCAATGTCGTCTCTCTCATTCCGCCTACATACTCAGAATGGTTATAGTATATCTTCTGGCTCATCTTCCTGCCTGTTACTTTTATCTTCTCAGCATTTACCACGATTACATAATCACCCGTATCTACGTGTGGTGTAAATTCCGGTTTATTCTTTCCTCTTAAAACCTTAGCCACTTCAGATGACAAACGTCCTAATGTACATCCTGCAGCATCAACTACATACCATTTCTTTTCAACCTTATCTGGATTCGCCATATAAGTTTTCATTGGTTTACCTCCTGTGAATCATTCATATCTACTTAATAATCAATTATATCGAAATCAGTAAATCTCCGGGGCTATGGCGGTTTACTGTTTCTCCTTTTGTCATACTGATTTATTATATTATACGGCTCCTAGCGTGTCAACCGTTTTCAAGCATTTTTTTACACCGATTTTGTCTGCCCTTTTGGGCCTGCATGTGCTATAATATTGTCACTTTGGGGTTACAAATATTTCTTTGGAGGAAGATTATGCAAAAGAAAATTGATATGCTGAACGGTCCTGTCCTGCCGTCTCTGACAAGGCTTGCCCTTCCGATTATGGCAACCTCTCTGATTCAGATGGCGTACAACCTGACCGACATGATATGGATAGGCCGTATTGGAAGCAATGCCGTTGCAGCAGTCGGCGCTGCCGGCATGTTTATGTGGCTGTCGAACGGACTGGCCGCTCTCCCAAAAATGGGGGGACAGGTAAATGCCGGGCATTCCCTCGGCGCGGGACGCACAGAGGAAGCTGCCAGGTACACATTAAATGCTTTGCAGCTGACCGCTGTTTTCGGCCTTGCATTTGGACTTGCCTGTATTTTCGGCGCCTCTCCTTTGATTGGTTTTTTCAAACTCAACAGTCCGTCCGTTATCTCGGATGCAGAATGTTACCTAAAAATAACCTGTGGTTTTGTTGTATTTTCTTTCTTAAACCAGACATTTACAGGAATTTTTACCGCCCTCGGCAACAGCCGCACAGCGTTTCTCGCTACAACAAGCGGACTGGCCGTAAATATCTTTTTGGACCCTGTGCTGATTTTTGGAATCGGGGCAGTCCCTCCTCTTGGCGTAATGGGGGCGGCAGCCGCAACTGTAGCGGCGCAATTTATCGTGACTTGTATGTTCCTGTATTTTGCATCGAAAGACGAAGTGATTTTTGACAAAGTAAATATCCGGGAAAAACCGAATCGGCAATCCATTGCTTCCATCGTCCGCATCGGCCTTCCTACCTCAGTCCAAAGCATGATGTTTACAGGAATCTCCATGATTATTGCAAGGCTGGTCGCCGGCTATGGAGATGCCGCAGTCGCTGTTCAAAAGGTAGGCTCCCAGATTGAATCCATTTCATGGATGACCGCCGACGGCTTTGCCGCCGCTGTAAATTCCTTCATCGCGCAGAATCATGGCGCAGGAAACCGAATACGTATACGAAAAGGATACGTATGTGCTATGGGGGTTGTATTTGTGTGGGGAATTATCTGCACGCTGCTTCTTATTTTATGTCCTGCTCCTATTTTCCGTATATTTATAACGGAACCGGAGGTTCTGCCATTAGGAATTGATTACCTGGTTATTTTGGGCGTGTCCCAGCTGTTTATGAGCGTGGAAATCACAACGGCAGGAGCATTTTCCGGTTATGGACGGACGATACCGCCCTCCGTTATCAGCATTCTATTTACTGTGCTCCGTATACCGATGGCACTCTTCCTCTGCCAAACCTCTCTTGCGCTCAACGGCATCTGGTGGAGCATTACGATATCGAGCATTTTCAAAGGCATCCTGCTGCTGATCTGGTTCTTATGTTTTCTTCGAAAAGAATAGCGCCGCTTCTTGTTTTTTGATATAATAAAGCAGGCAGCTTTTGTCGTACATTACTGAAAAGGAGAATTATAATTATGTGGGCATATAACAGTGTATTTTATCAAATTTACCCCATC
>CAJTUQ010000120.1 GCA_910579335.1 uncultured Dorea sp. | reverse complement strand
GAAGGCTGTACAACAGTATAATTTGAAAGATTCATTTGATAAATTGGCGGATAAGCTCAATAATTACGTCCATTCTAATGGGTATCTATTTTATAATGAATCATTTAATCAACTGATTCAAAGAAAAAAGGTAAAAGAAAAATGTGATGAATTTAGTGAAGCGGCGGTATTTGTTACGATATCTTTTTTGCTTTTGGTCGTATTAATTCGTCCACTACTTATTATGTCATGTGATTATACTGATTATTTAGATATGGGAGCTGCTCCGCCAGAAGATTCACAATATTGGGTGGCACCGTTTGTGTCAGATTTTTTGTGCAAGCATAAACATGTTTTAGATGAAAACTGTGATAATTTTTTAAAAGAGAAAACAGGTATGCAAATTTAGTAGATGACGTAATAGATGTATTTACGATTTGAGTTTGATAGCGTAATGGATTGACTTATGTTAAAATCCCACAGTAGTAAAAACCCCAATTCTTACTACGATTTTACTACGTTTCATGGCTTCAACTTGCCACATTTTGCCCCGTTTTGCTCATTCTGTGATTTTTTTGACAATTTTCTTCGGAAAAATAAACCTTGCAAAACGTGCCAAAATACGGCAAATCAACGCATTTTAGGAGGAATTTTTATTATGATTAAGATACTTTTCGTCTGCCACGGCAATATCTGCCGTTCACCAATGGCAGAATTTATTTTTAAAAATATGGTTGAGGAGGCCGGTCTCTCTGACCGGTTTAAGATTGCGTCCGCCGCTACCAGTTCTGAAGAGGTATGGAACGGGGTCGGCAATCCGGTGTATCCGCCGGCAAGGGAAGAGCTTTTGCGCCACGGGATTTCATGTGCCGGAAAGCGTGCGGTTCAGTTAAAGAAAAAAGATTATCAGGAATACGATTATATTCTTGGGATGGAATATCGCAATATCCGTAATATTAATCGGATTATTGGCTCCGACCCGGAAAGCAAGGTGCATATGCTGCTGGATTATTCCGAAAATCCGAGGGATATTGCAGACCCGTGGTATACAGGCAATTTTGAACGCACATATGATGATATATCGGAAGGCTGTGAAGCATTCCTTGCGTGGCTGACAGCTAACGAGCAGGAGCGCCTCCATTGATACACTTGCACAAATAAACTGTAAAATAATGTAAAAAGGGTATAAAATTTATTGGTTTTCGCATAAAATGATAGTAATATTTTCATGTGGGTGCTATAATAGATTTAATGATGAATATGCTGTAAGCGGCAGGAGAAAGGATGTGGAAGGGCATGAACAGAGTAGAGGAAATCATTGCAACGACCAAATTAAATGAATTATTGAATAAAAAGGAAGAAGAAAAGCAGGCAAAAACCGTTTTGTGGGTATTGGCGATTATAGGTGCTGTAGCGGCTGTAGCAGCAATTGCCTATGCAGTATACTGTTTCTTTACACCGGATTATCTGGAAGACTTCGAAGATGATTTCGAAGACGATTTTGATGATGACTTTTTTAATGACGAAGACCAAGTTTAAAAATAATAGTTGGGATTGCATGAAAAGCAGGCTTGCGGCCTGCTTTTATCATGGTGAGAAGGAGTTTGGAGTATGGATGGACAATGCTATGCATTATTGATTGATGCGGACAATGTGTCTGCAAGGTATATTAAGCCTATATTGACGGAATTGTCGAAATACGGCAACATCACCTATAAAAGAATTTACGGGGATTGGACGAACACTCAGCACTCCAGCTGGAAGGACGAGTTGTTGAAAAATTCCATTATGCCGATACAGCAATTCAGTTACACGCAGGGGAAGAATGCCACGGACTCTGCGATGATTATTGATGCGATGGATATTTTATATGCGCACGATGTGGACGGGTTCTGCATTGTGTCCAGTGACAGCGATTTTACAAGATTGGTCAGCAGGCTGAGAGAGAGTGGAAAGACGGTTATTGGTATGGGTGAAAATAAGACGCCGGAGCCGTTTCGCAAGGCGTGCGACAAATTTACGATATTAGAAAATCTGTTGAATGAGCAGGCGTTGGGAGCGTCTTCCGGCGAGTCGCAAAGCGCTATCAGCAAAGAGCGCATTGAAGATGAGGTTGTGCAGATGATTTTGGAAAATCAGGATGATAACCGGCAGACAGGTCTTGGAGAGGTGGGAAGCCGTTTAGTCAGCCTCCATCCGGATTTTGACGTGCGCAGCTACGGCTATAATATGCTGTCAAAGTTTCTTGAGGAATTTAGAAGAATTGAGCTTGTAAAAAGGGGGAACTTTGTGTCGGTTACGTTGAAAGAGGACAGAGGACGCAAAAAAGATATAGACAAATATGTTATTTCACTTGTAAAGGAATCAGGTAAAAACGGCATTGAATTGAGCGTTTTAGGAAATAAAGTTTATGAAAAATATAAGGATTTCAAAATAGGAAGCTATGGCTATTCGCAGTTTAACCAGTATGTGAAAAGTATTGTACACATGCAGATTGAAAAAGATGGAACGATTCTAAAGGCGAAATATGTGGAATAAATAATATGCCTGAAGAAATATAAAGAGAGAGGAGCAGGTATGAAAAAGGGGCAGGTTTTTGAAGGAGTTATCGAGAGAGTTGATTTTCCCAATAGTGGCAAAATTTTCTTGCCGGAGGAGGAAAAGACCGTTACCGTAAAAAATGGACTGCCGGGACAGAGGGTTAGGTTTTCTGTTCATAAGATTCGACAGGGAAGGGCAGAGGGAAATATTATTGAGATTCTTGAAAAAGCTTTGAAAGAGATGGAGCCTTCTTGTCCTCATTTTGGACAGTGCGGAGGATGCACTTACCAAAATCTCCCTTATGAGGAGCAGATTAATTTAAAGGAAAAGCAAATAAAACAGATGATGGATAAGGCTGTAGACGGTGCTTATATATGGGAGGGCGTGAAGCCAAGCCCGGTGCAGGAAGCTTATCGTAATAAAATGGAATTTTCCTTTGGAGATGAGTATAAGGACGGGCCTCTTGCTCTTGGAATGCACAAAAGAGGAAGCTTTCACGATATTGTAAATGTGCCGGACTGCCGGATTGTAGATGAGGATTACCGGAAGATACTTGCTTGTACTTTGGATTTTGCAAAAGAATCCGGGCTCCCATATTTTCACCGGATGAAGCATACGGGATTTTTCAGGCATTTATTGGTGAGGAAGGCAGTAAAAACGGGACAGCTTCTTATCGCTCTTGTGACGACAAGTCAGAGGGAGTGCAATCTTGAAAGTCTTACACAGCGGCTTCTTTCGCTGCCGCTTACAGGGAAGATTGCGGGGATTCTCCATACAAGGAATGATGGGGTGGCGGATGTAGTCAGGGATGAAGGAACGGAAATCCTTTATGGACAGGATTATTTTTATGAAGAATTGTTGGGGATGAAATTCAAAATTACGCCGTTTTCCTTTTTCCAGACAAATTCTCTTGGAGCGGAAGTGCTTTATGAGACTGTGAGAGAGTATATCGGAGATACAAAAGATAAAGTAATCTTTGACTTATACAGCGGAACCGGGACGATTGCGCAGATACTTGCACCGGTAGCTGAAAAAGTAGTCGGGGTAGAGATTGTAGAGGAGGCTGTGGAGGCTGCGAAGGAAAATGCGAGGCTTAATAGCCTTGAAAATTGCTCATTTTGGGCTGGGGATGTCCTCAAGGTAATTGACAGTTTGGAGGAGACTCCGGATTTGATAGTATTGGATCCCCCAAGAGACGGTGTGAATCCGAAAGCGCTTGAAAAAATCATAGGGTTTGGCGTGGATAAAATGGTATATATTGCTTGTAAGCCGACGAGCCTTGTGAGAGATTTGGAGATGCTTCAAGGGCGTGGATATCAGGTAGAAAAGATAGCATGCGTTGATTTATTTCCTGGAACATACCACATAGAATGTGTGGTGGGAATGAAAAGGAAACATATCTAGAAATTCCTTGTTTTAGGCAGTTTTATAAGCATTTTGTGTTTGAGGAAGATGAAGAGGGAAATCGGATTAAGAGGCTGGAGAAGTATTTTTGATACTCCGCTTTTGGAATCTGATGAAAATGAAGTTAGTGCTTTGAAGAAAGGACTGTATGGATATTTCATCAGTCATATCGGAAACGGCTAGGTAATATTGTAGACAATCTGAATGTTATGCCAGATATGGATTTTGAAGCAGTTGGAGTAAAAGTGATCACTTATTATAAAGATGAGAAAAATGGTCACGAGTATGGCTTTTAGCCAAGTTGAAGGAAAGACCCCCCAAAGGAGACAAAATGAAATTATCATACAAAAAATTATAGGTAAAACTTGTAGAGATGGATATGAAGAAAACCGAGTTTGTTAAGAACGTCGGAATTAGTTCTGCATCCGTAGCAAAGCTTGGTAAAGACGCAAATATCACTACAGGCGTACTCGTAAAGATATGCGAGTATCTGAAGTGTGATATTACCGATATTGTGGAAGTAGTCCCGGATGAATCGTCAGAGGAGGAAAACTTAAATGGCAGATAAAAGTACAGCCGATATTGGCTTTGAAAAGCAGATATGGGATGCAGCCTGTGTGCTTCGTGGCAACATGGATGCATCAGAATATAAGAATGTTGTTCTGGGATTGATTTTCCTGAAGTATATCTCAGATCGATTTGATGATAAGTATCAGGAGCTTGTTAAAGAAGGCGACGGATTTGAAGAAGATATCGACGAATATACTTCTGAGGGTATTTTCTTTGTACCTGCTGGTGCACGTTGGAGTGAAATCGCAGCAAAAGCACATACTCCGGAAATCGGTACGGTTATCGATGATGCCATGCGTGCTATTGAAAAAGAGAATAAACGTCTGAAAGATATTTTTTATGCACAGGCAGAATAGTCGGGTCGAGACGTTGAAATCTGGCAACGGGGCCTCGTGCAAAAGCTCGCTTCAAGACCATCAGCAATCTATCTGCCGTTTACTATCTTTTGAATGCTGAAAACAGTGAGATGGAAGTGTAGTCTGCTGTATTAGCTGCGAAAACAAGTACAATTGCCAACAAAACGGCCAGGAAGGAGGGATGAGTCATGAGCATGAAACAGAATATTGAGGTTGATGATAAACAGGTGTCTTTCAAGCTCGCCTATATTACGGCGAAACTTTAAATTTCAAGATGTATTGCTATTATACTGACAAATGAGAATAATATAAGTGAAGGAAAAATCAATGCGTTTTTTGAAAGGAGCGTTTAAAGCTGGAAGAACAAATCCGGCAAGTAAGGCATTTGCAGATATCCGCAAGTATTATATTTTATGGAGGATAGGGATTTGAAAATTATAGAGGTAAAAGATAGATCCGCTTCGTTGATAGAACAACTACTGGCAGTTTGGGAGAGCTCTGTCAGAGCAACGCACCTTTTTCTATCAACGGACGAAATAGAAAGCATTAAGGAATATGTACCGCGAGCAATAAAGGAAATACCTTCTTTAACGATAATAGAAAACAAAAATCAAATACCTGTTGGGTTTATGGGGATTATAGAGCAACATCTTGAAATGCTCTTCATTTCTCACGAAGAAAGAGGTAAAGGGTTAGGCAAA
>CAJTUQ010000119.1 GCA_910579335.1 uncultured Dorea sp. | reverse complement strand
TGGATATACTAAAAACATCAAATGAAGAATGCATTTGATACTAAGAGCAGACGTCAGAAGATTACTTGAATAAACTTTTTCATAATACATGCCGGGAACCGCTTAAAGCGGTTACCCGGCATCCTCCCTTTCGGGGCGTCTTTTATTTTCACATATTAAACTCTTGTCAAAGCCTGTTTGAAATATTCATGCAAAGCATTCACGGTATAGAAAACATGCCCTGGATTCTCCCTTTCCAAACCGGAAACATCACAGGATTTTTGCCATGCCGCTGAAAAACATGCTACACCTGCGTCCCGGCAGGCTTTTACATCCTGCACGGTATCCCCTGTATAGCAGAAATTACTATTTGAAACAGAATATCTTTTCATCAAATACTCCATATTTTCCTTTTTATTCGGGTATAATTCCGAACCATACAATACTTCATCGAATACCTCTGACAAACCTAATTTCTTTAAGGAAATCGCACAGCTCTTTTCTCCCTTCCCTGTAACCAAGGCCAGTATAACGCCATTCTCTTTTAAAAATGCAAACAGGCTCAAAATACCGCAAAACGGTTCCGTCACTTTTTCGTGCAGACGCTCGTACTGGATATAAAAATCACTTAAAGCCGACTCATAATTTTCCTTCACAACCGTCCTTACCATGCCCATTTCATTGAGCCCGAAGGTCTGCATAATCTCTTTTCTCCCAAGCTCGCAGCATGCATACGGCGCCGCCCCTCTTTGGAATGCTTCTATGCATATTGGAATTGTATCGGCTATCGTCCCATCCAGATCAAAAGCTGCTATTTGAAACATCTTATTTTTCTCCATTTATTTTTCTGATTACACGGCACGGATTGCCGACTGCCAATGAGTTTGCCGGTATATCTTTTGTAACGACGCTCCCTGCGCCTATGACAGTGCCGTCTCCTATCGTCACGCCAGGAAGTACAATTACTCCCCCTCCAAGCCAGCAGCCGCTCCCAATCTTAATTGGCAGCGCATACGTCCTGCAGAAATACTGCTCCGATTCCAGAGACCAGCCGGGAGTCAGCCGTTCATCCAGCATGACGGGATGAGCAGCTGTATAGAGCTGTACATTAGACGCAATCAGCACATTATCTCCAATGATAATTTTATTGCAGTCAACAAATGTACAATTCATGTTAACAGATACATTGTTTCCTATATAAATATTTCTCCCATAGTCGCAGACAAATGGCTGTCCGACAGACACATTTGTACCGATTCCTCCAAACAGCCGTTTTAATATGCCTGTCTTTTCTTCCTTCTGCCCATATTCAAGAGCATGGTACTCCTTTAACAGCCTTCTCGCATTCTCTTTAAACTCCAAAAAAACTTTGTCATGGCAGTCGTAGTATTCTCCAGCCATACATTTTTCTAATTCATTCACAATATCACCTCCAGCTCCATAATAGGAAAAGACCTGTTACATCGCAAGTAACAGGCTGTTTCACTTATATTCTCTTTGCGAGCGCTTCGATAATAAGCATGACTGGAACCTGTGACGTCCCATTATAACCGCCGTTGATACGTTTAGGATTAAAGTTATAAGAAAAATTCCAATCGGACAGCTTCGCCAATGTCGATAACGGAGAATTGGTAATGCTTAATACGCAGCAGTTCTTCTGTCTAAATTGGTTGACGGCCTCAATCAGCCTTGCAGTCTCGCCGCTTTCCGACACGGCAATAACAACTGTATTTTTCCACCGAAAAGAATCAATCGGATAAAGCGCATCTTCCAGACCGACAGAAAAATGTCCCATATTAGAGAAATATCTTGCCCCGTATTTTGCCAGCGCGCCGGATGAACCCATGCCTATAAAGATCGTCATCTCCGCTCTTCTGACAGCATCAACCGCATATAATAATTTTTCTTCAAAAGCGCTGGAATTTACTCTTGTAAAAAAAGCGGAAAGCTCCTGTAAATCCTCCAAAGGGGGATACGTACTTTGGGAAGTAATCTCTCTTTTCAATGCATCTTTGAACTCGGAATATCCGTCATAATGATTCTTATTGCAAAAGCGCAGTATCGTCGAAGTAGAGACATGCACCTCTTTTGCAAATTCTCTGATAGTCATATACTGGATTTTATCAAGATTCGAAACAATATATTTATAAATATAGATATCCGTTTCATTATACTTCTGTATTTCTTCATATGAAAACATACGGTATTTCCTCCAGTCTGCAAGATGGTTTCATTATATACTGATTCCATTTTCTTTACAACCAGCCGATTAAAGCAGACAGCTTAAATTCAACCGTTCTTCTCCCTTTTTTTATGGAGTGCTCTGCCAAAAAACACTGCAGCGGTAATCATTCCGCATCCAAACAGCATCAAACATACAGCCGCAAAAGTAACCGTCGTCCCTTTCTCCTTCTTTCCTCCTGCCTCCATAAAAAACTGCGCATCCTCCTTTTTTCCCAAGCTCCATCGTACATTTACAGGCCCTGCGATTTTTTTCGGCAATGATTTTTTCGGCACGATTTGGAAAAATATACTTTTTACTGATTCGTTGCCCGCTTCATCCGCCGCTTTTACAGTCACCTCATAATCTTTCTGTTCACGCAGCGTATACTCATATACCTTTTTTCTGTAATCTATCTGCTGTTCCTTGCCATTAATCCGTATCTGACGAATCATATCTTCCTTTTTGGCAAGCGCTACTTTAAATGTCCTCTCTCCTTCATACTCTTTTTCTTCCTCAATATTTCGGAAAATAATTTGGGGCGCCGTATGGTCTATTGTAAAATCAGCGGACACTTGCGCCTTATTTCCCGCAGCATCCGTAACCTTTACTGTCATCCTGTGTTTTCCCTCTATGCTTACCGTCTCCCCCATATGATAAAGCTGCCCGTCTATGTTCATGTCGTACACATAAGTAGTAAAATCCCGAATCATCTGATGTATAGGATAATCCCATCTAAATCTTTTAAGCTGCCGTCCGTTAAGCTCTTGCACATATCGTATGACTGGATTTGTTTTATCAATAATAATGCGAAATTCTTTTGCGGCAGCGTTCCCAGACAAATCCTTTGCATAAACCTTCACCGTATAGATCCCGTCGTTTTTCAATGTTTGGACAAGCGTCTTCGCCGTACCTTCACTCCTCCATTCTGCCGACGGAATCTGCCTTTTCTTACCCTTCACATTTTCCCACTCGGTCTGTACGTAAAATTCCTGCAGCACGTTTTCTTCGTCAATCGAAAACGAGAGCTTTACCAATTTACCGGTAATCATATAATTTCTGGCTCCTGTTATTAAAATATCCGGTGCATTTTTATCAATAAAAACCGTCTTTATCCTCTCACTTTTATTTCCTGCCCTATCTTCCGCAGTTACGGTTATATCGATGCCTTTTCCGAATGCTGACGGCCTTGAAAGCACAAATTCCCCTTGTCTTCCATTGATACTTCCCAAATCGTGACTTCCTTCTCTGCAGGAAATTTTCACAACGCCGCTTCCCTGGTCCGCACCTGCAGCTGACAATGTCACCTTCCCCTGATACCACTTATCAAAGCCTTCCGGAACGCTCATTTGAATTTCCGGCGCTTTCGTATCAATAAAAAATTCCTTTTTCAATTCATACTGTTTGATTTTCTCCCCGTTTTCATCCTCCATCCATACATGCAGGACATTCCTCCCTTCCGCAAACGTCTTCCCTGCTATTACTGCTCTCTCTCCCTCTTCTTTCAGCGTTTTTTCCTCCAGCTTTTCATCTCCTTGTCTCAGGCAATATTTTGTCTCTCCCGCCGCACTTATATGAGTGATTATAATTTGAGGCTTTTTCGTATAGTACCCCTTCTTTCCGTTAACTTTCGGTATTTCTATCTTATATTTCTCAATTGCCCTCTCCTCCTCAACCGGCGGTTTCTCCTCTCCCTCTTCCGGCGGCTTTTCCTCTCCCTCAACCGGCGGTTTTCCCTCCCCTTCTTCCGGCGGCTTTTCCTCTCCTTCTTCCGGCGGCTTTTCCTCTCCTTCTTCCGGCGGCTTTTCCTCTCCCTCTTCCGGCGGCTTTTCTTCCCCTCCCTGCTTTCCTGCCAGATTGCTCTCCTCCCGCACTGTTTGCGCATCTCTTCCTCTGTTTTCTTCTCCTGCATAGCTTACAGAGCTATGCTGCAAATAAATTAAGCTTATCACAATTATTAACGCAGCGATATATTTTATTTTTCCTGCCATATCTCGTCTCCCTCTACATGTATTCCGTATTGTCTCATCAATTTCTTAAACTCTTCCTGTTCTTCTAGTTCCGGCAATTCGTCCAGCTGTTCCTTGATATTACAGATACACAGCTGTCTTTCTATGCCGGGAGTCCCAAGCTGCACAGTGATATACATCGTACGCAGCTCTATAGAATGTCCTACTTCCTTAATTCCTGCACGAAGCAGTTCCTGTGCCTGTCCGTAATCCTCTAATTGCACATAAAGCCCTGCTGCTTTTTTATAGCTCCCTTCTCTCTCCTTCTCATCTTCCTCATACTTCAACCGCTCCTCATGCATTCTTGCCGCTTCATTTAGTTCCCCCAACCCTTCAAAAGCATACGCCATATATCCCAAAATCTCCGCCGCTTCTTCCATATTTGCCCCAGCCGCAAGATATTGTTGAAATCTTTTTCACTATCTAGAAATGCATAGCTCCTTAAAATACACCGGTAATAGTCCCTCTTTTCTCCGATTTCTTCCTCATTCTGCCTTCCCAGCTCCGTCTCCGCCTCAGATAAAAGCTGTCTGAGGCTTTCTGCCTCTGCTCCGTTTCCGGCAGCGCACTCTGCCAGAGCCGCCATATGCGCTGCAAATGGATTTTCGTTTACCTTTTCAAAATATTCTTTACTTTTTTCATAATTCTTTAGTTTCAGAAAATATACGACTCCCAATTCCATATTCAGCCGTTCCTTCTGAATGCTGTCATCCAGGCATCCTTCACCGCTCTCTTTTGCCAGGCGTTTTTCATTGCCTGCAAACCCTCTTTCTGCAGCCTGGTTCCCTTTTTTCTCGGTCCGCTCTTCTTCACTATGCCGGCTCTCCTTCTCTCCCGATGTTTCAGATGCCGGACGAAAGCTGTGTATAACCATGACTGCCCCACCGATTGTAATGCACACAACACTTGATATTATCAGAACTTTTATTACACCCCTGGCAAACTTGTTTTCTTTTTTTACATGCTTTTCAATTTGTTTGTATCTTGGAATTATTTTTTGAATCTCTGACACGTTTTTAAAGATTTTTTTAGAATGCCTGTCTTGGCATCTTGAAATGATTTTTTGAAATTTCGCTTCTTCGCCCCTGCACAACGAAGGCTCCGCCTCTACCTCTGAAAGCAGATATTGTATCGTTCTTCCAAGTCCATAGATATCCAGCTCTACGCTGGCTTTCTGATAATACGGCTCGTCCGGGGGCAGAAAATGTTCCCGCACTGTGCGCCGCTGCATAATTTTTAATTGGCTGTTATTTGACTTCGCATTGATATCAAGAAAACTTACCCGCCCTTCCTCTGACACGATAATGCTGTAAGGGTTTACATAACGATAACAGGGATTGCCCCGGCATCTGTGAATCTGCGAGAGCTGTCCCGCAATATCGCCAATCATCCGGAATAGCACTTCTTTTTCCGCACAAGGATGGTATTTTATCCATCTTGGCAGGGGAGCTCCCCTCACATACTCGGAACTGACATAACAGATTCGGTTATGCTCAATAAAACGC
>CAJTUQ010000118.1 GCA_910579335.1 uncultured Dorea sp. | reverse complement strand
CGAAGGCGGCGCCGGTACTTTTTCTGACGGAAAACTGAATACCCTCGTCCGCGACAGCAGCGGCAGAAACGCAGAGGTTCTCAAAATCTTCCATAAATTCGGAGCGCCAAAGGAGATTTTATACGACAGCAAACCGCACATCGGCACGGATATCCTGTGCGGAATTGTAGAGAATATGCGCAGGGAAATTATAGATTGCGGCGGAGAGGTTCATTTTCACACCTGCGTAGAGGACTTTGAGACTTTGGCTGAATCTGACGGGACGCAGCGGCTGACGGCTCTTTGGTTAACGGATACATTGACGAAAGAGCGCCGGATGCTTCAGACGTCTCTTGCAGTGCTTGCCATCGGGCACAGTGCCAGAGATACCTTTCTAAACCTGCACAAACGCGGTGTCCGGATGCAGGCAAAATCTTTTGCAGTGGGCGTCCGCATGGAGCATCCGCAAGATTTTATCAATGAGAGCCAGTACGGAAGAAACTACAGCACGCTTCCGGCGGCTACGTATAAACTGACGGCGAAAGCGGCGGACCATCGAGGCGTCTATACTTTCTGCATGTGTCCCGGCGGCTACGTAGTCAATGCATCCTCTGAAAACGGACGCCTGGCCGTCAACGGCATGAGCTACAGCAGACGAGACGGAACGAATGCCAACAGTGCGGTGATCGTGACTGTGACGCCCCATGACTTTGGCTTAGAACATCCTCTGGCCGGCATGGAATTTCAGAGAAAGCTTGAAGAGGCCGCTTACTTGGAAGGAAACGGGAAAATCCCTGTGCAGCTTTTTGAAGATTACTGTAAAAACCGGGCTTCTACAGGCGGAAAGGATATCCGTCCTCAGATGAAGGGCTCTTATGCCTGGGCAAATGTACGGCGCATTTTCCCGGAAACTATCGCTTTGGACATTGAGCAGGGCATTTTGCAGTTTGATAAAAAAATCAAAGGGTATGCAAGAGGCGACGCCGTACTCTCAGGCGTAGAGAGCCGTACCTCATCGCCGGTCCGCATTCTCAGGGACGAATCCTTTCAAAGCAGCATAAGAGGACTGTACCCATGCGGCGAAGGGGCGGGCTATGCGGGCGGTATTACATCAGCCGCCATAGACGGACTGAAAGTGACAGAAAGCATCATACAAACATGGCGCCCGTTCGACAAATGAGAGCAGCCTTAAGAAATTTTTAATAGCATAACACTATACACTTTTTCTGAAATATGATAGAATGTATTGAGTTTTCTAAGAGATAAGACATCAGGGGAGGAGTACATAACTATGAAGGGAGCAGGCAGCAAGAACAGCTGGGCATTGTTTCTGTTGATTTTGGCAGGAATCGTCCTCGGCGGATTTATAGGGATGATGGCGGAGGGAGTTCCCGCTCTGAGCTGGCTGGGATACGGACAGTCCTTTGGGCTGGAAGGCCCGATTACATTAAACCTGGGCATATTGGTTATCACGTTCGGTCTCACGATAAAGATTTCCATTGCAAGCATTATCGGAGTTGTCCTTGCCGTATTCGTTTACCGGTTCTTGTAAATTCTCAGTGAATATCATACGAATCTAAAGATGAGATGAATCAATCTAATACAATGAAAAAAATCCCTGATATGGAACGGCCTTATGAGAAATGCTTAAAATCCGGGGCGTCGGTCCTAAGTGATGCGGAGCTTTTGGCAGTCATATTGAGAACGGGCAGCCGGGGCGAGAATGTCATTGAACTTGCCAAAAAAATCCTGTATCATTCCGGAGGTTCCGGTATTTTGGCTCTTCACCGTTTCTCTATGGAACAGCTTATAAGGATACGGGGAATCGGCAGGGTAAAAGCAGTGCAGCTTTTCTGCATCCTTGAGCTTTCCAGAAGGCTTTCAAAAGCGGAGGCATCCAAATCTGTTTCTTTTTCTTCACCGGCCTCCATCGCTGATTATTATATGGAAGATTTACGCCATGAAAGCCAGGAAATTATGAAGCTTGTGCTGCTAAATTCGAAAGGAAGGCTGATTGGCGAAAATGAGGTCTCCAGAGGAACCGTGAACGCTTCCATTATTACGCCGCGGGAGATTTTTATTGAAGCGCTGCAAAGGCAGGCGGTCGCCGTCATTGTGATGCACAACCATCCGAGCGGCGACCCAGCGCCGAGCAGCGAGGACATCCTCCTGACCGAAAGGATTCATAAGGCAGGAGAGATTATCGGGATAGAATTGTTAGACCATATTATTATTGGTAATAATTGTTATAGAAGTCTGCGTGAAGAAGGTATTCTCCAGAAAGGGTAAGACAGATGGCGAAGAATACATACGGGCTGGATTTAGGCTCCTATGAAATAAAAGTTTATGATAAAAAAAATGATAAAATCTGGAAGGCTAAGGACGCCATTGCCATTATAAACGGGAAAGAGATATTTGCCGTCGGCGATGACGCTTACGTGATGTACGAGAAGGCGCCTTCAAATATAGAAATCGTATTTCCCATGAAAAACGGGGTGATATCTAAATTTAACAATATGCAGTTTCTGCTTCAGGGGCTGCTGAAAAAGGAGCGGCAGTCCGGAAAAGGCTCCGAGTACGTGATTGCTGTACCGACGGATGTCACAGAAGTGGAGAAAAAGGCATTCTTTGACCTCGTTATCCACTCTACGGCAAGGGCAAAAGAGGTCAATATCGTAGAGCGCGCCATTGCAGATGCAATCGGGATGGACTTAGACGTTAAAAATACAAACGGCCTTCTTGTCGTTAATTTCGGCGGCGAGACGACAGAAGTCTCCGTTCTTGTAGGAGGCGGCATGGTGTTTAACCAATTGATGAAGGTGGGCGGCGTTTTTTTGGACGAGTCTATTGCCAGCCTTGTACGCAGAAGCCATGACTTCCTTATCGGGAGGCTGACTGCCGAAGCATTAAGAAAGCGTTTCGGCGTCTATACCGGTGAACCGGAGGATACGGCGGTAATGGTTGCAGGCAGGGACTTAATCACCGGGCTTCCCGTGAGGAAACCGATTACTCTTGGGCTGGTGCGATCCTCCTTAAGAGACCCGCTCCTTGACTGTGTCCGCTCTATCCTGTCTTTAATTGACAGGACTCCGCCTGAAATCCGCACGGCAATTTATGAGAATGGAATCTTCCTTACCGGCGGGATTGCAAATATGCCCGGTCTTGAGACTTATATTGAAAAGGCCACCGGCATCCGGACAAGGACGGCGCCGGATCCGGAGCTTTGTACGATCATGGGCTTAAAAAAGGTGATTTTGTCAAGCGAGTTAAGTAAATTCGCATATTCAATGTTAGATGAAAAATATAGGTGGATGAGATAATATGAAGATAAAAAACCAACCGAGGCTTCCGGGACGATATGTTCTTATAATCCTGACTCTTATCTGTCTGCTGCTGTTGGGAATTGAACGTTTTACCGACACAGGGGGACCGTTAAGAATTATTGCAAATTATACCGTTATCCCTATGCAGAAGGGAATCAGCTATGTCGGCATGTGGATTAGCGACATGTCAGACAACTTCGAGACAATGAAAGAGATGAGAAAAAAGAACGCCGAGCTCCAGTCAAAAGTAGACGCCCTCACTATAGATAATACAAGGCTCAGGCAGGAGCAGTACGAGCTTGAGCGTCTGAGAGAGTTGTACAAGCTGGATGAAAATTATTCGGACTATGACAAGGTGGGCGCACACGTGATAGCAAACAACGGAAGCAATTGGTTCAGTGATTTTACGATTGACAAAGGCACGAATGACGGCATCAAAGTCAATTGCAACGTTATGGCCGGAAGCGGGCTTGTGGGTATCGTCACCGAGGCAGGTCCGGATTATGCGCGCGTCCGCTCTATCATTGATGATGCGAGCAATGTAAGCGCCATGATACTATCAACCTCCGACACGTGTATGGTCCGCGGGGATTTGAGCCTGATGTCTGACGGGCGCCTGCGCTTTGAAAAGCTTGCCAATAACGATAATAAAGTCGAGGTGGGTGAGCAGATTGTCACCTCCCACGTCAGCAACCGTTTTGTACAGGGGCTTTTTATCGGATACGTGAGTGACATTGAAGTTGACTCCAATAACCTGACAAGGTCGGGCTACATTACGCCGGCTGTTGATTTCAGCAAACTCCAGGAGGTTCTCGTAATTACAAAAACTAAGGCCGACATGGTAGGGGGCGAGTGATTTTATGAAAAGAAAGCTTATCACTCTTGTGATGATTACCATATGCTTCCTTTTGCAGAGCACCATTTTAAAAAAGCTGGCAATCGGAAATATCTGTCCGAACCTTCTTGTCATTATAACGGCTTCCTTTGGTTTTATGAGGGGGACGAAAAGCGGTATGTATGTGGGGCTTACCTGCGGCCTGTTTATGGATCTGTTCTGGGGCGGGCTCTTGGGATTTCACATGCTCCTGCTCGTCATGATTGGCTATTTTAACGGAAGCTTCCAGAGGCTTTTCTTTGACGACGACATTAAGCTTCCTATCGGATTGATTGCAGTCAGTGAATTATCCTACGGCATTGCCGTATATTTTTTCAGCTATATGCTTCAGGGGGATTTTTCCTTTGGAACCCATCTGTTCCATGTTATCATCCCTGAGCTTGTATATACTATTTTAGTAACGCTGGTTTTATACCAGATAATTTTACACATCAATAAAAAACTTGAGACAGAAGAACAAAGGAGTGCAAGCAAATTTGTCTGATATGTGGAAAAAAATCAAATCCAGAGTATCAGCGGTTGTACAGTCGCGGGTCACAATCGTTATTTTATTGTTTTGCGTAACCTCCGCAGTCCTTGTACAGAGAATTTTTTATCTGCAGATCGTAAAAGGGCAGGAATATCTTGACAATTACAAGCTGCAGATACAGAAGACAAAGGACGTGGAAGGGACGCGGGGAAATATTTATGACCGCAACGGCAAGCTGCTGGCTTATAACGAGCTCGCTTACGCAGTTACAATCGAAGATAACGGAGAATATGATACTACAAAACAAAAAAACAAAGAACTAAATAAGGTTATCCGTACTGTTATCAATATCGTGGAGAAAAACGGGGATACCGTAGTTAATAATTTCGGAATCATTTTAGACCGGGACGGCAACTATATGTTCGTCGCCCGGTCCGACACCCAGCGCCTGAGGTTCATCGCAGACGTATACGGCAAACTTAAGATTGATGAATTAAAAAAGGAGCAGAAGAGCAACTCGGCACAGGATATCATCAACTACCTTTGCACAGATAAACAATACGGTTACGGTATAGACCAGGATTCTATGAGCAGGCAGGATGTTTTAAAGCTTATCAATATCCGTTATGCCATATCTCTCAACAGCTACCAGAAATATATTGCGACTACCATTGCCGAAGAGATTTCCGAGGAGACGGTCGCCGACATCATGGAAAACATGGATTCCCTTCAAGGAGTCGATATTCAGGAGGAATCCGTGCGCCGGTACAACAACAGCAAATGCTTTGCAAATATTATCGGATATACCGGACAGATTTCTGAGGATGAATATAACTCGCTCGACAAGGATCTGAAAGAAGAGTATGACAAAACAGACACCGTCGGAAAAGCAGGTATTGAAAAGACAATGGACGCCACCCTAAAAGGAAGAAAGGGAGAAGTAAAGGTCTATGTCAATAATGTAGGAAAAGTCATCGACACCGTACAGGGGACGTCGCCGAAAACCGGAAATGATTTATATCTTTCCATCGATGCTGATTTACAGATTGCCGCCTACAATATCTTAGAGCAGGAGCTTGCCGGAATCCTTCTTTCAAAAATCAGGAACACGTTAACTTATGACCGGACGCAGGTAAATGACGGCAGTGACGTTATCATCCCAATCGGAGATGTATATAATGCTTTTTTATCCAATGACATC
>CAJTUQ010000117.1 GCA_910579335.1 uncultured Dorea sp. | reverse complement strand
TAATACATCTATCGGGCCGGCGGCGGATATGGATGCTTTGGAGCGCTGGATTCAGCGGCCGGGCAATCTTTTCTGCTGTGATATGACAGAAGCTTTGGGGGATATGACAGAGGAAGTTAAAAAAAGGGAGAACGTAATCTGCATGGGCGCTTCTTCGGGTATGACCTATCAGGCATATGAGCTTTTGAGCAGGAAATCTCTGGATAATATCAAAGAATACCTGGGGGCATAATGTATCTGCGGGCTTTGCCGTAATGAAAAAATAAGGAAAATTTTCGGTATATTATTTTGAGAGGAGAAGGACGTATGAAACGGAAACTTCTTATGGAGAGGCAGAGGGATACTATCTAATGGAAGCCAACGAAGATACTGCTGTAATACCGGCTATTGAAATTGACGGGAAGGACGGCAGGTTTATGTTTCTGTATAATGTACTGCTGTCCAACAATGTACAAGGGACGTTTGAGATTAAAGACAATATTCTGATAGCAAACGCAGACGATGGGAAAGTATTTTTGTTTCAAATCGAGAGCAGGGAGGTGCTTCGGTTTTTACAGAAGGGTTCTTCAAAAATTATGCTGTCAGATGCGCAGGATAATGAAAAGTATCTTGCTGACAACGCAAAATTCACGATGGCGGAAAGATAAATATGGAAAAAGGACAAGATAACAAAGTACAAGGCAAAATTCATCTTTTTTTTGCTGTACTGGCAATGTTTTTGCTAGTAGTGTCCCTGCTTCTTACAAGCGTTCAGATAGCGGTTTACGGGGATGCGAAATACCGTTTCTATGAAAAGGAATATGTGAAGTACAACGTGACAGAGCCGCTTGGGATGGAGCTATCAGATGTGATGGCCGTGACGGATTACATGATGGAATACCTGATTGGCCGCAAAGACAAGCTTTCTATTGAGACGGACGTGGACGGGAGAAGACAGGATTTTTTCAATGAACAGGACAGGATTCACATGGAGGATGTAAGGAAGCTCTTTCTTGGCGGGCTGAAGCTTCGGACGGCGCTTTTTTTTGCATCGCTTCTTTTGATTGGAATGCTGGCAGTGAAAAAGGCGGACGTTCCCCGGCTGCTGCCGGTGGCGTATAAGACGGCGATGGCGGTTCTTGCGGCTGCGTTTGCATTTCTTGGAATTTCGTTTTATATCGACTTTACGAAATGCTTTACAATATTCCATGAAATATTTTTTACGAATGACTTGTGGATATTTGACGAGACCACGGATTACATGATACGTATGCTGCCGGAAGGATTCTTTTCGGATATGGCAATCAGGATTGCGGCTGTATTTGCCGTAAGCCTTGCGCTGCTTGGAGGAGCGGTATGGCTTGTGCGCACGGCGGCCGGCAGGAGGCCCTTTGGCGGCATCGTGCGTTTGCGGTCTAAAAATCAGCGATAATCCTATCGCTTGTAAAAAAATTATGATACAATGTTATATATGGGGATACGGCATAAAAGGCAGGGGCCGGCGCCGCTGCATGAAGGAGGAAGATAAATGGGTAATGTAAAACGCGTATTTGTAGAAAAGAAACCGGATTTTGCAGTACAGGCAAAGGATTTGGAACATGAAATGAAAGGATATCTCGGAATTAAGGATATCGCTTCAGTCCGCATCCTGATTCGCTATGACGTGGAAAATGTTTCGGATGATACATTTGAAAAGGCATGTAACGGCATATTTGCAGAGCCGCCGGTGGATATCCTTTACAGAGAGGAATTTCCGGCCGAGGAAGACAGCAGGGTGTTTTCTGTGGAATACCTTCCGGGACAGTTTGACCAGAGGGCGGATTCTGCGGTGCAGTGTATCCAGTTTATAAAGGAAGATGAACAGCCGGTGATTAAGACGGCGGTTGTCTATGTAATTAAGGGCGAAGGAAGAAAAGTGACCGATGCAGAGCTGGAGGCAGTGAAAGCGCACTGTATCAATCCGGTTGATTCAAGGGAGACCGGCTTGGAGAAGCCGGAGACGCTGGTGACGGTGTTTGACGAGCCGGAGGACATCATGATCTTTGAAGGCTTTACGAATATGGCGGAGAAGGAGCTTACGGAGCTTTATAAGTCTCTGGGTCTTGCTATGACATTGAAAGATTTTCAGCATATTCAGAATTATTTTAGAAGTGAGGAAAACAGAGACCCGTCGATGACGGAAATCCGCGTGCTTGACACCTATTGGTCTGACCATTGCCGCCATACGACTTTCTCAACGGAGCTTACCGAGGTTGCTTTCGGCGAGGGGGATTATAAGGCGCCAATAGAAGACACTTACAAGCAGTATCTTTCAGATCACAGCGAAATCTTTAAGGGCAGGGAGGACAAGTTCGTATGTCTGATGGATTTGGCGCTGATGGCGATGCGCAAGCTGAAGAAGGAAGGGAAGCTTGCGGATCAGGAGGAGTCCGAGGAAATCAATGCCTGCAGTATTGTTGTCCCGGTTACGGTCGACGGCGCAGAAGAGGAATGGCTTGTTAATTTTAAGAATGAAACCCACAATCACCCGACGGAAATCGAACCTTTCGGAGGAGCGGCCACCTGTCTTGGCGGTGCGATACGCGACCCGCTTTCAGGACGTACGTACGTGTATCAGGCGATGCGCGTGACGGGCGCGGCGGATCCGACGGTTTCCGTGAAGGATACGTTAAAGGGAAAGCTTCCCCAGAAGAAGCTTGTGCGTGAGGCCGCCCACGGATACAGCTCCTACGGCAATCAAATCGGACTGGCCACCGGAGCCGTAAAGGAAATCTACCATCCGAACTATGTGGCGAAGCGCATGGAAATCGGTGCAGTCCTTGGCGCCGCTCCGAGACGTGCGGTAATCAGGGAGACGTCCGAGCCGGGGGATATCATTATTTTGCTTGGCGGGCGTACCGGCCGCGACGGGTGCGGCGGCGCAACCGGCTCTTCAAAAGTCCATACGACAGAGTCTATCGAGACCTGCGGAGCGGAGGTCCAGAAAGGGAATGCGCCTACGGAACGAAAGATTCAGCGTATGTTCCGCAGGGAAGAGGTAAGTAAGTTAATTAAAAAGTGCAACGATTTCGGCGCCGGCGGAGTATCGGTAGCGATTGGCGAGCTTGCGGACGGGCTTCGCATCGACCTTGACAAAGTCCCGAAAAAGTATGCGGGCCTTGACGGTACGGAGATTGCGATTTCCGAGTCGCAGGAGCGTATGGCAGTTGTTATAGACTCAAAAGATACAGCGGAATTTATGGGTTATGCAAAAGAGGAGAATTTAGAGGCTGTTGAGGTGGCGGTCGTTACAAAAGAGCCGAGGCTTATTCTCTCCTGGAGGGGAAAAGAAATCGTCAACCTGTCAAGGGCATTTTTAGATACGAACGGCGCTCATCAGGAGACGGCGGTAGCGGTGGATATTCCGAGCCGGAAGAACAGCATCCTTGTGAGAGAGGAAGTGAAGGATGTAAGGAAGAAATGGCTTTCCGTTCTTTCCGACCTTAATGTCTGCTCTCAAAAAGGGCTTGTTGAGATGTTTGACGGTTCTATCGGCGCAGGTTCCGTATTTATGCCTCACGGAGGAAAATACCAGACGACGGAGACGCAGGCGATGGTTGCAAAGCTTCCGGTGCTTAAGGGCGACTGTGATACCGTGACGATGATGAGTTACGGATTTGACCCATATCTGTCTACATGGAGCCCGTATCACGGTGCGATCTATGCGGTGACGGAATCGGTTGCGAAGATTGTGGCTAACGGCGGCGATTACAGAAAGATACGGTTTACCTTCCAGGAATATTTCCGACGCATGACAAAAGAGCCTCACAGATGGAGCCAGCCGTTTGCGGCGCTTCTCGGCGCATATAATGCGCAGCTTGGCTTCGGGCTTCCGTCTATCGGAGGAAAGGACAGTATGTCCGGCACTTTTGAGGATATTGACGTGCCACCGACACTTGTATCGTTTGCCGTAGACGTCGCAAAGGAGAGAGACATCATTACGCCTGAGCTTAAGAAGGCAGGGAACAAACTGGTATGGCTGCGCATTCCGACGGATGAATATGATGTTCCGGTTTATGAAAAGGTGATGGAGCAGTACGGGAAATTTACGGAAGATATCCGGGCGGGCAGAATTGTATCGGCATATGCTGCGGACCGCCACGGAGTGATTGCTGCGGTGAGCCGTATGGCATTCGGCAACCGGATGGGCGTAAAGATTGAGCACAACATGGACGCAAGAGATTTGTTTGCCCCTGCGTTCGGCGATATCGTAGCGGAGGTCGCTGACGGAAAAACAGGGGAGCTTGCGATTCGCTACACGGTGCTCGGCGAAGTGACAGAAGATAGGACTTTCTCCTACGGCAATGTGTCTATCTTGGAGGAAGAGGCGGAAAAAGCGTGGAAAGAGCCTCTTGAAAAGGTGTTTAAGACAAATTCCGGCGCCAAAGGCCAGCAGGAAAAGATAGAAACCGGGCTATACCATGCATCGGATATCCATATCTGTTCTCATAAGATTGCTCAGCCGACGGTATTTATTCCGGTATTTCCGGGAACGAACTGCGAGTATGACAGCACGAAGGCGTTTGAGCGGGCAGGTGCAAAGGTTGTAACGAAGGTGTTTAAAAACCTTGATGCTGCGGATATTGTTGATTCTGTGAATGTTTTTGAAAAGGCTATTGACGGGGCGCAGATTATTATGTTCCCAGGCGGCTTTTCTGCTGGCGACGAGCCGGACGGGTCCGCAAAGTTTTTTGCTACCGCATTCCAGAATGCGAAGATAAAGGAGGCGGTGGAGCGTCTCTTAAATGAGAGAGACGGTCTTGCCCTTGGCATCTGCAACGGTTTTCAGGCGCTGATTAAGCTTGGCCTTGTTCCGGGCGGACAGATTACCGGACAGGATGAAAATTCTCCGACGCTGACCTACAACACGATTGGACGGCACATTTCCAAGATGATTTATGTGAAAGTGGTTACGGACAAGTCTCCGTGGCTGAAAAAAGCGGAGCTTGGCGGTATATACACGAACCCGGCGTCTCACGGAGAAGGGCGTTTTGTGGCGGATAAGGACTGGCTTGACCGGTTGTTTGCCAACGGCCAGGTAGCAACGCAGTACTGTGATATAGACGGAAATGTCACAATGGATGAAGAGT
The DNA here is from genome assembly GCA_910579335.1 of uncultured Dorea sp. Lineage (GTDB taxonomy): Bacteria > Bacillota > Clostridia > Lachnospirales > Lachnospiraceae > MD308. Next base: position 974 of record CAJTUQ010000117.1, on the reverse strand, counting down.
GGAATGTAAACGGCTCCTATATGGCCATTGAAGGAATTACAAGTCCTGACGGCCGGGTGTTTGGAAAGATGGCGCACTCGGAGAGACGGGCAAGGTCTGTCGCCATGAATATTTACGGGGAACAGGACATGAAGATTTTTGAGTCCGGCGTAGCATATTTCAAATAGAAATGAATAAAATAAATATATTTGCTGCATATTTGAAGAGGAAATGCGGAAAATATGTTGAAAAATCAAGCGGAATGCAGGAATGCAAAGTGCAAATTGCAAAAAATATGAATTTTTGTAAAAAAATTCTTGTGTTCCGGACGGAAATCCTTTACAATGTTAAAGGACAAAAGCGTTGCGGAAAGCGGATGGAGTTGTCTGTCCGCTTTTATCAGCTTTGAGGATTAAGGAAATATATTTTAGGAGGTAAAAGTATATGTCATATGTTGATGAAGTCTTGGAAAAAGTTGTAGCGAAAAATCCTGCTGAGCCAGAGTTCCATCAGGCAGTGAAAGAGGTTTTAGAATCACTCAGAGTAGTTGTGGAGGCCAATGAAGAGAGGTTCAGAAGGGATGCCCTGCTTGAGAGACTGGTAGAGCCGGAAAGACAGATTAAGTTCCGCGTTCCGTGGGTAGACGATAAGGGACAGGTACAGGTAAACACCGGATACCGCGTGCAGTTCAACAGTGCAATCGGACCGTACAAGGGAGGCCTGCGCCTTCATCCGTCAGTAAACCTTGGAATCATTAAATTCCTTGGATTTGAGCAGATTTTCAAAAATTCATTGACGGGCCTTCCGATTGGCGGAGGAAAGGGCGGCTCTGACTTTGATCCGAAAGGGAAATCAGACAGGGAAGTCATGGCGTTCTGCCAGAGCTTTATGACAGAGCTTTGCAAATATATCGGCGCTGATACGGATGTCCCGGCTGGCGATATCGGTACGGGAGCAAGAGAGATCGGTTACATGTTCGGACAGTACAAGAGAAT
>CAJTUQ010000116.1:3934-6224 GCA_910579335.1 uncultured Dorea sp. | reverse complement strand
GGTGCGTCGGAAATTGTCGGCCGTAATTTGAAAAAAGAATGCGTCGTTGTATTTGAGTCCACGGTTTATCCAGGGGTTACCGAAGAGGTCTGTGCTCCGATTTTGGAAAAGCAGTCGGGACTGAAATGCGGTGTGGATTTCAAAATCGGCTATTCTCCGGAGCGAATCAATCCGGGCGATGCAGTGCATAGACTGCCTACGATTACAAAAATTGTTTCGGGCATGGATGAAGAGACACTGGATATCGTGGCAAAGGTTTACGAAATTGTTGTAGATGCGGGAGTCCATCGGGCAGAGAGTATCAAGGTCGCGGAAGCCGCAAAGGTGATTGAAAACAGCCAGCGGGATATAAATATCGCATTTATGAACGAGTTGTCGATTATCTTTAATAAAATGGGTATTGATACGCAGGCGGTTCTCAAGGCGGCAGGTACGAAATGGAATTTCCTTAATTTTTATCCGGGACTGGTAGGAGGGCACTGCATCGGTGTTGATCCGTACTATTTAACATACAAAGCAGAAAAATTAGGGTATCACAGCCAGATAATATTATCCGGCCGCCGTATTAATGAAGATATGGGAAGATATGTGGCGGAGAATGCGGTAAAGAGATTAATTGCGGAGGGAAAAGCGGTAAAAGGGGCGAAAGTCGCCTTGTTTGGCTTTACCTTCAAGGAGAACTGTCCTGATACAAGGAACACAAAGGCTGCGGATATTGTAAGGGAGCTGGAGGAGTACAGGATTCATCCGGTAATTGTGGACCCTGAGGCGGATTATATGGAAGCGAAAAAGTTGTATGGCGTGGAATTAACAGATATGGATGCCGTCAAAGATATGGATGCGGTTATACTGGCAGTTGCGCACACGCGGTTTACTCAGCTTACGATGGAGCAGATAAATGGTTTTTTCGGAGAGGGGAAAAAGATACTGCTTGATTTGAAGGGACTTTTAAACCGCAGAGAATATGAAGAGGCAGATTATAGTTATTGGAGGTTGTAATGGGATACGGCAATATAAAATTTGAAGAGGGTTCAGTTTTTTTAGTAACTGGAGGGGCAGGGTTTATCGGCTCAAATTTGTGCGAGGCTTTGCTGAATATGGGATACAAAGTCCGCTGCCTGGATGATTTGTCTACGGGCAAGAAGGAGAATGCGGACATATTTATGGATAATCCGGATTACACATTTATAAAAGGCGACATCAAGGAGCTGGATGTTTGTGTGAAAGCTTGTGAGAACGTGGATTATATTCTTCATCAGGCAGCGTGGGGAAGTGTGCCGCGTTCCATTGAAGAGCCATTATTTTACTGTGCAAACAATATACAAGGCACGCTGAATATGCTGGAAGCCGCACACCGCAATAAGGTAAAGAAGTTTGTATATGCTTCCAGTTCCTCGGTATACGGCGACGAGCCCAATCTGCCGAAAAAGGAAGGGACGGAGGGGAACCTGCTGTCACCTTACGCATTAACAAAAAGATGCGACGAGGAATGGGCAAAGCTGTATACCCGCTTATACGGCCTTGACACCTATGGCCTGCGGTATTTTAATGTCTTTGGAAGACGGCAGAATCCGGACGGGGCATATGCAGCGGTAATTCCCAAGTTTATCAGACAGCTGATGAATGATGAACGGCCTGTAATCAATGGCGACGGAAGACAAAGCAGGGATTTTACTTATATTGAAAATGTCATAGAAGCGAACCTGAAGGCCTGCGCAGCGTCACATGATGCGGCAGGAGAGGTGTTTAATATTGCATATGGCGGCAGAGAAAATCTGGTCGATATTTACTATATGCTGACGAAAGCTCTGGGAAAGGATATAGAGCCGAACTTCGGGCCGGAACGTGCCGGTGATATCAAGCACAGCAATGCGGATATCAGTAAGGCGGAAAAGATGCTCGGTTATGAACCGGAGTATGATTTTGAAAGGGGTCTGAACGAAGCTATAGCGTGGTATAAGGAGAACCTATAATGAAAAAATGCATTATTACGGTAGTTGGTAAAGACAGGGTCGGAATCATTGCAAAAGTGTGTACGTATCTTGCAGAGACAAATATCAATATTTTAGATATTTCACAGACAATTGTTGATGGTTACTTTAATATGATGGCAATCGTTGACACGACAGAGACAACAAAAGAAATTGCAGTTGTCGCGGGAGACTTGGCGGAGCTTGGAAACGCTATCGGAGTGAATATCCAGTGCCAGAGGGAAGAAATCTTTGAGAAGATGCACAGACTTTAAACAGGGAGAGAGACAGGGGATCTATGATTAACCAATATGAAGTAA
>CAJTUQ010000116.1:0-3904 GCA_910579335.1 uncultured Dorea sp. | reverse complement strand
CCTTGACGTACGTACGATTACGCTTGGTATCAGCCTGATGGATTGTATAGATTCCGATTTGGGAAGATTAAACGAAAAGATATATAAAAAAGTAACGGCTTTGGCTGAAAATCTAGTGGAGACAGGGGAAAAGATAGAGTCGGAATTTGGGATTCCGATTGTGAATAAGCGTATTTCCGTGACTCCTGTCGGATTCGTGGGGGGAGCGGCGTGTTCAAAGCCTGAAGATTATGTTTCTATCGCACGGACGCTTGATAAAGCTGCGAAGAAAGTAGGAGTGAACTTTATCGGCGGCTATTCGGCGCTTGTATCGAAAGCTATGACGGCAAGTGATGAAATGCTTATCCGTTCAATTCCAAAGGCTCTTGCATGTACAGAGCGGGTGTGCAGTTCCGTCAATGTAGGTTCTACAAGGACAGGAATCAATATGGATGCGGTGCGCCTGTGCGGGGAGATTGTGAAACAGACGGCTGAGGAGACAAAGGACAGCGACTCTATCGGTTGTGCGAAGCTGGTCGTATTCTGCAATGCTCCGGATGACAATCCGTTTATGGCGGGTGCGTTTTTAGGCGTCACAGAGGGCGATGCAGTGATTAATGTAGGCGTCAGCGGGCCCGGCGTGGTGAAGCATGCACTGGAGCAGGTCCGGGGACAGGGCTTTGAAAAGCTGTGCGAGACAATTAAAAAAACAGCGTTCAAGGTGACGAGAGTCGGGCAGCTTGTGGCTGGGGAGGCGTCAAAAAGAATGGGGATTCCTTTTGGAATCGTTGATTTGTCCCTCGCTCCTACGCCCGCCGTCGGCGACAGCGTGGCGGAAATCCTGGAGGAAATCGGCCTTGAAAGAGTGGGTGCGCCGGGGACAACGGCGGCGCTTGCCATGCTTAACGACCAAGTGAAAAAGGGCGGCGTCATGGCATCCTCTTATGTGGGCGGATTGAGCGGTGCATTTATTCCGGTCAGCGAGGACAAAGGCATGATTGATGCCGTAAATGCAGGAGCGCTTACGCTGGAAAAGCTTGAGGCCATGACCTGTGTATGTTCCGTGGGGCTTGACATGATTGCCGTGCCCGGAAAGACAAAGGCTTCTACGATTTCAGGCATTATCGCGGATGAGATGGCCATTGGCATGGTGAACCAGAAAACGACGGCTGTCCGGCTGATTCCGGTTATCGGAAAAGAAGTGGGAGATACGGCAGAGTTTGGCGGACTTCTTGGATATGCGCCGATTATGCCGGTTAATGAGTTCGACTGCAGTGCATTCATCGGAAGGAAGGGTAGAATCCCGGCTCCGATACACAGTTTTAAAAACTAAAAAGGAACAGAGAGGTAAGGGAAATGGGAAAGATAGCGATTATGACTGACAGCAACAGCGGAATCACCCAGAGACAGGCTAAAATCATGGGGATTTATGTGCTGCCGATGCCGTTTTTTATTAATGGAGATATGTATTTCGAGGATATAACTCTGACACAGGAAGAGTTCTATCAAAAGCTTGCGGAGGATGCGGATATTTCCACCTCGCAGCCGTCCCCTGGAGAGTTGATAGAGGTGTGGGATGATGTATTGAAGGAATACGAGGAAATCATTCATATCCCGATGTCAAGCGGATTGAGCAGCTCCTGTGAGACGGCGCTTTCTCTGGCCCAGGATTATGAAGGGAGAGTGCATGTGGTAGACAACCAGCGGATATCTATCACTCAGCGCCAGTCAGTCCTTGACGCTCTTGAGATGGTGAAAAAGGGAATGAGCGCAAAGGAGATTGTCGATGTATTGATGAAAGAAAAGCTGGAAGCGAGTATATATATTACGGTGGACACTCTGAAATATTTAAAGAAGGGCGGAAGGGTGACAGCGGCGGGCGCAGCGCTTGGAACGATGCTCAACATCAAGCCGGTACTTCAGATTCAGGGAGATAAGCTGGACGCTTTTGCCAAAGTGAGAGGATTTAAGGCGGCGAAGAAAAAAATGCTGGACGCTATGGAAAAGGACATAACCGGACGATTTGCAGACAAAAAAGTGCATCTTCAGGCAGCTTATACTTGTACAAAGGAAGAGGCCACGGAGTGGAAGAAGGAGATAGAGACAAGATTTCCAGGATATGACGTGCATATGGATCCGCTGTCTCTCAGTGTTTCCTGCCATATCGGGCCTGGCTCCATAGCGATTGCATGTTGTAAAATGATATAGATCGTTCATAGTAAAGTTTATATAAAGCGGAGAAAATCGACAGCCGGCCCTGATATGGGTCCGGCTGTCGTGATTTTTGCGATTACATTTAAATAGCATTTTATTTATCGTGTAATTACAGGCATTAAAAACCGGGCAGGAAAAATTCATTGGGCTTTCTTTCGCTGCATGTTTTTTTAAGTTTGAGCTCAGCCGCTTTTAGGACGGCAGCGTTTATGCTGCGCGCTTTAACGGGACATAAGCTTATGCACTGCATGCAGGAGATACAGGCCGTTTTTACGCATTTGCGCAGGTTGTCGGGACGAATGGCGCCGACAGGGCATTTTTCGGCGCACAATCCGCAGCCCGTGCAGGTTTTATCTGCTGCCGGGTGGATAGGTAGGACGGCATATGGACGGTACGGCCTGTTTCCAGGAAAGGCGGTAGAGAAGGATGCTGGGGAATTTCCGGAGATGGAACTCTTTTTTATCATGTCCTGGCATTGGCGGGAAAAGCGCTTAAGTTCGTCCATATCCTTCTTATCCGGCCGTCCGGAGCCGTATTTTGGCATGATAGAATGTCTGGCAACGGCGGCCGCTCCGCCAAAGCATAGAAATCCGGCCGATTCCACAGTATCTTTTAATTCTATGAGAGTATCTTCATAAGCCCGGTTCCCGTAGACGGTTATCAATATGGCCTTCGCATTGTTTCCGTGCAGCCTGCTAAACTTTGGAATAAGAAACTGGGGAACACGGCCGCCGAAGCTTGGAACGGCAATTATAAATACGTCTGTGCTTTCAGGAGAGACGGAAAAATCCTTTTCACATAGGTTCAGAAATATTTTTTCGCAATCCCACTCAGAACAGAGAATGTCGAGGATATGTTTTGTCCCCCCGGTGGGGCTGCAATACAATGCATAAAGTTTCATCAAAGTACCTCCTTTAGGTTTTCATTTGCTGCTGAAGGTATCATAAGCTGAGGGCCGGAAAAAATCAAGCTTTTCATATTGATTTCGGAATTTTACCCTTCTACGATTTTCCCGTCCTCAATTCTGACAACACAGTCCGCCATCTGTGCAATCTCCGGATTATGGGTAATCATAACGATTGTCTGGCGGAATTTTTCGCTTGTCATCTTTAAAAGCCCGATTACATCACTGCTTGTTTTGGAGTCCAGATTGCCGGTCGGCTCATCCGCTAGTATGATAGAGGGCTTGGAGGCGAGGGCGCGGGCGATGGCCGCACGCTGCTGCTGTCCGCCGGACAAAGTGTTGGGAAGGCTGTCAAGTTTATCCGTAAGCCCTAAGAGCTCTGCGACTTTCAAAATAAATTTTTCGTCAGGTTTTTGCCCGTCCAGCGTAATGGGAAATATAATATTCTCCCAGACAGTCAGGACAGGGATGAGATTATAATTTTGGAACACAAAGCCGATTTGTTTGCGCCGGAAGATGGTCGCCTGCTCTTTGCTGAGCCCGGACAATTCGGTGCCGCCGACTTTAATCAAACCGCCTGTTGGGGTGTCAAGACCGCCAAGCATGTTAAGGAGCGTGGATTTTCCGCTTCCGGAGGTACCTACCACTGCTACGAAATCTCCTTGATAAATATCAAGGTTTATTCCGTCTAAGGCGCGGACTTCTGTTTCGCCGCTTCCGTAATATTTTTTTAAGTCTTCCGCATGCAGGATGACATTCTGTCTTGTGCCGCCGTTTATATTTTTAACATGATGATTTGTTATAGTG
>CAJTUQ010000115.1 GCA_910579335.1 uncultured Dorea sp. | reverse complement strand
TCCAAGAGTACGGATAATATCAGCCTTCTCCTGTTCTTCTCGATACCGCAGCTCTTCCTCCAGCTTCTTTCTGGTAATATCCCTCCCCAGGATATTTACAGACATCCTGCTTCCCTGCCGGGAATAGATTACGTGCTGCTCCAGCCACCTAAGAGAAGGACCCGTCATACGGTACTGGCAGACTTCCTCAGAATACTCTCGCGTACTGGCCGCCTTTTGGTACAAATGCTCCGGGCTCATAACCCGCTTGAATATCTCTGCATCATCCGGATGAACGGCATTCTCCATCGCCTGGTGAAAATATTCATTATAATTTCCGGCAAGTATATTATGCTTTTGACTGCTCTCGTTAATCCAAATCCGTTCACACTGTCCGTTTTCAAGATAAACCGTCGTCATAACGCTATACCGGGATTTTAAAATTGCGGCAAGCTGCATATCGCGAAGCGACAGCGCGTGTTCCTGCCGGACTCTCTTATCTACATTCTGCAGGGCAAGGATCGTATAATTCTTTGTGCTATATTTCTCACCGGAATACGCAATAACTGCCATATACCGGTACTCATGGTCTTCCTCCCCGCGCCACTGGCAGAGCATATCCGTTTTATGTACATCGGATTCCTTCATCTGCCGCAGCCCGGCAAGCGAAAAATTTTCATAAAATTTATCCCGGTCGGTAGGATGGATCTGCATCATAAGACGGGAATCCACAATCTCGTTCCACTGGAGTGTCCAGGACTTCCAGCCTGTGTGCGTATGACCGTTTTCCCTTACAAGATTCGCCTCGCCGGTATCCAAGTCGATTCCATAGACTCCGAAATTCTGCTCTCCTAATGTCCGAATTACCTCCTGTATGCGGATGCTGGCATCATCAAGCTCCAGGCTTTCCCGAAGGATATCATGTATATCCTTCACGTACACAAAAATATACCGGTCGTCTTTGGTTTCTTCCGGGACTACCTCCATCAGGTTCCATCGAAACCTTTCTCCCTGGCGTCTCCGGTAGCAGCAGCTCAGTGTCTTTTTCCCGGAGTCAAATGCACCTTTCATGTGATTCGGACGGGTAAATGATATGAAATTATTCATATCATCCGGATGTATGCCCCCATTATAAATAAACTGGGCCATAGCCGAAAGTTCTGTCCTCCGGATTCATCTTTACCACCTCATAACGATCCTGCGCAAGGTCGACACGCAGGATTTTATGATAAGTATCGCTGATTACCTGCGTATGTCCGGTAATCGGCACTGTGTTTAAGCCTTGTCCGTATTCTCTGCTCTCCACTATCTCACCCTCATTCTTCCTTATTTTCTTTGGCGGTTTTTTTTGCCAGTTCAGCCTCTTCCTCCGTGAGAGAGGCCTTTTCTATTAAATCCGGACGTCTCCTTGCCGTGCAAAGGATGGACTGCCTGCGCCTCCATTTTTCCACATTCGCATGATGTCCTGAAAGCAGCACGTCCGGAACCCTTTTTTCATGCCATACTTCCGGCCTTGAATACTGGGGATACTCCAAAAGATTCTCCTGAAAACTCTCGGACTGCGACGATATGTCATTGTGGAGCACGCCAGGTACCAGTCTGGCGACTGCGTCTGTCATAATCATCGCCGGAAGTTCTCCTCCGGTCACTACAAAATCCCCTATGGATACATAATCCGTCACAATTTCTTCCAGAACGCGCTCGTCAATCCCTTCATAATGTCCGCAGAGCAAGACCACCTCTTCCTCTTTTGCATATTCCTCTGCCATAGACTGGCTAAACGTCCGTCCCTGCGGTGACAGGTATACCACCCGGACCCTTTTTCCGCCGTCCGGTTCCTGTCCGTTTTCCTGTGCCCTTTTCGCTCTTTTGCTGCGTATCTTCTCCTCCACCGCTTTGAAGCACTGGTATACCGGTTCCGCCTGCATCAGCATTCCCGCTCCGCCGCCATACGGGTAATCATCCACGCTGCTATGCTTATTGAACGCATAATCCCTGATATTTACCGCCTCAATAGACAAAAGTCCTTTGCTGACAGCCCGTCCCGTAATACTCGTATTAAGTCCCCCCATAACCATCTCCGGAAACAATGTCATAATATAAAAGTCCATACATTCCACCCGTCCAAACTCTATTTGTCCATGCAGCCGGCGTTCAAAACGCCTGGTTTTTCACATACTCCACTATTTTTATCTCTAGGATAAAAGCCCGTCCAGCAGATGTATCTTCATCGTGCCTGCTTTAATATCTACGTCCAGTATACATTCCTTAATCGCCGGGACAAGTACCTCGCCATGCCTTACACTGTTAATCACATAGACGTCGTTGGCTCCCGTCCCTATCACATCCGACAGAGTGCCAAACTGCTCCTCATCCTCCGTTACAACCGAAAGTCCTATCATGTCGGCAATAAAATACTCATCCTCGCCAAGCGGCACTGCATCTTCCCGTCTCACAAGCAGCGGACATTTTCTGTATTTTTCAATATCATTTATACTATCAAACTCTTCAAACTTCAGAATAACAAACTGTTTAAAAAACTTTACATTCTGAATTTTTAAAGGCATATTCTCTTTTCCCGTATCGAGGAACACTCTCTGTGCCCTCTGAAAACGCGCCGGATCATCTGTTGTAGGAAATACTTTCACTTCCCCCCGTATACCATGTGCAGAGGTAATCACTCCTACTTGAAGCATCTCTTCCATATTATATTACTACTCCTTATGCAAACTGTATAGACTTATCTCAAAATTTCCCGTTTATGTACGAGAGACAGGCCGCTTTTTCCTGACCTGTCTCCGATTATCGTCTTCCTATTCATCCATAATGTCTACAACTACTTTTTTATCTTCCTTTGCAGCAGCCGCTTTTACAACCGAACGGATCGCCTTTGCGATGCGCCCCTGTTTTCCGATGACTTTTCCCATATCGGCCTCAGCCACGCGGACTTCCAAAACAGTGGTCTTTTTATCTTCCCGCTCCGTCACAACTACATCCTCAGGAGAATCAACCAAAGCCTTTGTAATTACTTCTACCAGTTCTTTCATAATTATATACCTCCGGGGCATAATATTACCTATTTTTCGATGCCTGCCGCCTTAAAAATCTTGCTGACCGTCTCTGTCGGCTGCGCACCTGTGCTAAGCCATTTCTTAGCAGCTTCCTCATCTACGGAAATTGCGCTTGGCTCACAGTTCGGGTCATAGGTTCCGATCTCATCGATAAATTTGCCATCTCTTGGTGATCTGGAATCCGCTACGATGATTCTATAGAAAGGAGCCTTCTTCTGTCCCATTCTTCTTAATCTGATTTTTACTGCCATTTTCTTTCACCTCCATGAATTATCAAAAATATATATTGTATATAACGCATTTAACATGCGGTATAACCGCTAAAAGCACCCCTTTTTATGTTCTGCGCTTTAAAAAGGCATCCTGAACTTTCCTTTCCTGCCGCCTTTTCCCACCATCTTCATCAGCTTTTTCATCTCGCCAAACTGCTTCACCATCCGGTTCACCTCGCTGATATCGACGCCTGCGCCTCTTGCAATTCTGTGCTTTCTGGACGGATTCAACAGTTCCGGGTTCCTTCTCTCCTCAATCGTCATAGAGTAAATCATAGCCTCCATGCGCGCCATCCTCTTTTCGGCCTGTTCTGTCTCATTCTCATCTAAGCCCTTCATCTTTCCCATGCCGGGAACGCCCCCCATGCCCATGCCGGGGAACATGCTCATAATACTGCCTAAGCCGCCCATCTTTTTCATCTGGGAAATGCTTTCCAGATAATCTTCAAAATCAAACTGCGCTTTCTTAAGCTTTCTTGACATCTCCTTTGCTTTTTCTTCATCAATCTCAGCTTCCGCCTTTTCAATCAGAGTAAGCACGTCTCCCATGCCAAGAATACGGGAAGCCATGCGGTCAGGATGAAACTGCTCCAGATCAGAGAGCTTCTCCCCCATGCCCACATACAGAATCGGTTTCCCTGTCACTGCCTTTACCGATAACGCCGCACCGCCTCTTGTATCACCGTCGAGCTTTGTCACGATTACACCGTCTATACCGGCCTTTTCATTGAACTCTTTGGCTGCGTTGACCGCATCCTGCCCTGTCATGGCGTCAATAACAAGAATCGTCTGATGTACTTCTACGGTCCTCTTAATTTCCCGAAGTTCCTCCATCATGTCCTCGTCAATATGGAGACGTCCCGCGGTATCCAATATCACGATATTATTTCCGTTTTTCTGTGCATGCTCCAGGGACGCCTTTGCAATATTGGCCGGCTTATGGTTCTCGCCCATAGCAAACACTTCTACTCCCTGTTTTTCCCCGTTTACCTGAAGCTGCTTGATTGCAGCTGGCCGGTACACGTCGCATGCGACAAGAAGAGGCTTCTTCCCTTTCAGCTTGTATTTTCCGGCAAGCTTTGCAGTAGTGGTAGTCTTTCCGGCACCCTGAAGACCCGCCATCAATATAACTGTAATGTCGCTTCCCGGCTGGAGCTTAATCTCTGTAGTCTCAGAGCCCATAAGCTTTACAAGCTCCTCATTCACGATTTTAATTACCATCTGTCCGGGATTTAACCCGTTCATCACATCCTGCCCGACAGCTCTCTCCTGAACACTCTTAATAAAGTCCTTCACGACTTTAAAGTTGACGTCCGCCGCAAGCAGCGCCCTTTTTATCTCCTTGAGGGCCTCTTTCACGTCATCCTCTGTCAGACGTCCCTTGCTCCTCAAATTTTTAAACACATTCTGAAGTTTTTCAGTCAAGCTGTCAAATGCCATACTATAACTCCTCTATAATCTCGTCAGCTATCCTGCGGATATCCTCCACAAGCTCCTCCCTGCTCTTTTTCTCATTCTCTTCCAATATTTCATTCATTCTGGCAACCTTGCTTTTTACCGACATGAACTTTGCCACAAGATGAAGCTTTTCCTCATATCCCTTAAGAGTCTGGCCGCACCTCTTTACAAGGTCATGGACGCCCTGTCGGCTGATACCGGCTTCTCTTGCTATCTCTCCGAGAGACAAGTCTTCCAGAATAAACTGCTCGTAAATCTCTTTCTGGTGTTTATTCAAAAGCTCTCCGTAAAAATCATAAAGCAGCGCCTGTTCTAAAATCTCATTCATGTTCTTCACCTGTGATATCATATACCAAAGCGCAACAGGTGTCAAGTATTTTTTCTTTACATCCCAAAAATTCGAAAAAGGATTGATTTCTACTAGAATATATCGTAAGATAAACTTGTTCGATTTCCATATAGTAATAAGGGGAGGATCATATGGCGGACCAGAATTATTATGAAATATTAGGGGTTTCCTCCAAAGCTTCTTTGGAGGATATTACGGCAGCGAAAAACTCACTTGCAAAAAAATACCATCCGGATGCCAACCTAAAGGACGGCATTGATACTACAGAACAGATGCAGGCGATACTGGAAGCATATAATATCTTATCAGACCCTGCACGCCGCGCTGACTATGACCGTCAGACAGCGGGAAGAAAAGCCGTCATGCAGACCTTTGACCTGCATGAAACCGCAGAGGAACCTGAATCCGAAGAACCGGCTTTCGTTACATACTGGAAAGCTTCCAATGATTTGTACGATATTATTACAGAGAGTGATGAGCTTTATCGCATCAAAAATCAGGCGGCAAGGCTGGGACAGCTCGCCATGCAGGCCATCAAGCACATTATCGTACTGAGGGAATCCCAGATACCGGAGCGGTACTGGCATCCAGACATTATGAACTGGCTGCTGTTCACTTGGTTTAAAAACCGCAACTACACGGCTTCCTATCTCGTCACCATGTATGACGAGTATCAGAAAAAAGAGCTGGGAAGGCTTGAGAAGCTCCGTATACAGAACAAGACGCTCCACTACCAGCGCTCCGTTAAAAAACTTTTAAAATATTAGATTTGTTTCTTTTCACACATCCTCGCTTGACGCATATTATGTACTGTAAATAACCTTTATGGAGGACTTTTAGTATGAGCGAATTAAATTGTGGATGTGGATGTGAAGAAACTGCAAGATACGGCAATGGCGGATGCGGATGTGGTTTTGGCAACAACAGCTGTCTGTGGATTATCCTGTTACTCTGCTGCTGTGGCGGCGGATGCGGCAACGGCGGCAGCATGTTCGGCGGATGCGGCAACGACAGCTGCCTGTGGATTATCCTCTTGCTCTTCTGCTGCGGCGGATGCGGCAATGGCTGCGGATGCTAATCCTGATTTCAAAGCTTAATACTCTTTAAGATAAGAATGGGGGCTCCCTTGGGTTACTACCGGGGGACGTCCCCTTTTTCCGTGCATATTCCCGCTGGAAATATCATATATATTTACAACGTTACGTAACAGGAGGCGTTATGGAAAAATTTCCTCCCAAACCTATGACTCCGCTCGACGAGCTTGTCACGCCGCCGTTTTTATATACTATGAAACTCCTTCTTCCATATGTACCTGCCCCTGCGCAGCGTATGCTGGCCATCT
>CAJTUQ010000114.1 GCA_910579335.1 uncultured Dorea sp. | reverse complement strand
GAACCGTTCTGTGGAGGAGAACCTTGCGCTGTTTGAAGGGATGAGGAACGGGGAATACAAGGACGGAGAGAAAGTGCTGAGGGCGAAGATTGACATGTCGTCGCCGAATATCAATATGCGCGACCCGGGGATTTACAGAGTGGCGCATATGGCGCATCATAATACGGGAGATAAATGGTGCATCTATCCGATGTACGATTTTGCGCATCCGATTGAAGATGCGGTAGAAAAAATTACGCATTCCATCTGTACGCTTGAGTTTGAGGATCACCGGCCGCTTTACGACTGGGTGGTAAAAGAGTGTGAGTTTGACCCGGCTCCGCGCCAGATTGAATTTGCAAAGCTCTATCTCACAAACGTGGTGACAGGAAAGAGATATATTAAGAAGCTGGTGCAGGATGGAATCGTGGACGGATGGGATGATCCGAGGCTGGTATCCATTGCGGCGCTCAGGAGACGGGGCTTTACGCCGGAATCTCTGCGTATGTTTATTGAGCTGTGCGGTGTGTCAAAAAGCCAAAGCTCTGTGGATTATGCGATGCTTGAGTACTGTATCCGGGAAGACTTAAAGCTTTCAAGGCCCCGGATGATGGCCGTGCTAGACCCGGTGAAGCTTATAATTGATAATTACCCGGAGGGAGAGACGGAGTACCTTGAGGCGGATAATAACCTTGAAAATCCGAGTCTTGGAAAGCGTAAGATTCCATTCTGCCGGGAGCTTTATATAGAGCGGGACGATTTTATGATTGATCCGCCGAAGAAATACTTCCGTCTGTATCCGGGCAATGAAGTCCGTCTTATGAATGCGTATTTTGTGAGATGCGAAAGCTATGAAACGGACGAGGCGGGCAATGTGACCGTTGTGCACTGCACCTACGATCCTGAGACGAAATGCGGAACCGGTTTTACAGGAAGGAAGGTAAAAGGGACGATACATTGGGTTGCGGCACCTTATGCAAAGCAAGCACAAGTCCGGCTCTATGAGAATCTGGTTGACGAGGAAAAAGGAGTCTACAATAAAGAGGACGGTTCTTTGAACCTGAATCCAAATTCTTTGCAGATTTGTAAAAACTGCTATGTGGAAGACAGTTTTGAAAAAGCGGAAGGGCACGACAGCTTCCAATTCGTGAGAAACGGATATTTCTGCATCGATTCCAAAGACTCGACGCCGGAAAATCTGGTGTTTAACCGAATCGTCTCTCTGAAGAGTTCTTTTAAACTGCCAAAGTAAGAAGGGGCAGGATAGCAATCTGTGCCAGGCCGCCGGAGGATTTTATGTACGAGCTTACGATGAATTTGAAAACAAGCTCAAAGATGCCGCTTTATGAGCAGATATACACTTATATAAAGAAAGATATCCAGAATGGAAGGATATCCTACGGGGAAAAGCTTCCTTCTACACGGGCGCTCTCAAAGCATCTGGCAGTAAGCAGAAGCACCGTAGAGCTCGCCTATGAACAGCTTTTGTCAGAGGGGTTTGTTGAATCTGAACCGTACAGAGGCTTTTTTGTGGCGCAGATTGAAGGACTGTACCGTTTTGGAGCGGTCCGTACGGAGGAAATGAAAGAAACGGCTCCGGACAGAAAATACAGATATGATTTTACTCCCAACGGCGTAGATCTTAACAGCTTTCCCTATAATATATGGAGAAAGCTGTCGAAGGATATTCTGATGGACGACAGGACGGAATTGTTCCGCTTGGGAGATTCCCAGGGCGAGTATGGATTCCGCAACGCTGTCTGCAATTATCTCTACCAAGCGAGAGGCGTGAACTGCAAACCGGGGCAGATTATCATTGGCGCAGGGAGCGATTATCTTTTTATGCTTCTTGCCATGATACTTGGGACGCATCATAAGATAGCCTTTGAAGACCCGACTTATAAGCAGGCGTACCGTTTAGCCGACAGCCTCTGTTATGAGACGGTTCCGGTGTCTGTGGATAAAAACGGCATGATGGTTACCGAGCTGTCCCAAACAGATGCGGACATTGCCTATGTGACGCCGTCCCATCAATACCCAACAGGGAGCGTTATGCCGATGAAGCGGAGGATGGAACTGCTTTTGTGGGCGCAGGAAGGCGGGGACAGGTATATTGTGGAGGATGATTACGACAGCGAGTTCAGATATAAGGGAAAACCGATTCCGGCGCTTCAAGGATATGACCGGGAGGAGAAGGTCATCTATCTTGGGACGTTTTCCAAATCTATTGCTCCGGCCATCCGGTTAAGTTACATGGTACTTCCAAAGCCGCTGCTTAGTATTTACAGAAAGAAGCACCGGTTTGTCAATTCCACGGTGTCGAAGGTGGACCAGCTGATCGTACAGAGGTTTCTGGAGGAGGGGTATTACGAGCGGCACCTCAACAAAATGCGCGCTTTGTATAAAAGCCGTCACGATGCGCTGATAGAGGCATTAAGGCCGCTTTTTCATATCTGCACTGTCTTTGGCGAGCACGCAGGAGTGCATCTTCTTCTGACTTTTGAAAACGGCTGTTCGGAAGAGGAACTGCTTTTGCGGGCAAAACAGAGAGGAATCAAAGTTTACGGCATGAGTGATTACCGTATCAGGAAAAGTCCGGAGGATAAGCCGACGGTGCTTTTAGGATATGCCAATCTGTCGGAAGAACAGATTAAAGATGCGGTAGGTATTTTAACAGAATGCTGGAAGTAATACAGAATACAGAATCCCTCTGCCCCGTTACGAGGCAGAGGGATAAATTTTATAGATAGCTATTCAGTTATTTTTCGGCCTTTTCCTTTACGGCATCGGCAGCATCCTCGGCTTTGCCTTTGAGTGCCTTGATAGTCTTTTTTGCTTTTTCTTCCACGACATCGGCAATATCGTCGGCCTTTTCAGCTACTTCATCCGCCTTTTCTTTTACGGCGTCGGTTGCATCTTCCGTCTTTTCTTTTACGGCGTCAGCGGCATCCTCGGCTTTTCCTTTTACGGCGTCAGCAGCGTCTTCCGCTTTTTCCGCAGCGTCCATGACCGTCTCCGCCGCAGCTTGCGCACCGGTATGGAGGGATACATATTCGCGGTCGGAAACAGATTTTAAATCATTATCTAAATCAAAATCTTCATCATCAAAATCTTCATCAAATTCGTCGTCGTCAATGTCGTTTCTTTTTTTGAAATAGTATACGGTACCTGCCACAACGCTGGCAATAGAAGCCAGTCCTAATAGATGTTTAAATATTTTTTTCATATTATAAATCTCCTTTCGCTCGTATACGGCTTAATATGGATATTGTAATACTTTTTCTGCAAAAAATAAAGGGGAAGGTGATATTTTTAAAAATTTGTGTTAAACTAGAATTGCTATTCATGTATTCAGGCTTAAAAAGGAGGAATTAAATGAGTAGAAGAGATGCGCCAGGAAGCGCAAAGCGGGGGTTGTTCCGTATTATATTCAGCCGTACGGGAATATTTCTCATATTGGTAATGATACAGTTCCTTGTATTTATATCGACTACTTTTCATCTGCGGGAATACACTTTTTACATATACGGAGTGTTTACTATCCTGCGTGTGGCCGTTATCATTTATGTCATTAACCGGAAGGGAAACCCTGCATTCAAGATTACGTGGATTTTGTGCGTGCTGGCCTTCCCCATCGTCGGGACTATGTTCTATGTTTATGTGGAGATGCAGGTAGGGACTTCTTATATGCAGCAGCGGCTTACAGAGCTTAAACTTGAGACGGTGCCTTATATGCAGCAGGAACAGGATGTCGTGGACGCTATCTGGGCGAGCAAGTCGGCAAATTCCCATCTTTCTTATTTTTTGTCTCACCAGCTTGGGTTCCCTACGTATAGGAATACGTCCGTTAAGTATTTCCCGCTGGGTGAGTACAAGTTTAAGTATATGGTCCATGAGCTTAAAAGAGCCCGGAAGTTTATCTTTATGGAATATTTTATTGTAGACGAGGGGTACATGTGGGATACGCTGCTTGAGATTTTAAAGCAGAAAGCGGAGGACGGCGTGGAAGTCCGGTTCATGTATGACGGGATGTGCGCCATAAGCCTGCTTCCTTATGGGTATCCGCAACAGCTTAAGAAGTTCGGAATCAAATGCAAGATGGCGAATCCAGTGAAGCCGTTTTTGTCTACGACACAGAATAACAGAGATCATCGTAAAATCTGTGTTATTGACGGAAAAACAGCGTTTACCGGGGGAGTAAATCTTGCGGATGAGTACATAAACAAGAAGGTACGCTTCGGGCATTGGAAAGACACGGCGGTCATGTTGAAAGGCGATGCGGTGCAGAGCTTTACAATGATGTTTCTTGAGATGTGGAATGTGACGGAGAAAAGGCCGGAAAGTTATAAGCGGTACCTGACGCCTAAACGCAAAGAGTTTAAGAGGGAATACGGGTACGTGATTCCTTATGCGGACAGTCCTTTTGACAATGAGAATGTGGGGGAAGAGGTTTATTTCCATATTTTGAACCATGCGAAAAAATACGTACATATAATGACGCCGTACTTGATTCTGGACAATGAAATGATTACGACGCTGACACGGGTTGCGAAAAGCGGAATCGAGGTTGCAATCATTATGCCCCACATTCCGGATAAATGGTACGCTTTTGTGGTGGCCCAGACTTATTACCAGGAGCTGATAGAAAGCGGGGTGCAGATATATGAATATACGCCGGGCTTTGTACATGCAAAGGTGTTTGTCAGCGATGATGATACGGCGACGGTGGGTACGATAAATTTGGATTACCGCAGTCTTTATCTTCATTTTGAATGCGGAGTCTTTATCTATAATAATTCGGAGATTGACCGAATCGAGAGAGATTTTCAACAGACCTTGCAGCACTGTCACAAAGTGACCCTCATGGAAGTGAAGAAACGGACAATGCTCACGAAGGTGGTCGGGCAGGTACTGCGCCTTGTAGCGCCATTGATGTAAAACGGTTTACAGACATGGCAAAATATAGTATAATGCTTAGGGTGGTTTTAGAGGAACTGCTAAATTGAAGGTCAAGGAGATTGACGACACAGGAGGAATTCATATGGTAAAAGCAGTAGTAGGAGCGAACTGGGGCGACGAAGGCAAGGGTAAGATTACGGATATGCTTGCGAGAGAGGCCGACATTATCGTGCGCTTTCAGGGCGGCGCTAATGCGGGGCATACGATTATTAATAACTATGGCAAGTTCGCACTGCATACTTTGCCGTCAGGAGTATTCTACAGTCATACAACCAGCATTATCGGCAACGGTGTTGCGCTTGATATCCCGGTATTGTTTGAGGAGGTAAAGTCTATTGTGGACAGGGGTGTGCCCAAGCCGCACATTCTTGTGTCTGACCGCGCACAGATGGTGATGTCGTACCACAAGAATTTTGACGCATATGAGGAGGAACGACTGGGAGGAAAGTCTTTTGGTTCCACGAAGTCTGGAATTGCGCCGTTTTATTCGGATAAGTATGCGAAAATCGGCTTTCAGGTCAGCGAGCTGTTTGATGATGAATTGCTGAAGGAGAAAGTAGTGCGTGTGGCAGAGCAGAAAAATGTCCTTTTAGAGCACCTTTACCATAAGCCGCTGATTCATCCGGATGATTTATATAAAGAGCTTCAGGAATATAAAAAGATGGTTGAGCCGTTTGTGTGCGATACGTCGCTGTTTCTTTACGAAGCCATTAAGAGCGGCAAAAACATTCTGTTAGAGGGGCAGCTAGGCTCATTGAAGGATCCGGACCACGGCATTTATCCGATGGTTACTTCCTCTTCTACGCTGGCGGGTTACGGCGCTATCGGGGCAGGAATCCCGCCCTATGAGATTGGGAAAATTATTACCGTCTGCAAGGCGTATTCCAGCGCCGTGGGCGCAGGGGCATTTGTCAGTGAGATATTCGGTGAAGAGGCGGATGAGCTTAGACGCCGCGGAGGAGACGGCGGTGAGTTTGGCGCGACAACCGGGCGGCCGAGACGTATGGGATGGTTTGACTGTGTAGCTTCCAAGTACGGATGCCGTCTGCAGGGGACGACAGATGTGGCTTTTACGGTTTTGGATGTGCTGGGATATTTGGATGAGATTCCGGTCTGTACAGGCTATCAAATTGACGGGAAGGTAACGACGGAATTTCCGCCTACGCATCTGCTCGAAAAGGCAAAGCCGGTGCTTGAGACGCTTCCGGGATGGAAGAGTGATATCAGCGGAATCAAGAAGTATGAAGAGCTGCCGGAAAACTGCCGGAAATATATAGAATTTGTAGAGGAGCGGATTGGTTATCCGATTACTATGGTTTCTAACGGGCCGGGGAGAGAGGATATTATTTACAGAGACAGGTAAGCGTTATTTAAGAAATTCTTTCGCTTGTTTTTAGAATTGCGTCACAGGATTGCCACATTTCTGATTTATACTGGCGTTATATCAGAAAAAAGTCATAGATTCCGGCTGGGAATCATATACTGATAGTAGCGGAGTATAAAGAACGGAGGTAGTTTTATGTGGCAGGAAAATGAGAATGGAAATCAGGAAAATCTTTCAATAGAGGAATATCTTGTGAGGAGAAAAAATATCAAGGAAGAACGCAGCAGCGCAGATAAAG
>CAJTUQ010000113.1:6404-6704 GCA_910579335.1 uncultured Dorea sp. | reverse complement strand
TAGATTATGGAAAGGGTATTAGTTACGGGCGGGAGCAATATCGGCAGCGCAGGAGTCGCAACAATGGTCTACCGGTGGGGACAGAAATTTGATTCAGATAAAATCGTGTATGATTACTTAATGCAAAAAAGGATTCCGGAACGGAAATATCTGGAGGATATAAAAAAGAAGGGCGGAAGAATATATACATTGGCAAATAAAAAGAAAATCAATGTTTTCCGTATGATTCAATGGTTTATTTATGTAATGAGAACGAATCAATATAAGACAATTCATATCAACTCAGATTCTGCGTATATA
>CAJTUQ010000113.1:5967-6394 GCA_910579335.1 uncultured Dorea sp. | reverse complement strand
GGCCAAGAGAGCGGGCGTGAAGAATATTGTAGTACATTCTCATTGCTCACAGATAGATGAGCCTTTAAGACTCGTAAGAAGTATAAAAATATTGGCCCACAGGCTTTTCGTGCCTTATGTCAAACATAACTCAAAATATTTTCTTGCATGCTCAGTGGAAGCGGGAGTGTGGATGTATGGCGCCAGCGGTATAGCGTCCCCCAAATTCCACGTGATTTTAACGGGGGAGGATATTAACGAGTTTTCATACAGTGAGGATGGAAGGGAAAGGGTCAGGAAAGAGCTGTCCATCAAAGAGGCTTTTGTCATCGGCAATATCGGAAGATTTTCCTATCAAAAAAACCATGATTTTTTAATTGACGTATTTAGCGAGTTTACAAGAACACATCCGGATGCCGTCCTGATTTTAGTAGGGACCGGAGAGTTG
>CAJTUQ010000113.1:0-5957 GCA_910579335.1 uncultured Dorea sp. | reverse complement strand
AAAGATTCAATTAAGAGAAAGGTGAGGCTATTAAAACTTGAAAAGAAGGTTTTCTTTCTTCAGGACAGGGATGATATTCCGGATATCTATAGTGCTATGGATGTGTTGGTTATGCCGTCAAGATTCGAGGGTATGCCTGCGACTGCGGTTGAGGCCCAGATGTCTTTCCTGCCATGTGTATTGTCTGACTCCATTACGCATGATGTCAAGTTTACGGGTGATGTCAGATTTCTTAAGGGGTGGGATGAGGCAGAGTGGTGCGGCGCAATAAACGGGTATGTAAATACCGATAGGAACAAAGACAGAGATATGCTGACAACATGTGCATTTAACATTGATAACGTAATCGGAGAACTGACCCGGTATTTGATAGGAGAATAGCGATGATAATAACAAGGGCGCCTTTTAGAGTCAGCTTTTGCGGCGGTGGGAGTGATTTGGCGGATTTTTACGAAAAGTGCGGTGGATGCGTGTTAAGTACGTCCATCCGTAAGTATATGTATCTTACGATACACAATTATTTTGAGAAAGACCAGATTGTATTAAAGTACTCCAAAACGGAAATTGTGAATGATTTTTCCGAAATAGAGCATCAGATATTCAGGCAGTGCCTGTGTGATTTTAATATAAAAGGCGTTGAACTTTCGAGTATGGCAGACGTGCCGGCCGGAACGGGACTTGGCTCGTCAAGCACTTTTACAGTTGCTTTACTTTTGCTGCTGTATACCTATACCGGACAGTATGTGTCAAAATATAAGCTGGCAAAAGAAGCTTGTGCGGTTGAAATTGAAAAATTAGGCGGGGTAATCGGCAAGCAGGATCAATTTGCCGCATCCTTCGGAGGGCTTAAGTTTTATGAGTTTCTGCCTAATGGTTTTGTAAATGTAGAACCTGTGATTATGGCGTCAGAAAGTTATCAAAAATTAGAAGATAATCTGTTGTTGTTCTATCTGGGCGGAACACATGACGCTTCAGGCATTCTTAAAGAACAGCGCAGCAACATGCTGCATGACGACAAGGTTACCGTGCAGAAACAGATGTGTGATGTAGCAAGAAGGCTGAAGGAGGAACTGCAGAAAAACAATGTTGACGCAATGGGAGAGATGCTGCATGAGAATTGGGTGCTGAAGAAATCTTTGGCTGCGGGAATTACAAATCCGATGATTGATAATGTCTATGAACGGGCGCGGAATGCCGGGGCGGCAGGTGGAAAACTGCTGGGAGCCGGCGGTGCGGGGTTTCTGCTGCTCTATGTTCCGGGGGCGGTGCAAAGCGCAGTCAGGCATGCATTATCCGGCTTAAAGGAGATGGATTTTGAGATAGATAACTCAGGAGCTTCCATTGTGATGACAGACAGAGATTTTATTTAGCGGAGGAGAATATGAAAGTTTTAGTTGCAGGAGGCGCGGGCTTTATCGGCAGTCATTTGTGTGACAGATTACTTGCCGGAGGGCATGATATCGTTGCGGCGGATAAGTTGATTTTTGGAGACCGGAATATCCGGCATCTTCGAAGCGATGAGCAATTGGCTAAGAATGGGAGATTTCTTTTTTACCCGTTAAATCTGACCGAACAACAGAGCGTAGACAGAATCTTTGCCGAGAATAAAATAGACGTTGTCTATCATATGGCGGCTAATTCTGATATACAGAAAGGCGGCAGAGAGCCGGAGATAGATTTTAATGATACCTTTCTCACTACAAGGAACCTTCTTGAGGGTATGAGAAAAGCGGGGGTGAAAAAGCTTTTTTTTGCATCGACTTCTGCAGTTTATGGAGAGATGCCGGGCGTCAGGCTAAAGGAGACTACGGGTGGAATTAAACCGGTATCCTTTTACGGAGGAGCAAAACTGGCATCGGAGGCATTGATTTCATCCTATGTTTCCATGTGCGGCATGCGGGCCGTTATCTTTCGGTTTCCAAATGTTATCGGTCCGCGTCTGACACATGGGGTCATCTTTGATTTTATTAAAAAGCTGCACAAAAATCCGCACGAACTGGAAATCCTCGGAGACGGCACGCAGTGTAAACCGTATATATACGTATCTGATTTAATTGAAGCTGTCTATATGCTTACAAGGGAGTTTGAGGAGGGAGAAGACGTATTCAATATCAGCGTTGAAAGCAGGGGGACGACAGTTACGCATATTGCAGAGATTGTGGCGGATGTCATGAAGCTTGCGGATGTTGAGTTTCAATACACTGGCGGAGACAGAGGATGGAAAGGAGATGTGCCAAGCTTTTGCTACGATATATCCAAAATATTGTCTAGAGGCTGGAAGCCGGAACATACTTCGGACGAGGCAGTACGGCGGACAGTTAAAGACATGATAACAGATAAAGGGAAGTGATGTCGTCTATGAAGGCAGTAATTATGGCGGGGGGCAGGGGAACCCGTTTGCAAGGAGTTGCAAAGGATATTCCAAAGCCTATGGTTCCTGTTTTGGGAAGACCTGTTCTTCAATATCAGATAGAAAATCTTAAGAGCAGCGGCATAACGGAGCTGATTCTGATTATTGGCTATCTGGGAGCGGCTGTTCAAGAATACTTTGGAGACGGGAAGGATTTCGGGGTCCATATTGAGTATATAGTAGAAAAAGTCCCTCTGGGTACGGCGGGATCGTTCTTTTACCTGAAGGATAAAGTGAAGGAAGATTTTATCTTAGTATTTGGCGATTTGATTTTAGATGTAGACTGGAATCGCTTTATGGCGTTTCATAGAGACCGCAGGGCATCAATTACACTATACGGCCATCCCAATTCCCATCCAGGCGACAGTGACGTAATCGTTGCGGATGAGAACGGCAAAGTGATAAAAATCGAAGCCAAAAATAAAGAAAGGCCGTTTTACTACGATAATTTTGTGAACGCAGGATTGTACTGTATTGCCCCAAAACTTTTGAAGGATATAGACATACCGCAGAAAATAGATTTAGAAAAAACAATTGTATCTGAGCAGATTGAAAAGAGCGGGGTTTACGCATACCGGGCTTCAGAGTATGTCAAAGACATGGGGACGCCGGACAGGCTTTATAGGGTGGCATCTGACATGCAAAGAGGGATAGTGCCGGCACGCAACCTAAAAAACAAACAGAAAGCAATTTTCCTTGTCAGAGACGGGATTCTTAATATACGAAAAGGATTCTTGAATGAAAAGGAGCAATTTGAGCTGCTTCCGGGAACGGCAGAAGCGATAAAAGTGATTAATACGTCCGTATATCTGGCAATTGCAGTTACAAATCAGCCGGTTGCGGCAAGAGAAGGCCGCACATTTTCAGAGCTTGAAAATATTCATAAAAAAATGCAGACGGAGCTCGGCAATGCAGGCGCTTATGTGGACGATATTTTTAATTGTCTTCCTAAACGTGCGGCAGAGAAATACAACATTGATTTATCACGTTCCTGGTATATTGGAGATACGACAGCGGATATCCGGACGGGAAGAAACGCAGGAATGAGAACCATCCTGATAAAATCAGGTGAGGCGGGATTAGACGGTAAGTATGATGTGTCGCCGGACTTTGAAGCCGGTACACTCTTAGATGCGGTAGATGTGATATTGCGAAAAGTCAATATAAGTGAAAGGGAAAAGAATGGACTATAAACGGAAGCTGAAAGACTATTTGGAGCGGGAAGTAGCGGTGATTCAGAAGCTGGATATTGAGTCAATTAATACGGTTTTGAATGTTTTGGAGGACGCGCGCTTTGCAGGGAAAAAGGTATTTATCTGCGGCAATGGAGGAAGCGCCGCTACTGCGAGCCATTATTGCTGTGATTTTAACAAGGGAATCAACACAAATCAGAAAAAAAAGCACAATTTTGAATGTTTAAATGATAATGTGCCAATGATGATGGCCATTGCCAATGATATTGGTTATGAAGAGATTTTCCGGTACCCCCTTAAAAATAAAATGACGCCGGATGATATTTTAATAGGCATATCCGGCTCCGGAAATTCGCAAAACGTCGTGAACGCTATGGCGTATGCCAAAAGTATCGGCGGCACGACCATTGCGATAGTAGGTTATAACGGCGGGAGAATGAAAAAAATGGCTGATTATCATGTGCATGTCGTAATTGATGACATGCAGGTTTCAGAGGATATACATATGATTCTTGACCATCTGATGATGCATGTGTTGAGCCATTGACTGTATAGTAAGAGGGAGTGTGATACGAATGTCGAAAATCTGTTTTCTTATATATGATTTCACACAGACCGGCGGAGCAGAACGGGCGGCGGCGAAATTAATGAATGAGCTGGCTGACACCCGCCAGATTACGATAATCAGTGTGTTTAATAAACATGCGCACGGCAGTTATCCGTTGGATGACAGAATCAGGATGATAAGGATTATAGAAGGTTCCGGTTCAATCGTGCGGAATCTGTTCAAAATCGTATGGAATATACGTAGAATCATTCATGCGGGCGGATTCCGTTATTTTATTTCTATAGACGTTGCGACAGCTTTTATGGGGGCACTGGGAACGTTCGGAAAGCCGCTGAAATTTATTGTATGTGACCGTTCAAGCGTTTATAACGAAGACATGTATGCCAAATGGCTTGTGCGCTTTTATGCGTGGACCGGGATACATTTTTGCCATAAGTATCAGGTTATGACAAAGCAAGGTAAGGCAGGCTGTATCAGAAAATATCATATCAATAAAAATAAAATAGCAGTAATTCCAAATTGGCTGGATAGGGAAGCAATAAAAGACAATGAATATCATTATGACAATCACCGGATTCTCACAGTTGGCAGGGCTGCCACTGAAAAGGGATATGAAAATCTGATAGAAATCGCAAAAAGAATAAAGAACCAATGTCCGGGATGGGAGTGGCATATATGGGGGGACTTTGATAATGAGTATGGAAGAAAGCTTTTGAAAAAGCTTCGGGATGACGGACTGGATGACTTTTTGATTCATAAAGGAGCTACACAGCAGATATACGAAATTTACCAAAACTATAGCTTTTATGTCATGACGTCCAGATTTGAAGGAATGCCGAACGTGTTGCTGGAGGCGCAGGGAAGCAAGCTGCCGCTTGTCTCATATAACTGCAGGACGGGACCGGATGAAATTATAAAAGACAACGTGAACGGATATCTCGTCGAGCCAGGGAATACAGAAGAAATGTGCAGGAAAATACTCAGTTTAGTAAATGACAGGGAAAAAGCGTGTACATTCTCTGCCAATAGTGGGATTAAGCTAAGCGGTTATTCCAAAGAGAAGATAATGAAGAAGTGGAATGCGTTATTGCGTTAGGAGGAAAAATAAGTGAGACTGATTAAATCCATTAGAAGTTTTTTGTCTGACCCTGTTATGAGGATTAATTATCTGGCTATTCTTGGGTTTTACAGAGGTGTTTCAGATGAAAAGTATTTAAAAAAATTATTCCGCGCTGCAATGCAAAGGGAATTGAATCTTAAAAATCCCCGAACGTTTAACGAGAAAATACAATGGCTGAAGATTAACAGCCGGAGACCGGTTTATACGACTATGGTTGACAAGTACAAGGTAAAAAAGTTTGTTTCGGAAAAAATAGGGGAAGAGTACGTAATCCCCCTTTTGGGCGTGTGGAATAAATTTGACGATATAGATTTTTCTCAACTGCCAGAGCGGTTTGTGTTAAAATGCACGCATAATTCTGGCGCGCTGGTTATCTGCCATGACAAGGAAAAGCTGAATCTGAAAGAAATGCGTAAAATGTTTAATAAATGCCTGAAAAACAACTATTACTGGCGCAGCCGGGAATGGCCGTATAAGAATGTAAAGCCGAGAATTATTGCGGAAGAATATGTGGAGGATTCAAAAACGGCGGAATTAAGAGATTATAAATTTTACTGTTTTCATGGTGAATGCAAAGTGTATTATATTACAAGCGGAAGGAAAAACCATGATCTTAGAATAGACTTTTATGATATGGAATGGAAGCATATGGATGTAAGAAAAGGA
>CAJTUQ010000112.1 GCA_910579335.1 uncultured Dorea sp. | reverse complement strand
GAAGAAATAAAGAAAGGAACCGTTACTATGACTGAAAAAAGAGGGATTCTGGTAGTAAGCTTCGGTACCAGTTATGAAAATACAAGGAAAAAAACGCTCGGAGCCATTGAAGATTCTATTCGGAATGCATATCCGCAGATTCCCGTCTATTCTGCATGGACGGGCAGAAAAATCGCGGAAAAGCTTTTAAAAACAACCGGTGAAAAAATATACAGTGTAGACGAAGCCCTGGAAAAGATGAAGCTGGATAAAATTTCTCACGTATATATCCAGTCCACCCATGTTATCAACGGGATCGAATATGAACTGCTGAAAGAGGACGCCTCAAAATGGCTGACTTCTTTTTCCGCGGTCTCTATTGGAAATCCTCTTCTGTCCACTACGGACGACATGCAAAAACTCACCCGCATTATTGCAGATGAGTTCTCAGAAATATTGCGGGAGGATCCAAACGGCAAAACAGCTCTCCTCTTGATGGGGCACGGCACAGAGCACCACTCCAACACTGGCTATGCGGCGTTGGATTACATGTTCAAAGAAACCGGGCATCCCAATATCCATGTGGGAACTGTTGAGTCCTACCCTTCTCTTAGTCAGATTATCCCTTTCTTAAAGAGCATGTCCGTCAAAACCCTTCATTTGGCGCCTCTTATGGTAGTTGCCGGCGACCATGCAGAAAACGACATGGCCGGCAGCACAGGCGGCTCATGGGCAGCACAGCTTAAATGCGCCGGATATGACGTGACCTGCCATATGAAAGGGCTCGGTGAATACCCTGCCGTCCGGCAGCTGTTTTTACAACATTTAAGAGAGATTATGGAGTAATGCGGCCCGCCCTTATCCTCACTCGCCCACAACCATAATCTGACAGGCCTTCATAGCATCCAGCGCACGCCTGTGGCTTTCGGGCGTTACACCGGCGCAGCATGACGCATCAACAATCACCGGCACCTCCGGCAGGCTCGCCTTTACGATCATTGCATTGGATATCACACAAATGTCCGTGCACAATCCTAGTAAAGTAACGCTCTCTATCGCCTCCGTCCGCTCATGGTATTCCTTTAAAATCCTGCCGGCTTCCATGCTCCCAAAGGCTGCTTTATCAATGGGTTCTTCCTTAAGCAGCCCCTGGATTTCCGGGCATATTTCCCATCCCTTCGTCCCTCTGATGCAATGCCTCACAGGAAGATTTTTCCCCTCCTGCGTGTCAAGATAATTTTCTTCGTGGGTATCCCTCGTAGCCCAAATCTTCCCGTCAAATGCTTTTATCTTCTCTGCGGCACGCGGTACGATTTTCACCGCTTCCTCTGTCCCCAACGCACCGTCAATAAAATCATTCTGCATATCAATTACAAGCAATACTTTCATATGTTTCTCCTTTCCATTACCGTCGGTATCCCGTCAATCTCGGTGAACCAGCAGCTTTTTGTCTCCAAAAGACGGGCTTGTCCGCTTGTTCCCTCTGTAATCTCCTTCTTCACCGATTCCTTCGCCTCATCCTCCAAAAGCACCTCCAGCCGGACAGCGTCCGTGTACTCTGAATTTAAGATGCGTATCCCCCTCTGGCCCAGAATGTATTGTATTTTCCCAAGTCCCGTATAATCCGTGCAGATTTCCAGTTTAATACCGTGCAATCTGGTTATAATTACAGATGAGGAGAGCCCTGCCTTCGCCGCACTTGTGTAAGCGCGCACCAAACCGCCCGTCCCAAGAAGTACGCCGCCGAAATATCTGGTTACAACGACAGCGGCATTATGTACTTCCTCCTTGATAAGGACATCAAGAATCGGTTTTCCCGCCGTACCCTGCGGTTCTCCGTCGTCACTGCAGCGGGCAAGCTCATTTCTGTCCCCGATTACATATGCAAAGCAGTGATGCCTTGCGTCCCAATATTTCTTTCGTGTGGCTTCTATAAATGAGAGCGCCTCCTCCTCCGTTTCAACGGGCGACGTTATGGCGATGAAGCGGGACTTTTTTTCTACAATTTCATCCTTTCCGCCCTGATATAATATTTTGCATTGCTCTGTCATCCTATTCCCTCCTACATATTCCTAGTATATTAAATTTCTTAAGATTTTCCTACTAAAATATGAAGTTTTCATTTTTTTCTTTATTTAAATATGTTTATTTGCTATAATGACTGCGTATAAAGGAGGCAAACACTTATGAATTATAGTAAGAAAAAAGCCGCTCAAAAACAAAAAAGGATAACATCCAAGTCTACCATGCAGGGCAAGCGGGTCGGAATCAGACTGGTAAAAGCCTTCTTTCTCTGTATACTTGTCATAGGTGTGGCGGGCGTAGTCGGCGGCGGTTTATTTGTCAAAAAAATTATTGATGATTCACCGAAGGTATCTCCCTCCGATGTCAAGCCGCAGGGTTATACGACTTTTGTGTATGCTGACGATGAGAAGACGGAGATTGAAAGGTTCGTAGCTTCCGGTTCCAACCGTGTCTACAAATCAATTGACGAAATCCCGGTGGATTTGCAGCACGCTTTTGTAGCCATTGAGGATGAACGTTTCTACGAACATAACGGTATCGACATGCGCGGTATCGCACGTGCCGCAGTTGTCACATTAACCGGCGGCTCCGAAGGTGCAAGTACCTTGACGCAGCAGCTGATTAAAAATAATGTCTTTCCGAATTTTATTAATGAACAGACATTCTATGATAAATTGCAGCGAAAGTTTCAAGAGCAATTCCTTGCCCTCCAGATTGAAAAGCAGATGAGCAAGGATGAGATTATCGAAGCCTACATGAACACGATCAACCTCGGTCAAAATTCATTAGGCGTGCAGTCCGCTGCAAAGCGCTACTTTAATAAGAACGTCAATAAACTGACACTGTCAGAATGTGCGGTAATCGCAGGCATCACCCAGAATCCGTCCCGCTTAAATCCTGTGACAAATCCGGAGAAAAACGCACAGAGACGAAAAAAAGTCCTGAAAAACATGCTGGAACAAGGATACATTACCGAAGACGCCTACACAGAAGCTATGGCCGACGACGTCTATGCGCGTATCCAGAAAGCGGCCAAAAAGACGGACAAAAAGAATCCGTATACTTATTTTGTAGACGCACTCTCCGACCAGATACTTGATGATCTGCAGGATCACCTCGGATATACGGAAACACAAGCCTACAACGCATTGTACAGCGGCGGCTTAAGCATATATTCCACACAAAATCTTGATATCCAAAAGATTTGCGACGAGGAGATGAATAATGACGCAAACTACCCGAACCTGAAGGAATACGGCTTGGATTATGCACTGACCGTTACAAGGGCGGATGGCTCCATCGAGAACTATTCATCAGGCCATATTAAAAAATATGCAAAAGAAAAGCACGGCAAGACACAGGGGCTTTTATATTCCAGCAGCGACGAGGCAAAAAAGATGGTAAAAGAATGGAAAAAAACCATCAAGCAGGAAGGCGATACTTATGATGAAGTGATTAATATCACTCCCCAACCCCAGGCTTCTGTGACACTTATGGATCAAAAGACAGGGGAAATCAAAGCAATGGTAGGAGGACGTGGCAAGAAAAAGAGCAGTCTCGGCCTGAACCGCGCATATAAAGGTTCCAAGAGACAGCCGGGTTCTACTTTCAAGGTACTCGCAGCATACGCCCCGGCGATGGATGCCTGCGATAAGACGCTCGCAACAATCGTGCGCGATGAGCCCACCAAATATAAAAATGGCAAGCCGATTAAAAATGCCAGCAGAGGTTACAAGGGCGATGTTTCTTACCGCAAGGCAATTGCCAATTCCATTAATGTCTGCGCCGTTAAAGTCAGCAACGAAATTACGCAGCAGTTAGGCTTTGATTACTGTGAGAAATTCGGTATTACAACATTGGTTAAGAGCAAGAAAATTAACGGCGGCATATACACGGATATTAATGAGACGCTTGCACTCGGCGGTCTGACAGACGGCGTATACAATTATCAGCTTTGCGGTGCATATGCGGCAATTGCTAATGGGGGCAAGTACAACAAACCGATTATGTATTCCAAAGTCCTTGACCATGACGGGAATGTCCTGCTGGAGGGCGGGAACCAGTCCCACCGTGTATTGAAAGAAAGCACGGCCGCACTTGTGACAAGTGCGCTGGAGAGTGTTGTTACCGAAGGAACCGGCCGCTCCTGCAGTCTTGGAAATATGGCAGTCGCTGGAAAGACAGGTACGACTACTTCCAATAAAGATTTATGGTTCTGCGGTTTCACTCCATACTATACCTGTGCCGTATGGGGCGGATATGACGACAATAAAGAATGCAATACGGATACCAGCTTCCGTTTCAGGTTATGGAAAGGTATTATGGAACGGGTACATGAGGATTTGTCTCCTGAAGAATTTGAAATGCCGGATTCCGTAGAGAAAAAATCCGTATGCAAGAAGACCGGCCTGCTTGCAAGAGCGGGAAGATGCCCTGCCGTGACGGAATACTTTGACACAGACGTCCTTCCTGACGAAGTATGCAGCGGACATGGTGATGTTGAAGATGAGGACGACGAAGACGAGGATGACGAAGACGAAAAAATAGAAGATGATGAAACAGAGGATCCGGAAAATCCGGATAATCCGGATAATCCTACCACTCCAACCGAACCGGCCAATCCGGGCGGTAACGATAATCCGGGCGGTACCACACCGACTCCGCCAACTCCTACGCCGACTCCCACACCTCCTGATGATACGAATCAAGGCGGCGACAATCAAGGCGGCGGAAACCAAGGCGGCGATAATCAAGGCGGCGGAAACCAAGGCGGCGACAATCAAGGCGGCGGAAACCAAGGCGGCGACAATCAAGGCGGCGGAAACCAAGGCGGCGGAAACCAGGGTGGTGAACCCCCCACGCCTACAACGTAATTTCACACTTACAAGCTATAATATAAGCAACGATAAACCCCTGCCCCATAAATTTTCACATTTATGGGGCAGGGGTAAAATTTATTACTTTTCTTGTTTTCTGGCTGCTATCTTCCGTTCTTATCTATTACCAGCTTTGCGCTGCCGCAGATACCTGCATCATTCCCCAGCTCTGCCAGAATAAATTTCGTATTCCTGTTGGCAAAGAATACTTTCTCCTGATAATACTTCTCTATGTATTTAACAATAATCTCCCCCGCTTTTGAAACTCCGCCGCCGATAACGATTACCGACGGATCCGTCACAGCCGCAAGGTTTGCCATAGCATGCCCAAGATAGGAGCCAAATTCCTCTGCGATTTCTTCCGCCACCTTATCTCCTTCTTTCAGGGCATCAAATACTGTCTTTGCCGTAACATCTTTCGCCTCGCACTCTCGAAGCTTTGACGGGGCATCGTCTTTGGCAAGGCGGATTCTTGCAAGCCTGGCGATTCCTGTTGCCGACGCATACTGCTCAAGGCATCCCCTCTTTCCGCATCCGCAAGTATCCTCTTCCTCATAATTCACACAGAAATGGCCGATTTCGCCGCCTGCGCCTCCGCTTCCGACAATAGGCCTGCCGTCTACGATTACACCGCCGCCCACACCGGTTCCAAGCGTGACCATAATCATATCCTTCTGCCCTTTTCCGGCTCCAAGCCACATCTCGCCAAGTGCTGCGACATTTGCATCGTTTCCCACTTCAACGGGAAGCCCTATCAGCTCCTCCATCTCCCTTTTGACTTCCTTATAACCCCATCCGATGTTGGCCGTATTCTGAACGACGCCATCTGCGCTGACCGGTGCAGGAACCCCGATTCCAATACCTTCCACACAGCTTTTATCTATGGCGTGCTCTTTCAGCTTTCCTTCAAGCGACCGGGCAATATCCGGCAGAACAGCGCTCCCTTGATTTTCCGTATTTGTCTTAATCTCCCACTTGTCCACAAGTGTTCCGTCTGTTTGAAACAGCCCAATCTTTACAGACGTCCCTCCGACATCAACTCCAAAACAATATTCCATGCCCATCTTTTTGTCCCCCTGTCTCTCTTCTCTATTTTTTCGCCAGATTTGCCTGTACTCTTCTGTACAGTTCCTGTGCGGCATTATATCCCATATTTTTCTGTCTGTGATTAATAGCGGCGGTTTCTACGATAATCGCAAGATTCCGCCCCGGACGGATCGGAAGCTGATGACATACGACTTTATTTCCGAGGAACTCCGTATGCTGCTCCTCCAGCCCCAGACGGTCATACTCTTTATCCCTGTCCCAATCCTCCAAAGTAATAACAAGATCAATATTCTGCGTCTGCCTGACACTAAGTACGCCAAACAAATTTTTCACATCCACAATGCCGATTCCCCGCAGCTCGATAAAATGCCGGGTAATATCCGGGGCGCTTCCTACCAGCGTTTCGTCGCTGACCTTGCGGATTTCTACCACATCGTCACTGACAAGCCGGTGCCCGCGTTTAATCAGTTCCAGAGCCGCCTCGCTCTTTCCAATGCCGCTTTCCCCCATAATCAGCACACCCACGCCATACACGTCGACAAGAACTCCGTGTATGGAGATACACGGCGCAAGCTCTACATTCAGCCACCTGATAATCTCTGCCATAAACTGAGAAGTCTTTTTCTCTGTAGCAAATATGGGAATATTCCTTTTATTTGCCTCTTCCAGCAAGAGTTCGTCCGGCCTTAGATTCCTGCAGAATATCAGGCAGGGAATCTCGTATGACATAAAGGTCTCATAAACTTCTTTTTTCTTTTCCTCATCCAGAGTTTTCAAATATGAATATTCCACATAACCGATAATCTGCACGCGCTCTGAGGCA
>CAJTUQ010000111.1:4438-6779 GCA_910579335.1 uncultured Dorea sp. | reverse complement strand
ATGAAAAACAATCTGGGTGGAGCTTACTACATTCAGCCGCCCGTAAGTATCAATAAAACAGAAAGTACGGAAGGTCTCCATCATCGCCTGCTGCGCCGCCTGCACATGGTAGGAGCCTTCCACCACCACATCGCAGTCCTCCAGTACCTTATCCACATCTCCTTCGCACATGCTGCCGCTGGCACACAGGTTCCTCTTTGAATCCGCTCCCACTTGGCACAGCGCCTTCCAATCCTCCTCAGGATGCACCAAAATCTCATGATCCTTTGCTGTACGAAAATCTAAAACCGCAGGGAGGACTTCGTATTCAACTTTCAGCATTTCAAGCGCCCTATCGACGCAGCTTTCGTCCGCGCCCGCAACAATTGCCACCGGATCCCCCGCAAAACGCACATGCCTGTCTAAAATCAGCCGATCATAAGGACTTGGCTCCGGGTAAGTCTGGCCCGCCATCGTAAATCTTTCCCCAGGCACATCCTCCCATGTATATACCGCCTCAACGCCGGGAATCTTTAAAGCCTGTTCCTTCATAACTTTTTTCACAACCGCATTGGCATGCGGACTTCTAAGGACTTTCACAATAAGGCAGTCTTTCGGAGCAATATCATCCGTGTACACCGGCTGTCCGGTAACCAGCGCCGCCGCATCCTTTTTTACTACCGGCTGACCTACTGTCTTCATAGAGCGCCGTCCCCCTTTCTGTATGCAAGAAATGACAGAATCCCCCGAAGCTGCCCTTCGTAACCGGAGCACCGGCACAGATTTCCCGCCAAGTATTCCTTGATTTCCTCCTCCGACGGCTCTGAAGTTTCCCGAAACAGGGCAATCGCATTCATTATCATCCCCGGATTGCAGAATCCGCACTGCTCCGCCCCCTGCGCTGCAATAAATGCGCCGAACTCCTCTGCTTCTTTCTCAAGCCCCTCCAAAGTCTCTATTCTTCTTCCATCCGCCCTCACAGTAAGCACGGAACAGGAAAGCACAGGCGCATCGTCCATAAATACTGTACAAAGACCACAGTTTGACGTCTCGCATCCCCGTTTTACACTGTAACAGCCGTGGGAACGCACCCAGTCAATCAAAAGCAGATCCTCAGAGACCTCTTCCGTAATCGTTTTCCCGTTCAGCATGATACGAATCTGCATATCAAAGCCCCCTCTCTTCTTTTGCACTTTCATTTAATGCCGAAAGCCCCCGCCTTATCAAAATCTCAGCAAGATGGCTCCTGTACTCTGCACTTGCCCTCATGTTGCTCCCCGTAGGGATTCTTTCCGAAAGCCTCGCTGCATATTCCCTGATTGCCTTTTCGCTGCACACGCCTGTATGGATATCTTCAGCCAGTTTCCCCGTCTCAATACATATCCCCTCTGCGGGCACTATGATTGCCCTGTGCGGCCGCGCGCCTGCAATGACTTTTATATCGTCCTTCCCCGCTGCAATTGCAACGGCCAGCACCGGAAAATCCGTTCTGGAATTTCTGTGGCTTAAATAAACGCGCCGCACATCATCCTTCTTTACAATCACCCGTACAAGGATGTCGTTGTCCGGCTTCCTGCCTGCAAATTCAGCCAGCGGCACTCTTCCGCCCCGATACAGCTCCACCTCTGTATCGAGCGCCAAAAATGCCGTCAGCACATCGGAAAACCCGAACCTTCCGAACAGGCTCCCGCCGACGGTCGCCAGATTCCGAAACTGCACGCCCACGATATTTTTCACGCTTTCCCGGAGGATTCCGTTTCCCAACGCTGCAAGTGAAGCATGAAGTTCCAACTGCCTCAGCGTAACCATGCACCCGATGATAAATTCTTTTTCCGTCTCTTCGATAGTGTCCAGCCCAAGTCCTGACAGGTCTATCGCCGTGTGAATTTTCCCCTTGCCCATCTTCATCCAAAGCATCCCGCCAATAATGCGGTTTGCGCGCTTCTGATTCAGTTCATACGCCTGTTCAAGGCTTGACGCCTTTACATACTCTTTTATCCGAAACATCTTTTCATCCACCTTTAAATTACAAGATATGCACCCTCTTTGTCTGCATTTCCAGTATATCATATCTTTCCAAACATTGCATCTTTCCATTTAAATACGGTATTTTCCGGATTTTTGAAAGGAAAGGATACATCCTTCTCCCATCCGCCCGGCTAAGTCTCTGATATATTCCTTTTGCTTTTCATCCAGCAAATCGCCCTGTCCAATTACATAGCGGTAATCACAGGTAACGTTTTTCTTCTGTCCCCAAGAGGCAGTTAAGCTCTCTGCAAGATGAGTAAGCTCTATCCTGTCGTCCGGTCTGCAAAAAAAACGCCTGCATGCAAGCGGATACCTGCAGCACATTGATTCAAAC
>CAJTUQ010000111.1:2470-4422 GCA_910579335.1 uncultured Dorea sp. | reverse complement strand
GCCATGCCGACGACAAGGTTTACATTTTCCGGCAATACCGGCTCATGGTTTTCCGGCACTTTAAAGGGAAGCTGCCGGCTCCCGTCCGCTTCCGTCAGGACAAAATCATATTCCCCAAGAAGCTTATAAGGCGCCGCCGGAGAAACCCCCTTTATCTTTCCTTCCCCGCAGGGAATCCCTACCGGCGTAAAACCATACCGCCCATCCGCTCCCATATGGGTCGTAGTCGTAACCGCTGCAGAATACCCCATACTGCCAAGTTCCCTTGCAAGCTCGTAAATCAGCGTAGTCTTTCCCCCGGCTCCCACAAACGCAAGGAGCCGGTGCCGGCTCGCGTCAATTTTCAGCAATTCCATCAATCTTTCCATATTCGGCCGTACAGCCTCCCACCTCCTCCTCGCAAAACCTTGGCGCCCTGCGCCTGTGCACCGTCATCCGTATTTTGCGGCCCGCCAGCTATCATTCATAGCCAATGCCTGCCGCCAACCATCCCGGCATTCTTCTTCAATACGAAAAACAGATGTCCCATTGCAGGACATCTGACATTTCATTTTCTATGGAATACTAAATAAAGCCGCATCTACTGCCTGAAGGTCACTCTCGGTAATGTTCCATACTCCGTCAGAGTTCTTTGTAACATGTACGGTCACGCTCTGCGGCTCCCCGTATGTGACT
Organism: uncultured Dorea sp.; assembly: GCA_910579335.1. GTDB lineage: Bacteria > Bacillota > Clostridia > Lachnospirales > Lachnospiraceae > MD308. The sequence goes on along the minus strand of CAJTUQ010000111.1, from coordinate 3,747 downwards.
GACGCAAGCTTTTCCGTAAGAAGGTCATACATCATATCGATAGCAAGCTGATTAATTTCATCCTCTTTTATGTCTCCCCCGGATTTTGTCACTTCATCCTGAAGCTTTGCCACAAGCTCGTCCTCTACTCCGACAAAAATCTCCATCGGCTCCGCGCTCACTTCCACTTCAAAGCCGCCGTCCTTTTCTTTTACTTCGCCGACCGTATATTTCGCTTTTGCAAAAATCTCCTTGAGCAGCTCGCGGTATTTTTCATTTGTCTCCTCAGTCGCTCCGAGTGCGCTGAATCCAAGTGAATTTGTAACAGTGTCAATGTTGTTGTCAAACAGCTTCTGCGCTTCTTCCTTCGTGGATTCCGTAATCTTTACATACTCGTCAAAGGAAGCCTTGTAGCCTGCATCCAGCGTCGACTGCACATACGCCTTCGCATCATCGGGCTTCATTCCGCATCCGGTAAAGCAAAGCAGCACCAGCAAAAGAGCCGTTACGAATGAGACATTTCTTTTCAGTATTGTTTTCATAACAATTCCTCCTAAATCACATATAGTTTTCCTCACTTATTTTATCAGTTTTTTCCCAATTTGGAAACAGTCAAATGTTACAAAATAATCCGCCGGTGTTTCGGCTCTTCGTATAAGCCGGACGCTTTCATCCTCCTTCAGCAAAAGCTCTGCCGATTTCAGCTTTCCATTGTAATTATACCCCATTGCAAATCCGTGTGCTCCCGTGTCATGGATGACGAGAAGGTCTCCTCTGTCAATCTTTGGCAGCATCCGGTCAATGGCGAACTTATCGTTATTCTCACAGAGAGAACCTGCAATATCGTATTTATGGTCGCAGGGCATCTCTTCTTTCCCCATTACAGTAATATGGTGGTAAGCGCCGTACATGGCGGGACGCATCAGATTCACCGCACAGGCGTCTACACCGATATATTCTTTATGCGTATGTTTTTCATGGATCGCTTTCGTGACAAGGCAGCCGTAGGGCCCCATCATAAAACGCCCAAGCTCGGTAAATATAGCCACGTCTCCCATCCCCGCCGGGACGAGCACCTCCTCATATACCCTGCGGACGCCGTCTCCGATCGCGCGTATATCATTCGGCTCCTGATCCGGGTTATAAGGAATCCCTATCCCTCCGGAAAGATTGATAAACTTGATATGTACGCCCGTCTCCTTCTTAAGCCTTACCGCCACTTCAAAAAGAACCTTTGCAAGCATCGGGTAATACTCGTTCGTCACCGTATTGCTGGCAAGAAAAGCATGGATTCCAAA
>CAJTUQ010000111.1:1739-2449 GCA_910579335.1 uncultured Dorea sp. | reverse complement strand
CCTTCGCCTTAAGTATCTGAAACGCCTCAAAAAGCTGCTCCGTCGTCATACCGTATTTGGCATCCCCCGGATTATCCATAATGTCATTGCTGATTTTGAAAAGCCCGCCCGGATTATAGCGGCAGCTTATCGTCTCCGGAATATGCCCGATCGTCTTCTCCAGAAAATCTATGTGCGTAATATCATCCAGATTAATGATGGCTCCCAGCCTGTCCGCAAATTCGAACTCCTCGGCCGGCGTATCATTGGAAGAAAACATAATGTCTTCCCCCCTTGCCCCCACGGCATCAGACAGCATAAGCTCCGTATAGGAGGAGCAGTCGCACCCGCACCCATACTCTCTCAGGATATCAATAAGAAACGGATTGGGAGTCGCCTTGACTGCAAAATACTCTTTATAACCTTCGTTCCATGAAAACGCTTCCTTAAGCGCCTTTATATTGCGGCGGATTCCTCTTTCATCATAAAGATGGAAAGGAGTCGGGTACTCCTTAACAATCTCCTCAAGCTTCTCCTTTGTTACAAATGGTATTTTTTTCATATCCGTCAATCTCCTTCTTCTCTATATCTTTTCACTTCCATAGAGCCGGCTCTCTCTTTCTTCTTGAATCGCCAGCAGCTCGATCTCATTCGCAAGCATTCTTTTATAAAGCTGTACAAAATTCTTCTGTCCCGAATATAAACAAGTATTCAGGCTTCCCTCCCCGTAC
>CAJTUQ010000111.1:0-1729 GCA_910579335.1 uncultured Dorea sp. | reverse complement strand
TAATAATGCCGATCTCCGTATCTCTGGGGCCCCCGATATATATCTTCGCATTGATATACCGGACAGCCTGGTCGGTAATGATGACCACCCTTTTCCCCGCCTTTATCAAAAGCTCGATTTCATTTAAAAACAGCAGAAGATAATTTCTCGTACATGTAATGTAGACTCTATACTCCACCCTGGAAAGGAGATTCCGGGCCATATCCAGAATATTCTTTGCCCCTTCAATTGTCACGTACCCTTCCACATGGGATTTTTCGGAAGGCTTGTTCTCGGCCAGCCACACCTTCGTCTCCTCCAGCCTGCGGATACAGTTTTTGCAAAACTCCTCAAGGGGCACCGGAATATACTTTTTGGCCGTCCCTTCCTCGGCCAGATATACCGCGCCCTTCTCCGTCATGCTGGCAAGGGAACCGTATGCATTTGACCGCGATATTCCCAGAAGCTTCGCCGCTTCATATCCGGTTATCTTTCCCTCGCACAGCAGGCACTCATAAATCCCTGCCTCCTGACGCGTAAGCCCGAACTCCGTAAGCCTTTCGGTAAATGCATTGCTTTCCATATCGTTTCTCTCCGTCATTTTTCTTTGGAATATTAGTAGTTCTTTTCTGGAACACTATATAATATATTCCATCCAATGTCAAGAGATTTGCCGGCGCTTTTTGTCGAAACATGTCGGAGAAGATATTTTTTTGCCGTTTAAAGTATCCTCTTTGGCATCATATCAAAAACACCTATGCAAAAACACTGCAAATGTTTCCGCATAGGTATTTATCACTTTCCATCTGTTTTAATCTACAATTGCAATCCGCATCATGTTGCTGACACCGGCCTGGCGTCCGCCCACTACAGGAGACGGGATTCCTGCCGTCAGGATGACGACGTCCCCTGTCTCTGCGATCTGCTTCGCGCATACGAGCTCAATAGCGCTGCTGCATATATCCTCCGTAGTATGTACTTCAATGGATTTCATCGGACGCACTCCCCAGTATATCTGCATTCTCCTCAAGGAAGCGGAATCCGGGCTGACGCCGATAATTTCCGTCTGCGGCTTAAATTTCGACACGACTCTCGCTGTCGCACCGGACATAGACGGGGCAATAATGCATTTCGCTTTCAAGTTCATTGCCGTAGAAACCGTCGCAAATCCGAGAGCGCTGGAAGCACTCTTCATCCGGTGCGCTTCCGACTGTCTAAGAAGCGTCTCATAATCCAAATGCTCCTCTGTACTTTCTACGATATGGACCATCATCTGCAGTGCCTCTACCGGATATTTTCCATTTGCCGTCTCGCCGGACAGCATCACGGCATCCGTCCCGTCATAAACCGCATTCGCAACATCCGTCACCTCCGCTCTCGTCGGACGGGGATTGCGTATCATGGAGTCCAGCATCTGCGTCGCAGTAATAACAGGCTTGAAATTGTCGTTGCATTTCTGAATCAGCACCTTCTGAAGATACGGAACCTCCTCCGCCGGAATCTCAACGCCAAGATCCCCCCTTGCAACCATGATTCCATCCGCGCAGCGGATGATTTCATCAATGTTTTGAATACCTTCCGCATTCTCAATCTTTGCTATTATCGGGATATAGGGCGCCTTAAGTTCTCTCAAGTATGCCTTAATCTCCAAAATGCACTCTGCATTGCGCACAAAAGAAGCTGCGATAAAGTCAAAGCCCTCCTCAATCCCGAACCAGATGTCCTCCTTGTCTTTCTCCGTAAGGGCCGG
>CAJTUQ010000110.1:5109-6797 GCA_910579335.1 uncultured Dorea sp. | reverse complement strand
TCCTCCTTTAATAAGTTTACATAAGTAATAATCGCAGTCAACGGGGTCTTCAGGTCATGGGACACATTCGTAATCAGCTCCGTCTTCATGCGCTGGCTCTTAACTTCCTTTTCCACCGCTTTCTGATAGCCGTCCTGGATTTTGGCGATTTCCGTTTTAAACGGGTTGAAAACTCCCAAATCTTCGTCAATCTCCACATCCAGCTTCCCCTGCGCCATCTGGTTCGTAGCCTTTAGAAGCAGTGCATACTTATTCTTCAGGTCGTTAAAATATTTCCGCAAAACGTAGAACAAAATGACCGAATACAAAATTAGCGCCGGGATTCCCACAAACCACATGCAAGTCACAAATAGAAGTATCACAAAATTAATCAGCACCAGTTTCAGAATCGTCTTATTATTCTTCTCACTGAAATCAAGGTTGTCAAAAGAATGATAAAGGTATTCCATTCCTTCCCTGCTTTTCCGAAACACGAACTTCCCTGCTTTTTTTACATACCCTGCCGCCGGGACAATCAGCGTACATTCCTTCATATTTTTCCGACCCGCCGTAAAGATCCGTCTCACGCATGCCGCACTCCAGTAAACAACTGCAAATACAGCCGCCCATAGCAGAAAATCAATCCCATATGCCTCTCCTCTCAGACTTTGCACCCTGTCTTCGATTATAAGAAACGCAGCTAAAAGTGCTATCAGCGGAATCTCTATGGGAACCCGGAATATTTTCTCTTCTCCTGTATGGAAAGACTTGCAGAAAGGAAGCAGTATGGCTGCTGCCGCCACTGCCGTCATAAGAAGCAGCATCCATTGGTAAAACCAGCCGGGAACGAACATCTGCGCAGAAACACCAGACATAAACTGCAGATATTCCTGAACATTTTCTTCTCGCATAGCCAGATAATACGTCCTGTTTTTCGGAGTTTTTAAATCTCCCTCTTCACTTTCAAGCCATGGGGCCAGCGGCGAAAAATCCGAAAAATTATTCATCACCTTATTAAGCTGCGTGCTCTGCGCCTGTTTGAACTTTCCCTCGCGGATCGCTGCAGAAGGCTGGCCGTTTTCATCAAAAGCAATCACCATGCCGATGGCATAATCACTCATGTTCTGCTCCGTCGGATAGCTGCTGTCACTGGACGCCATCGTCTTTGCAACCACTTTTCTATTTTCATCTACAACCCGGTAATCCAACAGCGAGACAAATGTCTCATATTCCTCTTCCTCATAGCCGCTTAAGTAGGTTCCGATAAGATCCTCATTCTCCTGCGCATACTGATTATTCCGACCGGCACTCGTTTCTGTACCGTATAAAATATAACAGATGTCAACAAACTTTTCGAGAAATTCCCCGGACATCTGCCCCTCCTTCTCTGTCATCTCTTCGCTCTGCGACATATCATAATATATATTTCCGTATTGCTCCACCATCACAAACGAAGGAATCAAAATCGTAAGGAAAATAATTACGACTGCCAGTTTATGCCTGTTTTTCAATTTTGTATCCAACGCCCCACACCACCTTCAAATATTTTGGCTCCTTCGGGTTAATCTCAATCTTTTCCCGAATATTCCTTACATGCACCATAATTGTATCTGTGTTTACAGCCCGTTCATTCCAAACCCGCTCATAGATTTCATCAGCGGAAAACACTCTGCCCGGATTCTTCATAAACAGAAGCAGTATCTTAAACT
>CAJTUQ010000110.1:0-5092 GCA_910579335.1 uncultured Dorea sp. | reverse complement strand
GGAGTCATCTTCACCGGCTCCCCGTCCACCGTCACCTCCACAGTCTCTTCGTTGAGCTCTAAGCCGCCGATCGTATGTACGGATGAGGATTCCTTCACGCTTCCAAGACGCTCCATAAATCTTTTATACCGTCTCAGCTGCGAATGAACCCTCGCCAAAAGCTCCATAGGAGTAAAGGGCTTCGTCACATAGTCGTCAGCCCCCATGTTAAGTCCCATAATCTTATCTACTTCCTCTGACTTCGCCGACAAAAATATAACCGGAAAATCATATTTTTCCCGCAGCTTAATCGTCATAGAGATACCGTCCATCCTCGGCATCATCACATCTACAACCGCAAGATGAATCTCCTCTTTTTCAATCACCTCTAGTCCCTCGATGCCATCCGCTGCCTCGAATACTTCGTATCCCTGAGATTTCAGGTATATTTTGACGCCTTCGCGTATCTCCTTATCGTCCTCCACTACCAATACATGATTTATTTCCATTGCCTGATTTCTCCTCTCCGTCTCATTTTTTCACTGCCCTGTCTACCATGTGCAGTTTTCAGAACCAAAAATTTTGTGCCGTCTTCTGCTAACGTGAGTATAACACAATCCTGCGTGTTTTGGTATGTGAAGGTTTTTCCTCCCTTCGTTATGGAAAAGTATATCCGTGAAATCTAAAGAGGGAGGACGAAAAAAACGAAAGAAATTCTAAAGAAAATCCTAAAATAACAACAGTGCAAAAAAACGGAAGCCGGACTTCATGACCTAAGTCCAGCTTCCGCTTTGTATCTTTACTTCCTCTACTCAAATGGAAATGTAAATTGTGTAAGCCCAAATTCATCCCGCAGCTTTATAAATTCCTTCTGCACCGCCTCCCCTACGGGAACTCCCTTATCCTTTCTATACTGCCAGATTTCATATTCCTTCTCTCCGGCGGTAAAGATGCGCTCCTGTCCCGGTGCTTTTTTTGAAGCCCGCAGCTGCCTTAGGATTTCGCCCGCAGTTCTTTTAAAGCTCTCCGCTCCCATAAACGCCTCCGTATCGATTGCAAGGAAAAAATGTCCCAGCGGATACGGAATCTTATTGCCCTTTGCATCCTTCCCCGAAAGCATCTTCAGGAAACTTCCTGCCTGAAGCGCTGCGGATAAAATCTCGACTACGGCCGCATAACCGTAACCTTTGTACCCCGCCAGTTCTTCTCCAATCCCGCCAAGAGGAGCAAACGCGGCCTTTCCGCAGATTAAATCTTCTAAGATCTGCGCACTGTCCGTCACGGCCTTTCCGTCATTGCCAATCACCATCCCGGCCGGAGTATCCATCCCGTTTTTTGCATAGAACTCAATCTTTCCTCTCTGTGAAATCGAAGTCGCACAGTCAAGCACGAACGGGAACGGCTCATCCGTAGGCAGCCCGAAAGTGAGCGGATTCGTCCCAAGCATATTCTCAACGCCAAATGTAGGCGCTATCGAAGGCCTTGCATTGGTTCCCGTGATTCCCACCATATTATTTTTCGTGCACATCGTCACATAATACCCCGCAATCCCGTAATGGTTGGAATTGCGCACCGCCGCCATGCCCATGCCGTACTTCTTTGCCTTGTCAATGGCAAGCTGCATCGCTTTTGTCCCAATCACCATCCCCATCCCGTTGTGCCCGTCTACAACGGCAGTGGTCGGCGTTTCTTTTACAATCTCGTACTCCGTTTTCGGATTTAATGTACCTTCTTTGATCCGGTCAATGTAAATAGATTTGAACCTGTTGCATCCGTGGCTCTCGATTCCTCTCCGGTCACTCTCCAACAGCACGTCGGCGCACACAGATGCGTCCTCCTTCGGAACCCCGCATTTTTCAAATACGGCAGTCATAAAATCCTCAGCCAGCTTCCATCCAAGAAAAGGCCTGTCTTCCTTCATATCTTTTCACCTCCACACGAATAATCGATTCTTCTCACACCGTTTCATTCAGACAAATCCTTGAAAGCGGTATGAGCTTTCGCATCTCATCCTTCAGCCGCTTCGTCATACAAACGCCTCTTTCTTCACACACCTCTTCCACACTCTCTGCCCCAAACAAAAGAGCCGTAAGCGCGGCAACCGGCAAAGTACCCTCACTGTTTTCCGGCCGCCCCTCCATCAGCATCACCCCGGAATGCTCCGTGCCCATAATTACCACGCAGCGGTTATTTTCCTCAATAATCGGATCGGTGACGCAAAAACATGCCGCAGTAAGGCTTTCTACCTTGACGGACAGAAGCATCCTGCGAACGTCTACGATCCGCACCATAATCTTCGGCTTTTCCTTCTCCGGTCCGTCGGGCATATAGATACGGCAGTCAGTAATCTCCCCGTCCCGCTTCTTTACCATCAGGCTTCCGCCTTCGCTTGCGTATTCTTTAAGCAGTCTCCGGTAATATGCCGCGTCACGCCTTACAAACACTTGATAACCGGCATTTAAATGACGATTCGCCGCATCCGCCAGTTCACCGCAGTCCTCCTCTTTGGCCGGGACCATCGGAGCCTTCTCCTTTTCTTTGTCAAAATACCGCTTTTCCTGCTCATAGACCGTCCGGAAATCAAACGGCAGGTAGATACTTTCCGCAGCCGGCATCAGAAAGGTAAAAGAAAGCCCCTCTGCATACATATCCTCAAGTCCTCGCTTTAAAAGCGCCGCCATGTATCCTCTTCTGCGGTACTCCTTCTGCGTTGCCACTGCCACAATATAATTCACTTTCTTTTCCGAGCCGTTCACAGACAGCACATACGGGTTCAGATGAAGCATGCCGCAGATTCCGCCGTCCTCCCACGCCGCATAAATCTGATTGTCCTTTATCTTTTCCGTATAATAATAATCCACAAACCCTTTGCCGTCCTCAGGGAAGGCCTCTTCATACAACGCTCTGGTGTATTCTTTTTCATCCTGCCCCAGCCTACGTATCTCCATGCTGATTCCTTTCTTTATCTGCGTGCCCGCAGCCTTTGCAGCCTGCGCAGTCCCACGCTTCATCCACAGCTGCCGTATAACTGTAATTTGCCACCGTCTCAAGACCTGCAACTGCCTGCGCAGAAATCCCCTCTCCGCTTCCGGTAAACCCAAGCCCCTCCTCTGTCGTCGCCTTGACATTCACCTGCGCCACGTCAATTTTAAGCGCTTTCGCTATATTCTCCCTCATCTGTTCTATATACGGCGCCATCTTCGGACGCTGGGCAATAATTGTCGCATCAATATTCCCGATTACATAGAGCTTGTCATCTATCATTTCACCTACGCACTCTAAAAGGCTGATACTGGACGCCCCTTTATACGCCTGCTCCGTATCCGGAAAATGCTTTCCTATATCGCCGAGCGCGGCCGCTCCCAAAAGTGCGTCCATGACCGCATGCAGCAGGACATCCGCATCCGAATGTCCGAGAAGCCCCTTTTCATAAGGAATCTTGACACCGCCTAAAATCAATTCACGCCCCTTAACCAGCCGATGGACGTCATACCCCATTCCTATCCTCATTATCCGTTCCCCCTTCTTGTTCTCTTTCTCTCTCCGGTTCTTTGTCCGCTTTCTTTGACACTTCCTTTGGCAGTTCTTCCGTCCGGCTATCCTCCGCTAAATCTGTCCTTCCTTCGTCAAAACGATCTGCCGCCTCTGCATATTCTCCCCTGGAAAGCTTTAAAAAACTCTTTATAACAAAAAAAGCCCCGATGACAACAAACAAAAGACCGATAACGAGATAGAGCATATAGTGATCCGGTCTCTGCGACACGGCGCTCTTTACAAGCCCGGCGCCTGTGTACGCTACGTATCCTCCTGCAATAATATAAATAAATAACCGTGATTTCGTCATTTCCTCTCCTCCTGCAGCCGCTGCGTATTTCCTGCGGTTTTCCGCTCTTCGTCCCTGTATTTTGGCCGTCTTTTTAAATATCTAAAACAGCTCTGCCTTTATCATAATATAAAAAAAAGAGACAGTCAACAACTGTCTCCTTTGTAACCGAGTAGCGGGAACTGGATTTGAACCAGCGACACCACGGGTATGAACCGTGTGCTCTAGCCAACTGAGCTATCCCGCCAGATATGGTATGGGACCAATAGGGCTCGAACCTATGACCCTCTGCTTGTAAGGCAGATGCTCTCCCAGCTGAGCTATGATCCCATATCTCTACGAGTCTTATCTTGAACCCGCTTTGCTATTATACTATCTTATGACAAGATTTGTCAACACTTTTTTGCCCGTTTTTCACTTTTTTCTCTTTTTTACTGACAGGCCCTGTAAACACTGCGCTTACAAAGCCTGTCAATCTTTTATCTTAAATTACAGACATACCATTAACAAATACCCTGAGCCATCATAGCTTCTACGACCTTCTCAAATCCCGCGATATTGGCGCCCATCACATAATTTCCTTCCGCACCGTAGCGTTTTGCCGCATCGTCTATGTTATGGCAGATATTTACCATAATATCTTTAAGCTTTGCATCTACCTCCTCAAAGCTCCAGCTCAAACGCTCGCTGTTCTGGGACATCTCAAGTGCAGACGTAGCAACGCCGCCCGCATTCGCCGCCTTGCCCGGCGCAAACAGAACTCCGTTCTCCTGAAGGTACTCTGTAGCTTCCATAGTAGTAGGCATATTGGCGCCCTCTGCCACAAGAATACATCCGTTGGCAACAAGCTGTTTTGCATCCTCAATAAGAAGCTCGTTCTGCGTCGCACACGGAAGGGCAATATCGACCTTAACGGACCATACGCCGCGTCCCTCATGGTACTCCGAATCCGGACGGTAATTCTTATACTCCGTCAGCCTCGCCCGGTTTACTTCTTTAATCTCCTTCAATGCAGCCACGTCAATTCCGTCCGGATCATATACCCATCCGGTAGAATCGCTGACCGTCACGACCTTAGCGCCCAGCTGCTGCGCTTTTTCCGCAGCGTAGATAGCCACGTTCCCGGAACCGGACACTGCAACTGTCTTTCCTTTAATATCCTGACCGTTAATTTTAAGAAGTTCTTCTGTCAAATACAAAAGGCCGTACCCTGTCGCCTCTGTTCTTGCCAAAGAACCGCCGTAGCTTAAGCCTTTGCCTGTTAATACTCCCTCATAAAGACCGCGGATT
>CAJTUQ010000109.1 GCA_910579335.1 uncultured Dorea sp. | reverse complement strand
AAGATGCATAAGGCGATGTCTGTCATCCAGTTCAAGGTAGAGGGGCAGGTTATCAAAGAAAATCCGGAATTTGGCATGGAGGATAGAAATCTCCTTCACCACATAGACTACGAAAAAGGGACGATAGAAATTGACGGTACGGAATATATACTTAAGGATACAAACTTTCCTACGGTAAATCCCACTGCTCCGTATGAACTTACCGCCGAGGAAGAGGATATTATGCATCGTCTGGAAAAGGCGTTCTTAAATTGCAGCAAACTGCAGAAGCATATGCGCTTCCTTCTAAATAAAGGTGCGCTTTATAAAGTGCATAACGGAAATCTTTTGTATCATGGGTGTGTGCCGCTGAATACGGACGGCAGCTTTAAAGAAGTACGTCTGTATGGAAAGACGTATAAAGGCCGTGCGCTGTATGAAGTTCTGGAAGGCTATGTGAGGAAAGGTTTCTATGCGCTGGATGAAAAAGAGCGCAGACGGGGCAGGGATATGATGTGGTATATCTGGCTCAATGAAAATTCTCCGCTGTTCGGGAAAAATAAGATGGCAACCTTCGAACGGTATTTCCTGGCGGAGAAAGAACTGCATAAGGAAAAAAAGAATCCCTATTATGAACTGCTGGAGGATGAGGCTACGGTAAATAATATAATGAAAGAGTTCGAACTGGACCCGGCGCATTCCCATATCATCAACGGACATGTGCCTGTTAAGACCAAAAACGGAGAGAATCCGGTAAAATGCGACGGAAAAGTGCTGGTTATCGACGGTGGTTTTTCAAAGGCGTATCAGAAAGAGACGGGAATAGCGGGATATACATTGATTTATAATTCCCACGGCATGATTCTTGCTGCGCATGACCCGTTTGAGTCTACGGAAGCGGCGATTGAAAAAGAGAATGACATCCATGCCAGAAGCGTGATTGTAAAACGTCTGACAGAGCGCAAACTGGTAGGCGATACGGATATCGGGAGAGATTTAAAGGAGCAGATTCGGGATTTGGAGCGGCTTCTTGTTTCTTACCGCAGCGGCCTGATTGCAGAAAAGATGTGATTGTTAAAAAATCCCAATCATGGAAGAGTATATTTTTTTTGAAATTGTAAATATTACTGGTAACAAGTTTTACTTGATAAATAGATAAATATACATGAACATGAAAGGGAGAGTAACTATGAAGCAGTTAAAAAGATTATTTCTTGCATTTCTCTGTGTGGGAACTATTATGGGCATGACAGCGTGCGGAAGCAGCAATAATGCAGACGACAATGGCGCGGCGCAGGACGGGACGGCAAACGGGACGGCGGATGATGCCGGAAACACCAATGGCACGGATAATGCGAACGGTACAAACGATGCAACAAACGGAAATGATAACAGCAACGGCGATAACGTCATGGACGAAATCGGCGACGACGTAAAAGACGGCGCGGACGAGATTGGCGACGGCGTAAGAGACAGCATGGATGACGGCAATAACCGTGATGCAGAGGATACAAACCGGTAACAAGGATAAAAAGACAGGGGATGTCAGCGACGGCATTGCCCTGTTTTTTTGCATGCTGCAGTGAATTGTGATATACTCATAAGACCTGACAGAGCGTTCGGGCGTGTTGCATACTTTGAATTTGGAGGGAGTGCGGATGAAATTCAGGCCATGTATCGATATTCATAACGGAAAAGTCAAACAAATTGTAGGAGGCAGCCTTAAGGATAAAGGAAATCAAGCGAAGGAAAATTTTACGTCTGTACATAGTGCGGATTATTATGCCGAAATGTACAAAAGGGACGGGCTTTTAGGCGGGCATGTGATTCTGCTTAATTCCCCTCAATCGGAATATTATGAAAGCACACGCCGGCAGGCGGAAAAAGCACTCCGTGCTTATCCGGGAGGTCTTCAGGCGGGAGGCGGCATCCATGAGGGAAATGCGGAATCATTCCTTGCATTGGGAGCGAGCCACGTGATTGTAACCTCTTATGTATTTAAAGACGGGCAGATTCGATGGGAGAATCTTGAACGTTTACAAAGGGCGGTAGGAAGAGAGCATATTGTTGTCGATTTGAGCTGCCGCAGGAGAGAGGGGGCGTATTATATTGTGACGGACCGCTGGCAGAAATTCACGGATGTAGAGCTTTCGACAGGGATATTGGAACAATTATCCTCATACTGTGATGAGTTTCTTGTCCACGGCGTAGATGTAGAGGGGCGCTCCTGCGGCGTGGATGAAAATCTGGCGGCGCTCTTAGGCGGCTATGAGGGGCGGCCGGTCACCTATGCGGGAGGAATCGCAGGCTTTGAGGATTTGACCAGGTTTAAGGAAGTTACGGGAGGACGGACGGACTTTACGATTGGGAGTGCGCTGGATATTTTCGGCGGAAAATTATCTTATGATAAGGTAAAAAGTTTTGTGTGATTTGGCGGCTCCTTCTTTTTAGCGGGGCTTTGAATAGTAACATTTATGTGAACACTTTGTAAATTGGTTGAATTGCGGTGGGGTTAGTGCTACAATGTAGGATAGCAAATTTTACGGACAAGGAGTTTTTTCGATATGGGTTTATTACAGAAAATATTCGGAACGCATAGTGAGAATGAGCTGAAGCGCATTTATCCGATAGCGGATGCGATTGAGGAACTACAGCCGCAGATGCAGAAGCTTTCAGATGGGGAGCTTAAGAGTAAGACGAAGGAATTTAAAGAAAGACTGGCACAGGGAGAGACGCTTGATGATCTTCTGCCGGAGGCATACGCTGTTGTGAGGGAGGCCGCCGTCCGCACGCTTGGCATGGAGCATTACCGTGTACAGTTGATTGGCGGAATCATTCTCCATCAGGGCCGTATCGCGGAGATGAAGACCGGTGAAGGAAAAACCCTTGTGTCTACACTGCCTGCTTATTTAAATGCGCTGACCGGAGAGGGCGTTAATATCGTTACGGTCAATGATTATCTGGCAAAGCGTGATGCGGAGTGGATGGGACAGGTGCATGAGTTCCTCGGCCTGACGGTCGGCTGCGTGCTTAACAGCATGGACAATGACGAGCGCAGGGAGCAGTATAACTGTGATATCACTTACGTCACGAATAATGAACTCGGCTTTGATTATCTGAGGGATAACATGGTTATTTATAAAGAGCAGCTTGTCCAGAGAGGCCTTAAATATGCGATTATTGACGAGGTGGACTCTGTGCTGATTGACGAGGCGAGGACGCCGCTGATTATATCCGGACAGAGCGGAAAATCCACGAAGCTCTATGAGGCGTGCGATATTCTTGCGCGTCAGCTTGAGCGAGGCGAGGCGAGCGGAGAGTTTTCCAAGATGAATGCCATTATGGGCGAGGATATTGAGGAGACCGGCGACTTTATCGTAAATGAGAAAGAAAAAAACATCAATCTTACTGAAGACGGCGTGCGCAAGGTTGAGAAGTTTTTCCATCTGGATAACCTTGCGGATGCAGATAACCTTGAAATCCAGCATAATATTATATTAGCCCTCAGGGCGCACAACCTGATGTTTAAGGATCAGGACTACGTGGTAAAGGACGACGAGGTTCTTATTGTCGATGAGTTTACGGGGCGTATTATGCCCGGACGCCGTTATTCCGACGGCCTTCATCAGGCAATTGAAGCGAAAGAGCATGTGAAGGTGAAGAGGGAGAGCAAGACGCTTGCAACGATTACCTTCCAGAACCTGTTCAATAAATTTGAGAAGAAAGCCGGCATGACAGGTACGGCGCTGACGGAGGAAAAAGAATTTCGCGAGATTTACGGGATGGACGTGGTGGAGATTCCGACCAATGTGCCCGTTATCCGCAAGGATTTGAATGATGCGGTATATAAGACGCAGAAAGAGAAGTTTAAGGCGGTATGCGATGAGATAGAGGCGGCTCATGCAAACCACCAGCCGGTATTAGTCGGTACGATTACGATTGAGACGTCAGAGCTTTTGAGCGGGATGTTAAAACGGCGGGGAATTAAGCATAATGTACTGAATGCCAAGTACCATGAGATGGAGGCGGAAATCGTAGCGCAGGCAGGCGTGCATGACGCAGTTACGATTGCTACCAATATGGCGGGACGTGGTACGGACATCAAGCTGGACGAAGAAGCAAGGAAGGCGGGAGGGCTTAAGATTATCGGTACGGAGCGCCATGAATCCAGACGTATCGACAACCAGCTGAGAGGACGTTCCGGACGTCAGGGGGATCCGGGGGAATCCAGATTCTATATTTCCCTTGAAGACGACCTGATGCGTTTGTTTGGTTCGGAAAGGCTTATGAATATCTTTACTGCTCTCGGCGTAGAGGAAGGAGAGCAGATTGAGCACAAGATGCTTTCCAGTGCTATTGAAAAGGCGCAGGAAAAGATTGAAAGCAACAACTTTGGAATCCGTAAGAACCTGTTAGAGTACGATCAGGTTATGAATGAGCAGCGGGAGATTATCTATGAGGAGAGACGGAGAGTTCTCGATGGAGAAAACATGCGGGATTCGATCTTCCATATGATAAATGACTATCTTGAAAATACGGTGGACAGGATGATTCCGGCTGATTTGGATTATGAAGAATGGAATTTAAAGGAACTTGGCAGAGCCATCCGGGCGACGATTCCGATGGAGCCTGTTACAGAGGAGGATGTCAAAGGCCTGAGCCAGAAGCAGCTTAAGCATATGCTTAAAGAGCGTTCAGCAAAGGCTTACGAGGTAAAGGAGGCAGAGTTCCCGGAGGCGGAGCACCTGCGTGAAATCGAACGCGTGGTTCTGTTAAAAGTCATTGATGCGAAGTGGATGGATCATATTGACGACATGGACCAGCTCAGGCAGGGAATCGGGCTTCAGGCATACGGGCAGAGGGACCCGAAGGTTGAATACAAGATGCTTGGCTATGACATGTTTGGAGAGATGACGAACGCCATTACCGAGGATACGGTGCGTACGCTGTTCCATGTAAAAATCGAGCAGAAGGTAGAGAGAGAGCAGGTCGCGAAGGTAACGGGAACCAACAAAGACGACAGTGCCGCCCGTACTCCTAAGAAGCGCGCAGATAAAAAGGTATATCCGAATGACCCGTGCCCGTGCGGAAGCGGGAAGAAATACAAGCAGTGCTGCGGGAGAAGGTAACAATATATAAAATAATCTGAAAGAGGTGATAGAGTGGTTGAGCTTGATATGTTTAAGACATTGATGAATGCTTATGAAGAACCTCTTGCCGAGATGAGGGATTCACTTTGACACCGCCGGCAAGGAGAACAGAATTGAAGAGCTTGGACGCAAAGTAGAGGAGCCAGGCTTCTGGGATAATCCGGAGGAATCCCAGAAAATTATGAAGGAACTCAAATATCTGCAGGAGTTCGTGAAAAAGATACATGCAATGTATGCAAGCTATGAAGATATCCTGCTTTTGATTGAGATGGGCTATGAAGAAGAGGATGCTTCTTTAGTGAAGGATATTGAGGAGGAGATTCAAAGCTTCGAGTCCTGCTATGAAGAACTGAGAATACAGACGCTGCTTGCGGGGGAATATGATTCCTGCAATGCGGTTATGACCATTCACGCCGGGGCCGGCGGAACGGAATCCTGCGACTGGGCCGGGATGCTGTACCGCATGTACAGCCGCTGGGCGGAGCGAAAAGGGTTTGCCATTACGGTTTTAGACTATCTTGACGGGGATATCACCGGTATTAAGACGGTGACTTTCGAGGTGAGCGGCGAGAATGCTTACGGTTATTTAAAATCTGAGAAGGGCGTGCACAGGCTGGTGCGGATTTCACCGTTTAATGCCGCCGGAAAGAGACAGACGTCTTTTGCGTCCTGTGACGTGGTGCCGGATATCGAAACGGAAATTGACATAGAGATTGACGATGATGACTTGAAAATCGATACTTACCGTGCAAGCGGCGCAGGAGGACAGCATGTCAATAAGACGTCCTCGGCAATCCGCATTACGCATCTTCCTACGGGAATTGTAGTGCAGTGCCAGAATGAACGCTCCCAGCACCACAATAAAGAGAAAGCGATGCAGATGCTGAAGGCAAAGCTTACTCTTTTAAAGGAGCAGGAGCAGGCGGAGAAGGTGTCGGATATCCGCGGAGAGGTGAAAGAGATAGGTTTTGGAAATCAGATACGCTCCTATGTTATGCAGCCCTATACGCTTGTGAAGGATCATAGGACGAATGAGGAAAACAGTAATGTGACTGCTGTGCTGGACGGGAATATTGATACATTTATCAATGCCTGGCTAAAGGAAACTATGCAGCAGACAGAGGGAGGAAAGTTATGATAAATGTAGCAGTGATGGGTTATGGAACAGTCGGCTCCGGCGTCGTGGAGGTAGTAAACACGAACGGCGCCCGTATCAACCAGAGAATCGGCGAGGAACTGAATATTAAATATGTCCTGGATTTAAGAGATTTTCCGGGCGATCCGGTACAGGAGAAAATTATCCATGATTTTGAAACGATTATCCGCGACGATGAAATTCAGGTTGTCGTTGAGGTCATGGGAGGGATTGAGCCGGCCTATACATTTGTAAAAAGATGTCTTCAGGCAGGAAAGAGTGTGGCTACTTCTAATAAAGCGCTGGTTGCAAAACACGGGGCTGAGCTTCTCTCGATTGCGAAGGAGAAAAACATTAATTTCTTATTTGAAGCAAGCGTGGGCGGCGGAATCCCTATTATCCGCCCTTTAAACTCCTCTCTGACGGCAGATGAGATTGAGGAGATTACCGGCATACTCAACGGAACGACCAACTATATGTTGACAAAAATGTTCTATGAGGGAGCGGATTATGACACGGTGTTAAAGGAGGCGCAGGCTAACGGCTATGCGGAGCGCAATCCGGAAGCGGATGTGGAAGGCTACGATGCGTGCCGCAAGATTGCAATCCTCTCATCGTTGATTTCCGGGCAGCAGGTGGATTTTGAAGATATTTATTGCGAAGGAATTACAAAGATTACCGTAGAAGATATGAAATATGCGAAAGCTATGGGGACCACCATTAAGCTTTTGGCGTCCAGCAAAAGAGTCGGAGACCGTCTCCATGCAATCGTCGCACCGTGCATGCTCTATCCGGAGCACCCATTGTACAATGTGAATGATGTTTTTAATGCGGTGTTTGTGGAGGGCGACGCGCTGGGTCAGTCGATGTTTTACGGCCGGGGCGCAGGCTCCTTGCCGACGGCCAGCGCGGTTGTTGGCGATGTGATTGCCGCCGCCCGGCACGTTGTGAACGGTACCCGCGGCAGTTATGGTTTGCGCCAGTTTG
>CAJTUQ010000108.1 GCA_910579335.1 uncultured Dorea sp. | reverse complement strand
CCCGCTGACAGGATACCTGTAGGGATGGCAACCATTCCTACCCCCAGAAAGGTTATAACGATTCCAAATATACGTCCGGCAATGGTAACCGGGTAAATATCTCCGTATCCCACTGTAAGCAGCGTCGAGACCGCCCACCAAAAACCGGAAAACGCATTCTCAAATACGTCCGGCTGCACAGGGTTCTCCAGATTATACATAACTAAAGACGAGGCGACCATAAGCACCATAATGATGAATACCGAGGAAAGTATCTGGTCTTTCTTCCCAGTGATAACATCCCCGATTACATTCAATGCATCATAATATGCGTTGATTTGAAAGAGCCTTAAAAGCCTTACCACCCTGAACATCCGGAATGCCACCGCTCCCGCCGGAAAGAAGAATGGGAGGAAATAGGGCAGAAACGCCAAAAGCTCTATAACCCCGTTAAAGGACAGTACGTACCTGCGCACTGCCCTTTTTCTTTCCATCTCCGGATACAAATATTCAGCCGTCCACAGCCGCAGCGCATACTCCACGGCAAATGCCGCCACCGTGACAAACTCGATTGCGTTCATAAGCTCCCTATACGGCTCAGAACCGTCAAAGGTCTGGAAAATCGCAATAAACAAATTCATAAGTATCATGACGATTACACAAATATCAAACGCCTTGCTCTGCCAATCCCCGTAATATCCAATCTGAATAATATCAAACACTCTCTTTTTGCTTACCTTGACAGACATCTTATACTTTCCTCTCATTTAACATTTATTGGAACAAAGTATAATCGAAAATTTTTTAAATTTCAATACCGATATGACTTTTTTGCAGTGTCAACGCCCGCTTTCCACATTCTGCACAAACTGTATATACGTCGTAAGGAAATACAAAACATAAATCCCGGAAAACAAAAGAAAAGAAAACCCGAAATACTGGAAAACCTCGGTCTCCACCCCTGTATAAAAGATAAATTTCCTGCTGATGAACAGGGCGATAATTCCTGTAATCACTGTCGCAAACAATGCAGGACAAAGATAGTAGGCAATAAGCTGTCTCCTGATAACATCGGAAATCTCTCTCCTGCCCGCCCCCATCCGATACAGCACTCCATAACGGAATTTGTATTTGTTTGAGTCGCTGAGCTGCTGCACCGACAGCACGGTAAGCGCCACGCACACAAACACAAGCCCGATGTAAAAACAGGGAAATACTATGGAAGAGAGCATATATTTTACTTCCGGAATTACATTGTCCCGCACAAGATTCACGGCGGCATACGTAATAATTGCATCCGACCCGCAACAGGAGTTATCCGGACCGTCCGACACTTCCTCATCCCCGTCCTCGCCCCAGTCCAAATAACTGTATGCATCTTCCTTATCCAAATCATCCAGCCGCTTACTAAGGTCCGCCGGCGCTTCCCCCTTGATGTCCACCGCAAGCTCCGCATAGTAGGGGAAAAGCCCGCCGGTCCCATCCGGCACTACAATCACATAGTCGCCGCCGTTATGCCCATCCTGAGAAAACGGCTCCGTATAATACCCGGAAAACTTAAGTTTCTCCTCCTTTCCCGGTATTGTCAGACAGCGGGAAAAATCCTGCGTCTCCTTAAACACCCGCTTCTTTATATGGATGGCATATTCATCTTCACCGAGGGAAACTGCGCCGTACCCAAGCATCTTCCGCAGATGGTTGTAGTCCGAGAGCCGCATATAGGTATCATATTCACAGTAACAGCCATCGTCCCGCAAAGAAAGCGCTTCTTCATCCGGTTCCCCCTCCGGCGTAACATACATGCTGCCAAATTCCCGCAGATGCGTATAGAGCCACACGTTTACCTGAGCCGTCCTATTCGTGTATATACGGTACGGATACGCTTCTTCCACCTCGGACGTCTCTTCAATCACTTCCATCTCCCGCTTGAAATCATCGTCCGCATTCCTGCTATATATCTGCACGTCAAACGGGAACTTTTCCTTCAGGACTTTGTTCTGGTAATCACTAAACATCATCGCTACCGTGCATCCTAAGAACGCAAGCATAAAAAGCGCCGTAATCGTTCCCATCGTAAACCGCATCGTCTTAATCTTCGAGGACAGCTGCCTGAGAAGAAAAAGGTTCTGTCCCTTATAGATCCCTTTTTTCTCCTCCCGGATATAACAGACAATCGAAGACGCCAGCCCTGTATAGAACAAATATATTGTCAGCACAAGGCCGACAAGAAACCCTAGGATAGTCCCGCCATTCCACCCGTCTATGGCCCCTCCGAAAAACAGCCAAAGCCCAAACAGCAGCAAAAATGCGGCCGACAGCGGCAGAAGCCATCTCTTCGCCTGTTCATGAGATTCCTGAATCTCCTCGTTCTTCTTCCCTGCACTCATAAGGTCGCAGATGTTCATCTTTTTAAACCGCCCTTTGCACCGGAACAGCGCCAGAAAATAACAACCTGCGTAACATCCCGCCGTCGTCAGGAGACACCAGACGTTAAACTCCAAATGCAGCTCATAATCTGTCTGCAGCATGGTGTAAAGCACCGCCATAAGAATCTGCTGAAGCAGCATTCCAAAAAGGAGGCCGACAGCAAACGCCCCTGCGCCCATCAGCATGTTTTCCCGCATATAGAGCTTCGAAATCTGTTTTTTCCTCATGCCGAGAAGTAGATAGGTCCCAAACTCCCGGCTGCGCTTTTGCAGCATAAACCGAACCATATAGTTAATGAGCCATGCTATAATAATAACGATGAAAAAAGTAGCAAGCCCGACCAATGCCGCCATAACTCCCACCATGTCAATCCTTTCCCGTATATCCGGAGAGAAGATAATACTGTTAAAGGCAAACATCAGCGCCGTTACAAAAGTCATTGTAATAACATACACCAAATAATCTCTGGCCGAACGTTTCACATTTCTTACCGCAAGTTTAAAAAGCATTTGAAAGCTCACCTCCTGTCAGCGACAGCACATCAAGAATCTCATTTAGGAACACCCTTCTCTCTCTTCCCCCTCGGATCAGCTCGTGGAAAATCTTTCCGTCCTTCAAAAATAGGATTCTGCTGCAGTAGCTTGCTGAAAATGCATCATGAGTCACCATAAATATCGTTGCCGCAAGCTCTTCATTCATCCGCAGAAATGTCTCAAGAAGTGTCTGCGCCGACCTTGAATCCAAAGCCCCCGTAGGCTCATCCGCCAAAAGGAGCTTCGGCCGGTTGATTAAAGCCCGTGCACATGCACACCTTTGCTTCTGTCCACCCGATACCTGATAGGGGAACTTCCCCTTAATGTCCTCAATGCCAAGCAGTTTCATCATCATGCCACATTTTTCTTTCATCTCTTCCTTTCCCTTGTTTTGAATAGTCATGGCAAGGATAATATTTTCTTCAATAGTCAATGTATCCAAAAGATTATAATCCTGAAATACAAAACCCAGATTCCTCTTTCTGAACTCTGAAAGCCCGTCTTCTGAAAGCTCCGTAATATCCGTATCCCCGTAAAAAATATGGCCGGCCGTCACCCGGTCTATAGTAGAAAGCATATTGAGGAGCGTCGTCTTCCCGGAGCCGGATGCCCCCATTACCCCGACGAACTCTCCCTTCTCAACAGTAAAATTCACCCGGTCTACCGCTTTCGTCACATTGGAACCATTTCCGTAATATTTTTCCACATCACATATGCGGATGTACTGTTCCATACTTATATTCCTCCTGTCTTTTCCGCCTAATACGTATACTTATAATTTAAAAATTACCCTTCCTGGCAAGAACCGTTTCCTTCCTGTCAGATAAGGGTAATTTTAACAGATATATATTTATCTTTGTATCGTATAACATTACGGAAAGATTACAATTTTGAAAGGTTTCAACCAGCCTAACGCATTCCGCCGTCTTTCAGCTTAAATCTTCCCACCAGCTCTTTCATAAGCCGCGACTGGCTGGACAATTCCTCGCTGGCCGCCGCACTTTCTTCGGCAGTCGCAGAGTTGGTCTGCACCACGCTGGAAATCTGGTCAATACCCATCGTAACCTGAGAAACAGCCGCCGCCTGATTGCTGCTGGCTTCGGAAATCTGGCCTACGATACCGGTCACCTCGCCGACTCCCTCCACTGCCTGTTTCAGAGATTCCGCCGTCTCATCCGCAATCATCGTCCCGTTTTTCACTGCGGTCAGGGTGTTCTCTATGAGCACAGCCGTATTTTTTGAAGCTTCCGCACTCTTGCTTGCCAGATTGCGGACTTCGTCTGCCACGACTGCAAAACCCTTTCCGGCGGAACCTGCGCGGGCCGCCTCAACCGCGGCATTTAAAGCAAGGATATTCGTTTGGAACGCAATATCTTCAATAGTTTTAATTACCTTGCTAATTTCATCTGAGCATCTGCTAATCTCATTCATGGCGTGAATCATGCCCTGCATTTTCTGGTTGCTCGCTTCCATCTCGCTGCCCACACTATTCGCCATCTCGCTCGCCTGCTGAGCATTCTGCGCATTTTCATTTACCTTCTCGGAAATCTCGGAAATCGTAGCGGCCAGCTCCTGAACAGAGCTTGCCTGCTCCGTCGCCCCCTGTGACAAGGCTTGCGCTCCGCTGGATACCTGCTCGGAGCCATTTGCAACCTGAGAGGAGCTCTCACTGATTTGAAGCATTGTATCATTAAGCTTTTCCGCAATTGCCCGAAATGATACCAGAAGCGGGTAAAAACCGCCTATGTACTCCTGTTCACATATGGAATCAACGTTGAAATCACCCGAAGCCATCTTCGCCAAAAATTCATTTTCATCATTGATAATGGCTCTGAGCTTGCGTATCAGTTCCCGCATCTGGTCTGACAAAACGCCCAGCTCGTCCTTGGACGTATAAGCAATCTCCGCATCAAGATTGCCCTGCGCTATCTTTACAGCAGCACTTTCAATCTCAAATATCGGGAACTTGATTCCCCGTATAATCACAAATGAAAATATAACTCCAATAATAATAATCACTATCATAATCGCCGACATAGCTGCCAGAGATATCTTGTAAAAGGATGCGCTCTCCGCAGATACCGCATCGCTTCCCTCTGAATTGTACGTGATAATATCACTGAAAGAACTCTGGATCGCACCATACAGCTCTACGCACTCTCCGTCCAGGATTGCACGCGCCTGCGCTGTCTGACCCTGCTTTGCCAGTTCCATCAGTTCATCGTCAGCTGCGCTGTACTGCGTCCAGAGGTTTTTAGACTTATCATAAAACTCCCGTTCTTCTTCGTCAATCAAACCTTCATATTTTGCCAGAAGCGTCTCCATGTCGCCCTTTTCCTTCTCAACATACATAAGACTCTGCTCCGCCATTTCATCAGAACCAGCCGTAAGATACGCCAGCTCGTTCAGGCGTATATTGGAAATCGTAGCGTCCATCTCCCTCGCCACATCCACGCTCGGAAGCCAGCTCGTCGTAATATCGCTGGTCTTGTCGTTCATTCTGTTCATCAGAAAGAACGACATCCCTCCGATGATGAGCATGCCAATTAATGCAACACCCACAAGGATATAAAGCTTTAAACTGATTTTAAAATTCCGGATGCTGTTTATCATATCCTCTCTCCTTTCCTTTCAGGCCCAAAATCTTTTATAAAATGAAGCTCAAAAGGCCCTCCCGTACCGCCGAAAACAGGCCAGTACACTAATATTTATATCGTCCGGTTTGACAGTATTAATAAGTGGAATCTGTGAATATCTTCCATGAAAGTTACACTTTTATTCCCGCGCATAATAATCCCCCACGGGAAATTCCAGGATGATCCTCGTTCCTTCCCCTTCTTTTGAAAGAGCGGTTATCCCTATCCCAAGCTTTTTGCAGAGGCTTTTGCACAGATACAGCCCCATTCCCGTTGCTCGCTGCGTCATGCGCCCGTTACTGCCGGTAAATCCCTTCTCAAAAATACGCGGCAGTTCCTCTTTCTTGATTCCTATGCCGTCGTCCTCCACCACAAGCCGTACGCTCCGCTCCTGTTCCTCCGTGCGGATACATAGCTGCTCTTTATCGCCATTTTTATATTTCACACTGTTTAAAACAAGCTGGTTCAATATAAAGGCGATCCATTTCCCGTCCGTATACACAGCATGCCCGCAGTCAACCGTAACCTGCACGCCGCTTTGTATCAGCTCATATTTATTCCCCGAAAGCACCGATGAAACAGTCTCCGACAAATCTGTTTCCCGGATCATGTAATCCTTGTAAACCTCGCCGGCTCTGGCATAATAAAGCGCCATATCCACATAGTTTTCTGTCTTCCTGTTTTCAAGCCAGATGCGCTTGGTAAGCTCACTCTTATTATTTTCGCAAATTAAAGACACTCCTGTAATAGGAGCCTTTATCTCATGCACCCAGCTTTCAATAAATTCGCGGTACTCTTTCTTCTCCTGCTCCGCTTTGCGTATTCGCTCGATCACAGATTTGCCGGCAAGCCGAATCATTTCCTTATAAAGCCGATCCTCCAGCTTCAAAGATTTTGGCATCAATTCGCCAAGGAGGTAACGCTTGTCCGTCTCCTTTAAAAGCTTTGATATTTCAGAGAAGTATTTCCTCCTCCCGCAATAGTCCGCCGAAAAAAATGCGGCAGTAATTAACATCCAGCAGGACAGTACCAATACGGAATAATTATCCGGATACCCTGTGGCGTGAAGAAAGAAAAAAAGTACAAGCATGCAGAAAATATGCAGGATTATAGGAAGCAGCTTATTCTTTATGTATGCTGAAAAGGTCATATGCAATACCCCATTCCCCGTTTGGTCTCAATAAACCCTTGTACGCCGATACTTTTCAGCTTGTTTCTCAGCCGGGTCATATTAACGCTTAAACTGTTGTCGTCAATATACACTTGGTTGTCCCAAAGCTCCTCAATCATTTCCATCCTCGGCACAATCTCACCCTGCCTGAGAAACAGGCAATGCAGTATCTTCATTTCGTTTTTGGACAGTTCGACACTCTTCCCTTTATATTCTGCACACCCCTTTGCCAGATGCAGCTTTACCCCCTTATATTCCAACAGGCTCTTCTCTCTGTCAGGCTTTTTCACTCTCTTTAAAACCGCTGCAATATGCGCCAGAAGCACCGGCGGATAAAACGGCTTCGTGATGTAGTCATCGCCGCCCCTAAGCATCCCGTTAAGCTCATCCGCCGAATCCGTCCGGCTTGTCAGAAAAATAACCGGCACATCTGACTCTGCGCGTACCTGCGCACAGATATCAAACCCAGATTCCTGCGGAAGATTCAGGTCTAACAGCACTAAATCCGGCATTCTCTTAAGAATCTCTTCGGCCGCCGCATCAAACTTTTCCAGCATTTCCACTTCATACAGCGCATTTTCTAAAAGCACC
>CAJTUQ010000107.1:319-7403 GCA_910579335.1 uncultured Dorea sp. | reverse complement strand
TGGAAAATGGGTATCAGGCGCCCAAAAAGGGTGTTAAAAAAGCATACTTGTTAGATAAAAAGCTTCCGAAAGAGGAAGTATTAAAGATTCTGGACAGTGCAAAAAAAGACAGGGAAACGGGTATGCAGGTGCTGATTGTTAACATGAAAAAGAACAAGAAGTTCCAGAAGGAGCAGCTTATTGCAGACGGGTATGAAGAAATCCAGGAGTGCTATGGAGATTAGCGAACGAACCAGGAATGCAGGAAATGTTTAGAAGAGTGAGAGATAAAGGAGAGGTGAAAGATGGCAGAGTTGATGAAGGGTCTAAAGAGAACCCACCGCTGTGCGGAAATTACGGCGGCGAATGTCGGTGAGACCGTAACCATCATGGGGTGGGTTCAGAAAAACAGGAATAAAGGCGGGCTGGTGTTTGTAGATGTGCGAGACCGTTCCGGCATTATTCAGGTAGTATTTGAGGAAGGAAAATCAGAGGAAGCGCTGCTTGAGAAGGCGGCACGGCTTCGGGCGGAGTATGTAGTGGCTGTTGTGGG
Organism: uncultured Dorea sp.; assembly: GCA_910579335.1. Lineage (GTDB taxonomy): Bacteria > Bacillota > Clostridia > Lachnospirales > Lachnospiraceae > MD308. The sequence continues at coordinate 6,871 of CAJTUQ010000107.1, read as the reverse complement.
AATGGTAGAAAAGCGTTCCGGTGCAGTGAATGAAAACCTCGCCACAGGGGAGATTGAAATTATTCCGCAGACACTGCGGATTCTTGCTGAGTCTGAGACGCCGCCGTTTCCGGTTGAGGAGAACTCAAAGACAAAAGAGGAAATACGTCTCAAATACAGATATCTTGACCTTAGAAGGCCTGATATGCAGCGGAATCTGATGATGAGGAGCAAGGCGGCGACGCTGATCCGCCGGTTCCTTGCGGCGGAAGGCTTTCTTGAGATTGAGACGCCGGTCTTAATTGGGAGCACGCCGGAGGGAGCGAGAGATTACCTTGTGCCGAGCCGGATCCATCAGGGACATTTTTATGCGCTGCCCCAGTCGCCCCAGCTTTTCAAGCAGCTGCTTATGTGCTCCGGCTGCGACCGTTATTTCCAGCTGGCAAAGTGTTTCCGGGATGAGGATCTTCGTGCGGACCGGCAGCCGGAATTTACCCAGATTGATATGGAGCTGTCTTTCGTGGACGTGGATGATGTCATTGACGTCAATGAAAGACTGTTAAAAGAATTATTTGCCGAGGTGCTTGGCGTAGACGTGCCGCTTCCCTTGCCGAGGATGACTTGGCAGGAGGCGATGGACCGCTATGGCTCCGACAAGCCGGACATCCGCTTTGGCATGGAGCTTACGGATGTCACGGAAGTTGTAAAAAACAGTGAGTTTGCCGTGTTTAAGGGCGCCATTGAAAACGGCGGAACCGTCCGGGGAATCAATGCAAAAGGGCAGGGAGCGATGCCCCGTAAAAAGATAGATAAATTAGTAAGCTTTGCCAAGGATTACGGCGCAAAGGGGCTCGCTTACATGGCGGTGCAGGAGGACGGGACGGTGAAGTCCTCGTTTGCAAAATTTATGACGGAGGAAGAGACGGAAAAGCTCATAGAAGCGATGGGCGCAGAAAACGGGGACCTGCTTCTTTTTGCGGCCGACAAAAATAAGGTTGTGTGGGCGGTGCTTGGAGCGCTTCGTTTGGAGCTGGCTAAACAGATGGGGCTTCTTGATAAAGATGAGTATAAATTCCTTTGGGTCACAGAATTTCCGCTGCTTGAGTGGAGCGAGGAGGAAAGCCGCTTTATGGCGATGCACCATCCGTTTACGATGCCGATGGAGGAAGACCTTGCATATATCGACAGTGATCCGGGGAGAGTGCGGGCAAAGGCTTATGACATTGTTTTAAACGGGAATGAAATCGGCGGCGGAAGTGTCCGGATTTTCGATCCGGATATCCAGAACAAGATGTTTGAGGTTCTCGGATTTACGCCGGAACAGGCAAAAGAGCAGTTCGGGTTCCTTCTGACGGCATTTAAGTACGGCGTGCCGCCCCATGCAGGGCTTGCCTACGGGCTTGACCGGATTATCATGCTTATGGCAAAGGCGGACAGCATCCGGGACGTTATCGCATTCCCGAAGATAAAAGATGCTTCCGACCTTATGACAGAGGCGCCGACAGCCGTAGATGCAAAGCAGCTGGAAGAATTGGGACTGGAGATTACGCCGGAAAAGGAATAGCGGTATGCCGGACGGCATGGAGGATTGATTATGGACTTATTAGAGATAATGAGACAGAGAAGAAGTGTACGTTCCTACACTTTTGAAACTGTCAGTGAGGAAGATATCAGGAAGATTCTTGAGGCGGGCCTTTTATCTGCCTCCGGACGTGCAATCAGGCCGTGGGAGATGATTGTTGTCAAAAACAAGGATACGCTGCGCAAGATGGCGGACTGCCGCGATCACGGCGCAAAGATGCTTGAGGGTGCCGATGCCGCGATTGTAGTTATTGCCGATGAGACAAAGACGGATGTATGGACGGAGGACTGTTCCATTGTTATGTCGAACATGCATCTGGCGGCAAGCTGTCTTGGCGTGGGAAGCTGCTGGATTCAGGGGAGGCTCAGGAAAGCCGCCGGCGGAGAGAGTACGGAAGCGTATTTAAGAAAGTTGCTTAAGTTTCCCAAAAGCCATAGGCTGGAGGCCGTATTATCGCTGGGGATGCCGGAGAGCGTACCAGAGCCGAGAGAAGCGGCGGATGAGCTGTGGATGAAGGTCCACAGGGAAACATATGAATAAAATGTACAAAGGATTGAAAGAGAGGTAAAATTTATGGCGCAGGTGAATTACCGGAGAGCGCAGGAAAGTGACGCAGAAAAGATTGTCGATTTTTATAATTTTGTCGGCGGGGAAACGAGCTATTTAAGTTTTGAGAAGGATGAATATCCTATGAGCGTGAAGGAGCAGGAGGAAGAAATCCGCTCGCTGAAGGATAAAAAAGCAAGTATTATGCTGCTGGCGATGGACGGGGACGAGATAGCAGGAATTGCGACCATTCATTCTTCCTCGAAAATCAAGGCAAGGCATGACGGAGAGCTTGGCATCGTGGTAGCGAAAAAATATCAGGGACAGGGCATCGGTACGGAGCTGATTTGCCAGCTCATCGAGTGGGCCAGAGGAAATGGCGTGACTACAAGAATCAGCCTGGATACCCGTGCGGATAATGTAAAAGCAGTGGAGCTGTATATGAAGTTCGGATTCATAGTGGAAGGCTGCCGGAGAAATTCAACGCTGCTTGACGGAACATATTATGATTTGTATGTAATGGGAATGATGTTATAGGAATGATGTTATAGGAATGACTATGAGAAAAAGACGTGTTGGAAATTTAATGAAAGTATTGCTTATTTGCATGGCATTTGCAGCGTTTTTTGGCGTTCAGGCGGTATTTGCGGCTGATGCAACGAAGCAGGAGCAGACAAAACAGCAGCCGGATCAGGAGACGTCGGATCAGGATGATGCGCCGGGCCAGGATGAGACGGGCCAGGAGTCTGACAGTGAGACGAAAGAAGGCCAAAGCGGAAAGCAGAAAAGTACGGTGCGGGCAGTGGGAGGCCAGCGGGAGCGTGCGAGAGCGGTCACTGACAGGCAGCAGGAGATAGCTCACCAAATAGCCGAAAGAGAACAGGAAAGAGTGAAGACGCTTGAGGCAGGGCAGCATGAGCGCGCGAACCAGATGGGCGCTTCGCAGCGGGAGCGTGCGAGAGCGGTTACAGAAAGGCTGGAGAAGACGGCGAGGCAGATAGCTGAGCGGGAAGAGGCCAGAACCCGGCAGATGGAAAAATAAATACCGACAGGATGGCGGGAGGAGCGGCAAGCTCCTCCTATTTTTTAAGGAGGGCGTATGAAACAGATATTTTTAGTAGAGGATGACGGCGTGATTGCAAAGAATCTTTCGTTGCTGCTTCGCTCGGAAGGATTTGCGGTGACCTGTGCTTTTACAAAGAGCGAGGCTGTCTCATGCCTTTTGGACAAGAGATTTGATTTGGCGCTGGTGGATATCTCTCTTCCGGACGGGAACGGATTTGCAGTCTGTACGGAGATTAAGGCATGGCAGGATATTCCCGTTCTCTTTCTGACGGCGTCGCAAGATGAGGCGAGCGTGGTTACGGGACTTACGATGGGGGCGGACGACTATATTACTAAGCCGTTCCGCCCCCGTGAGCTGATTGCGCGTATACGGGCAGCATTGAGAAAAAGCGGGAAGGCTCCAACGGTTTTTAAAATCGGAGCACTTTGCGTAGACACCGCAAGCGGAATCGTAAAGAAAAACGGAAACGAGGTTTTTCTATCGGCATTGGAGTACCGTCTGCTGCTTGTGTTTGTCGGCGCTCCGAAAAGCGTTATCACCAGAGACAGACTGTTAAACGAGGTGTGGGATGCATCCGGGGAGTTTGTAACGAACAATGCGCTGACGGTATATATCAAGCGTCTGAGAGAGAAGATAGAAGACGACCCCACGAAGCCGCAAATCATCCTGACTGTCAGGGGAATGGGATACAGGCTGGGGAGAGAGGCGGAAAACTATGCTTCGGAATAAGGAAATCAGAAAATTTGCAAGTATGTTTTTCCTGATAGCTTTCGGAACAATTCTTGCCGCATATAATATCCATCCGGCGGCAGGATTCCTTGCTGCTTTCTCTATATTATTATCCGGTTTTCTTTTTTTCCTGTTTACAAGGGAAAGATACGGAAAAATTGCGCAGATATCTGAGGAAATCAATCAAGTGCTGCATGATGCAGAGAAGGTCTATATTGCAGACTGTGAGGAGGGAGAACTGTCCATCTTAAAGAGTGAGATTGGAAAGATGACACTCCGGCTCCGGGAGCAGAACAATGCCTTGAAAAGGGAAAAAGAACATTTGGCCCAATCTCTGGAAGACATTGCCCACCAGCTCAGGACGCCCCTTACTTCCGCTAATTTAATTCTGTCGCTGCTTGAAAATCATCCGCAGGAGGATGTTAAAAGGGAGCTTCTTTTCGAGACGGAGCAATTGTTTGCACAGATGGATATGCTGCTGACTTCCCTGCTTAAGCTGTCTCGTCTGGATGCAGGCATTATTACTTTCCGGAGAGAAAAGCTTGATGTAAAGAAGCTTATAGAAGCAGCTCTTCATCCGCTTTTGATTCCGATGGAGATCCATGAGATATCCCTGGAGGTGGAGGCGCCGGAGGGAGTCTGTATTACGGGCGATTTTGAATGGCTGGCGGAAGGGCTGAAAAATGTATTAAAGAACTGCATGGAGAGCGCAAAGGAATGTGGGAAAATACGGATCATCTGTCAGGATACCGCACTCTATACAGAAATTTCAGTACATGACAGCGGGAGGGGCTTTAAGGAGAAAGAGCTTTTAAAGATCTTTGACCGGTATTACAGGGGAGAGGATTCGCACACGGTGGGCTTTGGCATCGGCCTGGCGCTCAGCAGGAGCATTGTGATCCGGCAGGGTGGAACGATTGCCGCAAAAAACCATCCGGAGGGTGGAGCAGTTTTCATTATCCGTTTTCCAAAGTGACGGAACTGTCACTTGAATGTCACCGGAATGTAAGTGAAAGAGACTATAGTAAAGCTAGTTCCAAATCATACGAAGAAAGGAAGGTTTATACAGTGGAATTTCTAAAGATTCAGGATTTATGCAAAGTCTACGGTACGGGCGATAACAAGGTGACCGCTCTGGACCATGTTTCACTTGACATTAAAAAGGGAGAGTTTACGGCGATAATAGGTGCCTCAGGCTCTGGAAAGTCTACTTTGCTTCATGCCGTCGGCTGTGTGGATGTGCCGACAAGCGGAAAGATTTTCTTAAACGGACAGGATGTCTACGCCCAGAACAGCGACAGGCTGGCAATTTTCAGACGGAGACAGGTAGGGCTTATCTATCAGTTCCACAATCTGATTCCAACGCTCAATGTGGTGGAGAACATTACGCTGCCGGTGCTGATGGATGGAAGGAAGGTGAACGCAAAGCGGTTATATGAGCTTCTCCATCTTTTAGGGCTTGAAGAGCGGCAAAACCATCTGCCGAACCAGCTTTCAGGAGGACAGCAGCAGCGCGTCGCTATCGGGAGGGCGCTGATGAATGCGCCGCAGGTGATGCTTGCCGATGAGCCGACAGGGAGCCTTGACAGCAGGAACGGACATGAGATTATCAAGCTTTTAAAAGAGAGCAACCGCATATACGGGCAGACGCTTCTGCTTGTCACCCACGATGAGGACATTGCGCTTGAGGCGGACCGCATTATCGGCATTTCCGACGGCAGGGTCATACGGGATGAAAGGATGGTGCGTTCATGAATATATTTCATAAGGCTGCATTTGAAAATTTAAAGAAGAATAAAAGCCGGACACTTGTGACCATTGCGGGGGTGGTGCTTTCAGCGGCTCTTATGACGGCGGGAGCAACATTTGGAATATCGCTGTTAAGCTATATGGTGAGAGGAGCCGAGAGTAAGGCGGGGAGCTGGCATGCGGCATTTAAAGAAGTGCCCTCTTCATTTGCACAGGAGCGGAAGAAGGATGAAGAGACGGATAAAGCAGTGGTGACGGAAAACTTAGGCTATGCGAAGCTTGAGGGAAGTAAAAATACGAAAAGCCCGTATGTATTTATCACAGGGTATGATGAAGATGCGTTTGCCATGCTGCCGGTTCAGTTGATATCCGGGCGTCTTCCGGAAAACAGCAGTGAAGTCGTGGTGTCCGGCGGAGTGGTCGCTTCCGGAGGAGTGAATCTGTCGGAGGGAGATATTTTGAACCTTTCTGTGGGAGAGCGCATAAAAGACGGCAGGAAGCTCAGGCAGACGGAGCCGTACGAGAAGGGGAAGGAAGAGCTTCGGATCAGGGAAAAGAAGAGCTATACAGTTGTAGGGATTTGCTCCAAACCAGCCTATGCAGATTCCGATGAACCCGGTTACCTCTTGATTACCAGACAAAAGAAGGGGGAAAAGACCGCAAGCAGCAGTGTGTTTGTGAGGCTTGAAAATGTGTGGGAGGCCAAGGATTACGTAAAAAGTAAAGGAGAGGGAGCCGTTGTCTCCCTGAATGATGACGTGCTGCGGTTTTTGGGCGTCTCCGGCAATGATATCTTTAATTTTCTTCTGTATACCGTGGGCGGCATTGCAGTGGCGATTATTATGCTTGGCTCTGTATGCTTGATTCGGAATACATTTAGCATTTCACTGAATGAAAGAAC
>CAJTUQ010000107.1:0-233 GCA_910579335.1 uncultured Dorea sp. | reverse complement strand
GGGTTCCTAATCGGCGCGGCAGGGATACCTGAAGGAGTGCTTCTTGGAATCGCAGGGACGGAGGCGGTAATTTTAGCTGTATCCAAAAAATTTCAGGGAATTTTATACGACAATGTTATATGGGACTTACATCCGGCGACATCACCAAATATGCCAAAAACAGCAAAGGAAAAATGGTCCCGGTCAAGGAAGTGGGCTGGGCCGAAAACAACGAAACTCCAACCCATATAATC
>CAJTUQ010000106.1:6200-7559 GCA_910579335.1 uncultured Dorea sp. | reverse complement strand
AACTGATTTGTCTGCTCCACCCAATCCTGCATACTCATTAAAATCTCATCTTCTGCCATCAGTTCAGCATAATCAATGAACATAGTTACCAGCCTATTTAAACGGGACAATTCCTTTTCATTTAAATAATTTTTGGCAATACCTATATCCCGCTTTAGTACTTTTCCATCTGGTGCATCCTTCCATGTTGTCAACCCCATAGCTGGCTTTTCTGAATCCGCACGCTCATATATTAATTCAGCCGCTGTCTTTCCAGTAACTGCAAAATGAAGTTTATTCTGAACAAAAAAATTCTTTGTAATTTCACTGTTTTTATCATAATCATAGCTACATTGTTCAAATATATCCGTGATTTTCTGATAGGCTCTACGCTCACTTGCCCTAATTTCCCGGATACGTTCTAATAATTCATCAAAATAGTCTTTTCCAAAGGGTTTGCCATTTTTTAACATATCATCATTTAACACAAACCCCTTAATAATATACTCTTTTAATGTTTTCGTTGCCCACTGTCGAAATCTAGTGGCCTTTTTTGAATTTACACGATATCCTACAGCAATAATCGCATCTAAATTAAAGCATTTTACTTTTCGGCTGACATTTCTTCCGCCTTCATTTTGAACTACCGAGAAAAACTCGGCAGTTGCCTCTGCATCCAATTCTTCTTCTTTATAAATATTTTTCAAATGCAATGAAATATTATCTGCTGTGCAATCAAATAATTCTGCCATTGCTCTTTGCGTCATCCAAAATGTCTCTTCTTTAAAAATGACATTCACATAAACATTTGTATCCTCTAACTGATATAATATAATCTCATGCTCCTGCATAGATACCCACCTCTGCAAATTATAACATATTCTTCCATAAAAATAATAGCTCTTATCCATATGGTATTATATAGTCCATTACACGAATCCAGGTCACAAACTCCACCCGTCCGCCTAGTGTTATTTCGTCCATAATCCCCCATCTTGTCCACAAAATACGGTACAATCAGCACCAAATAACACTAAATAATGTGTTTTTCACCCTGTCCTCAAATTAGGACACAAAATACTCCACCGCATTATTGGGGAAAAACTCTTTAAATTCCCCATATAACTGGGCTGCCAATGTTTTATTATGTGCGATGACAAGCGTTGGCTTGTTCAACTGCTGAATGATGTTCGCCATTGTGAAGGTTTTGCCAGAACCAGTGACGCCAAGAAGTGTCTGGAACTGGTTGCCTTCCTGAAATCCTTTTACCAATTCTTCGATAGCCTGTGGCTGGTCGCCGGTAGGCTGATATTGCGATACTAATTCAAAATGATCCATTATTTTTTCTCCTGAATAGTAGTATATTCCTATTTTAAACAG
>CAJTUQ010000106.1:0-6190 GCA_910579335.1 uncultured Dorea sp. | reverse complement strand
CTATACTTTGCTTTCTTCGCTATTATAACAGAATATAAAATAAAAGTACAGAACAAATTCGAATGTTTGTTCTGCACTTTTATTATGCGACTCTAAAATATGCCATTCATACGTTCCCTGCGTTTATTTTTAATGTTCTCAGCTTCCTTACATAACCGCTGCATGCGCCATACCGAGATTTTCCAAAGTTCCGCAGCTTCTTGCGCTGTCATATATTCAAACGAACCTCCTTTATCATGCTTTATCTGTTATATCTGTTTAAACGAATACCATCAACTGCATAAATATGAATTTTCATCTCTTGTATGAAGAATTTAATCTCCTTATTGTGTATGCCGCATGAAAATGCTAAACTAGATACAATAACGAATCGGTGTCTGGAGGGAAAATGTCAAGAAAAACTATAGAGGTAAAACACCATCTTTCAAGCGGATGCTGCATGTGCAGCGGGATTGAGGATTTATATGCAACAAGAACAAATCAATCCATTCCAGAGGGTTTTCTTCTTGCCTTGGGAAGTTTTGGAGAAACCGTTTTCATTAAAATGAATAACTGTAAAAAACCATATATGTTTAGCGCAAATGACGCAAGGCCAAAAACAGTATACGAAAATTTAAAAGAGGAATTAGGGCTAGACTATAAAATTATTGAAGGAAGAACCGTAGAATATGCAAAAAAGTCTATCAAAAAAGAAATTGATGAAGGCTGCCCTGTTGTTCTGGGTCCGTTGGATATGTTTTACTTACCCTATCTGAAAATGTACCATACTGAACATATACCTATACATTATGTTATGATGGTTGGATATGATGAAGAGAAGCATTGTGTTTTGATATATGACTGCGACCGGGAAGATATGATAGAACTAGCCGTTAATGATTTAGAACTGGCTTGGAATATTGAGAAAAACGGGGTGGGAGACAAAAACGGGTTTATAAAAATACGCTTATGTGAAAATCCCCCCGACAAATATACTCTTAGTTATAATTGTCTGTTGAAAAAAGCAGAAAGACAACTTAGAGAAAAACCGTATATTCTTGGAATTTCCGCCTACGAAAAAATAGCAGGGGAACTTCCGAAATGGAAAAAGAAATAGAGATTATCCGGCAATTAGGAAAGGAATATAAGCAGGACAATTGGATAAAGTCTGCAAAATTGTTTGATAAATGCGGAAAAAACATCAAAACGATTGTTACATACGTTGTGCAGTATTGTTGTAATGATGTTGACAGAATAGATGAGTTTCCTAATTTGTTTCTTGAAAATGCTGATTATGCAAAAGAAGCCTATCGGTTAATCCAAAATACAACATAGATTTCCCTTTATCAAAGAAGCGGCAGAGAAATAAAATCGAAACTTATGGAGGAAACCAGAAATGAAAGTAATTGATTTGACTCATACTATTAATGAGAATATGCCTGTTTACCCCGGAACTGACACACCAAAATTTATTCCGGCAAACAGTTATGAAAAAGACGGATTTAAAGAAACATTATTACAGATGTATACACATACGGGAACGCATATGGACCCACCGGCACACCTTTTTGCAGGAAGAACGACGCTTGACCGATTCCCTGTCGAACAGTTTATCGGGAAAGCATTGGTTATAGATTGTAGCGATTTGCAGGAGGGTCAGGCGATTTCAATGGAACATATTCGTAAAATCGGAGATAAGTTAAAAGCTGCCGATTTTCTATTGTTTCATCTTGGTTGGGATAAACGCTGGGGGACGGATGCTTATTTTGGAGATTATCCCTGTATTGATGAGGATGTATTGAATTTTATACTATCTGGCAATTACAAAGGGATTGGATTTGACGTAATTGGTCTTGATCCGATTGCAGATGAGAACCTGACTCGTCATAAAAAGCTGTTTCAAAAGTGTGATATCGTAAACATTGAAAATCTTAAAAACCTAGAGTTATGCGGCAGCGATTTATTCTGGTTCAGTTGTTTCCCTTTGAAACTGGACAACTGTGACGGTTCGCCTGTCAGAGCGGTTGCGTGGTTTGAATAGGGAAGATTATATTTAGTCCAGGCTCATTTTTTCATGGAACAGATATCAGAAGGGGACACTGCACGATGCCCCCTTCAAATATCCTCATTTGTCGTCGGATGGTTTCTGCGTTCCTTCCTATCGGTTTATAATTCTGCCGTCTATCGAAATTGTAACCATCTGCCACGGGACAGACTTTCCACTGTTTTGCAATGCCGTTTTTACGGCTGCCTCCAACCCGCCGCAGCAAGGCACTTCCATCCTTACAATCGTTACGCTTTGAATCTTGTTAGTTCGAATGATTTGGGAAAGCTTTTCGCTATAATCTATACTGTCAAGTTTTGGACAGCCAATCAATGTGATTTTCCCTTTCATAAATTTTTGATGCAGGCTCGCATAGGCAAAAGCCGTACAGTCGGCGGCAATCAATAGCTCTGCCCCATCAAAATAAGGCGCATCAACAGGTGCCAGTTTTATTTGGCAAGGCCACTGCCCTAACTGAGATGCGAGTTCGCCTGCCTGCGTCAAGACTGATTCCTCTGTACCGCGCAGACGGTGCATCTGATGTCCTGGACAGCCCGCAGAAGCGGCAAAATCGTGATTCTTCTCTTTTTTTTTCCTCATATTTTCCTGCACGGCTTTTTCATCATATGCCGCAGCTTCCCGTTCTACAAAAGTAATAGCTCCTGTCGGACAAGCCGGCAGGCAATCTCCTAATCCATCGCAATAGTCGTCCCGCAATAATCTGGCTTTTCCATTAACCATGCCAATCGCCCCTTCATGGCAGGCAAAGGCGCATGCGCCGCAGCCGTTACATCTTTCTTCGTTTATCTGAATAATTTTACGAATCATTGTAAATCCATCCTTTCTCTTGTGTTTCCGAACTAAGTATACTATAATTAAACATGAAAATCTGTTGTTATAACAACATATGGAGAAAAAATATGAATTTATCCAATACACAATTGTTTCGTGGTTTAAAAGAAGAAGAAATCACATCCCTTTTCCGCTGTCTGAATGCTGCTGAATGCAATTATAAAAAGGGGGACGTTATTCTTTCAGAAGGAAGTATTACGGAAAATATCGGGATTGTGCTGTCTGGTATGGCTATGATATCCTGCTGCGATATTTGGGGAAATGTGAGCATTTTGGGAAATGCTGCTCCCGGTTCTGTCTTTGCAGAGGTATATGCCTGTATTCCGGGACAGCCGATGCTGGTTACCGTGTCCGCTGCAAAAGATACTTCCATACTGTTTATGAATGTGGGGCGCATGTTGACCACCTGCACCAATGCCTGCCCCTTGCCATACTTGCCCGTAATTTACTGACTGTCTGCGCCTGCAAAAGCCTTCATCTTTCCCAAAGGATTCGGCATACCAGTTCCAAATCCATTCGCGGCCGGTTAATGTCCTATTTTTCAGAATGCGCCAAACATTCTGGAAGCAGCTCTTTTCTTATTCCATACAACCGGCAGCAGTTAGCCGATTATCTGAATGTTGACCGCAGCACGATGTGCAATGAGCTTTCCAAAATGCAGAAGGACGGTATAATTGAATACGAGAGAAACCGTATTTTTCTCAAAAACTAAATGAATCCCTCATCGACGATCCCCTATGCTTGACTTATTCTTCCTTTACTTACTCTCTTTTCTCATAGCAGAATATCCAATCAGCACTGTCCACACATAGGCGCAGGTTTTGGGAATCATCAACATCCCTATCAACGGAATGACATCCGCCCACAGCACCACCGGAATATAAAAGCCAAAGCTAAGTACAATGGTCAGCCACATAAAACGAAAAGCTCTATCCCCGCACCTTTTTGCACTGCGATAGAACAGCACGACCACCAGAAGTCCCAGCAACGCAAAGGGGACATTGCGGTAGATGCCCCATGAGACGGGCGCCTCGTCAAGTAGCCATTGATTCTGAGGCATCATGCACAACGCAATCCGCACGCCGGCCAGACCGTACACGGCAGCAGTCAAGATTCCTTGCCCCTTGATCTGATACCGCTGCCGCCAGACATAGTAGAGCAGCACATAGAAAATTGTCATCGTAACGGAAGTAATCCATTTTCCAAGCCCTAGAGGAACCGTATAGTTTTGCAGCCCCGTTGTACACAGAGCCAGCGCGCGGGGAACCAGATGGAAAGAATCGCCTGCTCCCAACACGACTGCCATCCAGCCGAACAGCCAGAATTGACGCTCTCCCTTACTGCCCCGAATCATCAAAATACCGATAGTAATAACAGAAATCAGATAAACAATGTCAAATAAAGTTTCTATGATTGCCTGCATCGTTTATTCTCCTTTATTCTCAGTTTCATTTTGAACTTTGGCAGCAGCAAATACCGCTTTGCCAAAGTTGCAGCCAAACAACAACCCAGCCAGCAGAAGCGAAGCGCCCAAACCAGTATAGAAAACTGCAATAAATCGTTCTGGCGCAAATCCGCTTGTCCGCAGAAGGATACCTCCCGTCATCATTACGGCCATGATGGCAAACGCTTTCCTGTCAAAGAACTTGAGGAAGAACTGCCGTTCATCCCGGTAGGCATTCATTCTGGCCGTGTGCTTTTTGACCAGTTTACCAAAAATAAATTTTTGAAACACGGCAAAAACCAGCGCAGACAGCACGTAATTCAACACCGTACGATAGGCGGAGTAGGCCGCCAGGCCAATGCGAAGAATGTTGAAGCCTGCCGCACTCCACACTAGGCAAGCGAGAAATAGCAGGGTATTGCGTTTTACTTTCAAAATCACACCTCCCTTTAATGAGCATCGTTCAGTTTCTGGGATGAAAATTTTCACGGCTAAGTGGAAATTTTAATAAAGAACCCTGGCATCCTGCTCTATAACAGAATACAACCCTTCCAAAATATGCTGAATTCTGATGTTACAACAGTATTCATTCTATAAATCCCATGTTTTTCTGCTTCTAAAGTAAGCGTCCGAATTAAAAATATACCAAACACCTCACCAAAATATGGTATTATCATCGGTTCCTCTTGGCTGACCTTTCTTGCCTCACCTTCTAAACCAAATAGAACCTGAACAAAAAAACGAATAATCTGTAACATATATAATTGCCGGTATGGCACCGCCGCCGCCCAAATCCCCGTTTCTCTGGAGGCCGCTTCTATTTCCCGTATTTCATTTCCTTCCTCTGAAATATAATTAACCAATGTAACATCGCCCAGCATCATTTCTGCAGCTTCTGCAGTTTTCTTTATTTTCTCCTTTTTTCTTTTGGAAACACACTTTTGATATAATGGGACGTCTACCTCTTCTTTCCATCTCTTGACGCAGTCATTATCAAAGTTTTTACCAGCAATCATATTAATATTGTGGTATCTTCCTGAACTTTGGGCAAAAGCATGCAAAATATTAATCATTGCCTGATGAATCGAATCCTGCAGTACACACGGAAAAGCAAAGCCGAACTTTCTATTGCCCGCTATTTCACGGCAAGACTCATATAAGCCTGTTATTCTGTGTCCATGTTTTCGAATATAGTTTTCATCTGGAAACTTCCCCTTGTCTTCTATGTAACTGTCTAAAATCAAGCATAATTTTCCGATTCTTTCCACTCCCGTAGAAAGGCAAGTAAAAGCTTGATAATAGGTTCCTATTTTTGCATAATTTGCTTTATATAACTGCGTCACACCAATTCCCAATATATCTTTTGTAAATGATGCCTCATTTAACAGCGCCACAAACTCACTGCTATAATATTTATCCATCTTCCGTATCTCACTCTTCATTTCACGATTCCATGTAATTTCATACTTTCGAACTATGTTCGGGAACGTTTGTTCTTTTCCAATTATACCAAAAGCAACTTGTAAATACAAGAAAAAAATCATTAAGATACGTCTCCGGCAGTCTAGCGCATTTTCCGCCGGTCCCCATGTTCCATATAATACCTCCGTTTATCCTCATACATTCTCTGTTCCGCCGCTTTTACTATTGCGGCAGTATTTTCTCTTCCTGACGCAGCCCCGATTGAGACATGATATCCTTTTTCGGCAGCCTTTTCTTTGGCTGCCAAAGCTTTCCTGGCCGCATCATCCAAATCCACTTCGACAAACGCCAGAAATTCATCTCCTCCTATACGGTAAACATTTTCCCGGCCGAAAAATTCAACAAGCGCGTCCGCTGCCGTCTGCAGCATCCTGTCTCCCGCAGCATGC
>CAJTUQ010000105.1:5356-7585 GCA_910579335.1 uncultured Dorea sp. | reverse complement strand
ACCGCATAATCATCCTTCACATGGCGTTTTACAAGGGTGAGGTAATTGTGCATAAGGGAATCCTTATCATCAAAAGCGTTTAGGTTTCTTGAGAGCCGGTCAATGGTCTTTTTCAGAGTAATGTTTTCTTTTAAAGAACGGGCAATTTCACTCAGATGCATTTTATTTCCTGCAAGAATGCCATAAATCATCTGATGTACCAATTTCATCTGTGGACGCTTTAAGCCTTTTGAAATTCTTGAAGAAAAGTTTGAAAAATCCCTTTTAATTTCGTATCCCAATCTGCTATAATTAATCATGCAAAAACACTCCTTTGTTTTTTTGTTTTGTGGTGATTCAATTATAACAAAGATCAAGTGTTTTTGCATTTTTATTTTGACAACTGCACTTATGGTGAGTATAAAAAATGGGGAAACTCAAATAACGTCTACATATTGACTATTTTTTAATTCAAGTATATCATATCTTTACAAGATAGGCAGTATATTCTGTGCCATTTGTTTTGAAGTGAGTGTTGAAGCGATAAGAAACAGGAAGAGATTATGATAATAGAATCCAATAATGAAAAAGAAACATATAACTTGGGATACCGGCTTGGCAAACAGGCAAAGGCGGGCCAGGTGTTTACCCTGACAGGGGATTTGGGAGTCGGAAAGACCGTATTTACGAAGGGACTGGCAGCCGGGCTTGGAATTATTGAGCCGGTAAGCAGCCCGACATTTACGATTGTGCAGGTGTATGAGGAAGGGCGGCTGCCCTTCTATCATTTTGACGTTTACCGAATCGGCGATGCGGAGGAAATGGATGAAATCGGATTTGAAGATTACATTTACAGCGGCGGAGTCAGCCTGATTGAATGGGCGGATTTGATTGAGGAGCTTCTTCCAAAGCATTACACAGAAGTAAAGATAGAAAAAGATTTGCAAAAGGGATTTGACTATCGGAGGATAGAGCTATGCGAATATTAGCATTAGACAGTTCAGGGTTAGTAGCAAGCGTGGCAGTTGCAGAAGCGGAAGGGGAAGAAGAACAGCTCATAGCCGAGTATACAGTGAACTATGCCCAGCGGCTGTCCTGTGACGGGAGCGCTTGCAAAGCGGACGGAATGCGCCCGCTGAAGGGAAAAAAGACACACTCTCAAACGCTGCTTCCTATGCTAGACGAGCTGCTTCGGATGTCAGAGTTTCGTATGGAGTCGGTGGATGCCATTGCAGTGGCATCGGGGCCGGGCTCGTTTACCGGTCTGCGTATTGGTTCTGCAACAGCCAAGGGGCTGGGGCTGGCGCTTGGTAAGCCGGTGATTGCGGTTCCGACGCTTGAAGGGCTTGCCTATAATCTTTGCGGTACGGAAAATATCGTCTGCCCAATTATGGATGCAAGACGGGGGCAGGTTTATACGGGGATTTATGAATTTAGGGAGAATGAGCTGAAAGTGCTTGAAGGACAGATGGCGGCCCCTATAGAGGAACTTGGGCAGAAGCTGTCCGGTTATAGTAGAAAAATCACTTTTCTTGGAGACGGCGTGCCGATATTCAGAGAAGCGCTTAAAGAGCGTATTTTGAAGGGAAAGGATATTTCCTTTGCCCCGTGTAATATGAACCGTCAAAGGGCGGCTTCTATAGCGGCTTTAGGGCTTTTGTATTACAGGGAGGGACGGTTTGAGACGGCGGCGGAGCATAAGCCGGAATATCTCAGGCTCCCTCAGGCGGAGCGGGAGCGGAAGGAACGCATGGAAGGTGAGAGCGGGAAGAACCAGTAAGAGTAAAATCATATATAAAATGCGGGAAGACGCAGTATGCTGACGATTAAAAAAATAGAAAAGAAGGACATTGAAAGAATCTGCCAGATTGAAAAGGAGACATTTACGGATGCATGGACGGCCGGCGGTATCAGAGACAGCCTTGACCTGCCTTATACGGTGCTTTTAGGGGCTTGGCTTTTAGAGGATCTTGTCGGCTATGTGATATGTTACTGTGCTGCAGATGAGGGAGAAATCGCAAGAATAGCGGTGGATGCGTCATGCAGGCGTAAGGGGGCCGCCCTGCGGCTTTTAGAGGAGCTTCGGGCAGTCTGCAGTGAGAAGGGAATCCGGAAATTTATTCTGGATGTGCGCAAAAGCAATGAGAGTGCGGTTGGGCTATATAAAAAGTTTGGCTTTGCAGAGGATGGCGTGAGAAAAAATTTTTATACAAGACCGTCGGAAGACGCAGTGTTGATGAGTTTTACATT
>CAJTUQ010000105.1:0-5346 GCA_910579335.1 uncultured Dorea sp. | reverse complement strand
CAGATGTGACAGTGCTTCCCACTTGGAAACAGAACGGCGGTTTTATATAATGTAGGCGTAACAGTAAAGAAAACGATATATTTCAGTATATATGGAATATGCACAGGAGGAATTGTATGCGCCAGTATAGAAGAAATACAAAGGAAATTCAGGAAATCAGCAAAATTGTCTGTAACAAATGCGGAAAGGAAATTCAGGTTACAGGAGGGGTTCCGTCAGAGGATATGCTGGAAGTGGAGAAACGGTGGGGATATTTTTCAAAGAAGGATAACCGGAGAGACCGTTTTGAGCTTTGCGAGCAGTGTTACGATGAGCTGGTGGGAAGCTTTCTTGTTCCGGTGGAAACAGAAGAGTAGTTGTTTTGACTGCAGTAAAGAGGTAAAAAATGTTAGATGTATGTTTGTTAGGAACTGGGGGAATGATGCCGCTGCCGTATCGGTGGCTTACGTCATTTATGGTTAGGTATAATGGAAGCAGTCTTTTAATCGACTGCGGTGAAGGTACGCAGATTGCTATCAAGGAAAAGGGATGGAGCTTTAAACCGATTGACGTGATTTGCTTTACCCACTATCACGGCGACCATATCAGCGGACTTCCGGGATTGCTTCTTACAATGGGAAATGCGGACAGGACAGAGCCCTTGACGCTGATTGGGCCTAAGGGTCTTAGAAGAGTCGTCGATTCGTTGCGGGTGATAGCGCCGGAGCTTCCGTTTTTTATACAGTATATTGAAATAACAGAGCCTGAACAGACATTTGAGATAAATGGCTACCGTCTGAAAGCTTTTCGTGTGAACCACAATGTGATCTGCTATGGATATACGGTTGAAATTGACCGCGCAGGAAAGTTTGACGTTGAGCGGGCGAATGCGGCAAATATTCCGCAGAAATTTTGGGGGATTCTCCAGAGAGGCGAGACGGTTGAAGCAGAGGGGAAAACTTACACGCCGGATATGGTGCTTGGGCCGGCCAGAAAGGGGATTAAGGTGGCGTACTGTACGGATACCAGACCGACGGACTCTATCAGGGTGAATGCCGCCGGTTCAGATCTTTTTGTGTGTGAGGGGATGTACGGAGAAAAAGATAAACAAAAAAAGGCCAGAGAATATAAGCATATGACTTTTTACGAGGCGGCGCAGCTTGCAAAGGAGGCGGACGTAAAAGAAATGTGGCTGACACATTACAGTCCGTCGCTGAACCATCCGGAAGAATATATGGACGAGGTGCGCCAAATCTTTCCGAGAGCGGTTGCGGCAAAAGATAAGCGCTCGGCGGAACTTGTTTTCGGAAATTCATAAAATGCAGATAGCAAATGCAATAGAGAAGGGGAAAGTAATGGAAGAAAAAAAGGATGTTTTAATACTTGCCATTGAAAGCTCCTGTGATGAGACTGCGGCAGCGGTTGTGAGAAACGGTAGAGAGGTGCTCTCTAATGTGATTTCGTCCCAAATAGCGCTCCATGCGTTGTACGGCGGGGTAGTGCCGGAGATTGCATCAAGAAAGCACATTGAAAAGATTAATCAGGTTATTGAGACGGCGCTTTTGGAGGCAGGGACGGCGCTTTCGGATATTAGCGCCATTGGCGTCACATATGGTCCGGGGCTGGTGGGAGCGCTGCTGGTGGGAGTGGCGGAGGCAAAAGCGATAGCTTATGCAGCAAAAAAACCATTGGTCGGCGTACATCATATAGAAGGGCATATTGCGGCGAATTTTATCGAACATCCGGATTTGGAGCCCCCTTTTCTTTCGCTGGTAGTATCCGGCGGACACACGCATTTGGTGCGTGTAAAGGACTATGGGAAATTTGATATTATCGGACGTACGAGAGACGATGCGGCGGGGGAGGCTTTTGATAAAGTGGCGAGAGCCATAGGGCTGGGATATCCGGGCGGGCCTAAAATAGATAAAGTGTCTAAGGAGGGAAACCGGGAGGCAGTGATATTTCCGCGGGCACATGTGGAAGATGCGCCCTATGATTTCAGCTTTAGCGGTGTAAAATCCGCAGTACTCAATTATATCAACGGATGTAAGATGAAAGGGGAGGAGTATAGCCAGGCGGATATTGCAGCGTCTTTTCAAAAAGCGGTAACCGATGTTCTTGTGGACAATGCGATGCATGCTATAGAGGAGTATAAGGCGGATAAATTTGCAATTGCCGGTGGGGTCGCTTCTAACAGTGCATTGCGTGAAGCTATGAAAAATGCATGCAGAGAACGGGGGGTAAAGCTGTATTACCCGTCTTTGGTCTATTGCACGGATAATGCTGCGATGATAGGCGCTGCGGCATACTATGAATATATGGCAGGTACAAGATGCGGGTGGGATTTAAATGCGGTGCCGAATCTGAAATTAGGTGAGAGATATGAATGAGACGCATAAGAAATGTACGGCGGTCGTGCTTTCCGCCGGACAAGGGAAGCGGATGGGGACTGCCGTTTCGAAACAGTATATTGAATTGAGAGGGAAACCGATTATTTATTATACATTGAAGGCTTTTCAGGATTCGGAAGTGATTGACAGTATTGTCCTTGTTGTCGGCGCCGGGCAGGAGCGGTTTGCAGGTGAAGAAATAGTGGAGAAATATCATTTTACAAAGGTTGCGGCAGTTGTTGCGGGCGGGGCTGAAAGGTATGATTCGGTCTGGTGTGGATTGAAAGCAATTCGGGACGGCAAGGTGGAAGGCGCAGACGAGGATGGATATGTCTTTATCCATGACGGTGCAAGAATGTTTGTGGACGATGAGATTTTAAAGCGAGGCTTTCGTACAGTTTCGAAATACTGCGCCTGTGTAGCGGGAATGCCGAGCAAAGATACGGTTAAGATTGTGGATGATGATGCGTTTGCCGTACAGACTCCAAAGAGAAAATATGTCTGGACGGTGCAGACGCCGCAGATTTTTGAAACTTCTTTGATTACGGAGGCATATTCCAGACTTATGCGGGAACAATTTATAGATGTAACGGACGATGCGATGGTAGTGGAGCAGATGATGAAGCGGCCGGTGAAATTGTTTGAAGGATCGTACGAAAACATTAAAATTACTACGCCTGAGGATTTAGAGATTGCGGAAGGCTTTCTAAAGAGGAATGAGGGAAATTATTGAACTGAAAAATTTGGAAATAAAATATTGACGAGCATTTCTTTGTGTGATAAAATGCATATTGCTAAAGCGCAGAGGGCAGAGGCATTTCATATATATGGAGAGGTATCGAAGTGGTCATAACGAGGCGGTCTTGAAAACCGTTTGTCCGCAAGGGCGCGTGGGTTCGAATCCCACCCTCTCCGTTTACGAAGTTTCAGGTGCGGTGCAGAAAAACTATTTTTCTGCACCGCTTTTTGTATTGCCTGATGAGAGTGACGGGTATTTATAAAGGTAATGTTAAAAAATACTTAAGAATGTTTTTTCTTGTGTGTCAAAGGGAGATATTATATACTGATACAATAATAAATACCATTTCTTTTTAATGACAAGGCTTAATAATATATCCGATTCGGAAGAGACAGATTATAGAGATTCGCATATTGCAAGGAGGGGCTATTATTATGAAATGTAAATTCTGCAGAGAGGAAATTCCGGAAGGAGCAAGGATGTGCCCGCTATGCGGCGCGGCGGTTGACAGCGCAGAAATGCAGACGGAGCAGGAAGCACCGGTACAAAATGACGAACAGGACAAGGAAAGTTTTCAATATCATAACAGCGGTGTGGGGCAGACTGCAAATGATATCGGGCAGGCGCCCTTAAACGGAACGTTGTATATGGTACTGTCTGTGCTTGCGACATTGCTGTGCTGTCTTCCATTCGGGATTATAGGAATCGTGTTTTCCAGCAGGATTAATTTCCAGCAGAGAAACGGGGATTACGAAGGAGCGCGTGTATCTGCAAAGATGGCGGAAAGATTTCTTGTGCTTTCGTTGGTGCTTGGACTTATCGTAGGATTTGCGGCTATGAGCTTTTTTTCATCGGATGGAATCGGAATCGGATTACCGAATGACGTATTGGAGCCGTATAATGAGATGGCGGATGATTCCGATGATATGAATACGCCGCCTGAGGATTTGGAGGATGGCATGGATGGAGAACTGGATGGTCTTGCGGATGACGTAAAGCCGGCAAAACGAGTATCAAAGCTTGGGAAGAATTGGGATTCCTATACTGTTCAGGTGAACGGCAAAGTGATTGCACTGCCGTGTGAATATAAAGATTTAGAGGCGGCGGGTCTTGGCATAGACGAAGGCCTTGGGATGCATAAAGAAGATGCAGTGGCGGCAAGAGGATATTTAATAGGATATCTTGGGGATGAAAAGGGAAATTCCATGACGGTGGAGTTTATTAATCCTGACAAGACGAAAAAGAAGGCGGTAGAATGTTTGGTCGGAAGTATTACGGTAGGGGATTACGATTTGAAAGAGGGAGGGCTGAGTGTGGTATTTCCGGGCGGTGTCCAGATGGGAACTGCGAAGGCGGAAGTTGCTGAAAAATACGGTGAACCGGAGGAAGCATATGAAGGCGAAAGTCTTCATACGTATATGTGGACGGATTCGGAATCCTATCTTTCCAGCGTTGAGACGTATTTTAACCCCGAAACCCTGAAATTAGTTCAGATGACTATGAAAAATTATGGGGATGAAAAAGGGAATGAAAATTGAAAAAAGGCTTGACAGTCCGGGGGCAATATGCATATAATAATATTCGGACTTACGTCTTGGAGAAGTACCCAAGCTGGCCGAAGGGGCTCCCCTGGAAAGGGAGTAGGTCGTTAATAGCGGCGCGAGGGTTCAAATCCCTCCTTCTCCGCTTACAGAATATAAAAAGAATCCGGATTCGTTTCCGGATTCTTTTTATATCAGGAAACAGAGGCGTGTCATATAGGAGGCTCTGGGAACGGAGCGGATATGACGGCATGTTGTGTGGAAGAAGGGACAGGCGCACAAGATATGGTGGGCCATAAAGGTGCGGTGGGAGGGGAGTGGCTGCGCCGTCTGAGGGCGTGGGAGAAAGATGTAAAAAAATGGGAAAAAAGATGGAAAAAAGGTATTGACAGGGGGGATAAAAGCTGATATTATAAATTTCGCTGCGGCGGACGCAGCAGGCTTCCTGGAAGCGGGGCGCGGGGAAAGAGGCTGCGCCGGATGCGGACGGGAAGAAAAAACAAAAAAAAGATATCAAAAAGGTATTGACAAAGAAATACGGACGTGATATCATATATGAGCTGTCGCAAGAGACGGCGAAACAAAGGACCTTGATAATTAAATAATAGACAACATCCCTGAAAATTCTCAGAGAGAATTATTCAGAACGGACATGAAGAATGTCAACCTAGAAACAGTAAAGAACGGGAAAAGGAAG
>CAJTUQ010000104.1 GCA_910579335.1 uncultured Dorea sp. | reverse complement strand
GGTTGTCGAGTTTGTAATGGCTTGCCGCCATTGCCCCCTCCCACACGGAGCCTTCCGCAACTTCCCCGTCGCCCATGACGGTGTAGACCCTGTAATCCTTCTTATCCATCTTCCCGGCGAGCGCCATTCCAACGCTTACCGGAAGGCCGTGCCCCAGGGAGCCGGAGTTCATCTCGATGCCCGGAAGCTTGTTGTTGGGGTGGCCGATAAACTGGGAGCCGAACTTGCTGAAGGTCGCCACCACGTCCTTGATGTCAAAGAATCCCTTTGCAGCGAGGACCGCGTAGTACGCTTCCACGGAATGCCCCTTGCTCATAATGAACCGGTCCCTGTCCGCATCGTCCATGTTTTCAGGGCTGATATTCATCTGGTCAAAATAAAGCTCCGTCAGGATTTCCATGACGCTCATGTCGCCGCCGATGTGCCCGGCCCTGCCTTCCACAATCATGTCTATTACATCTTCTCTTAATTCATAAGCTAATGCCTTTAAATTTCCCATATCTGGTCCTTTCCGCCGTTATAAAACGACTTATTTCCTTTTAAACATGTGGGTAAATCTATCCCTCATTACCGGATTTTCCTTAATCGCATCCACAGTTACCGCAACTAACACTACGCCGCCGGTAACAACCGTCTCCCAGTAAGACGACACGCGCAAAAGAGTAATGGATGTCGAAACCGTACTGTTTAAGAGACCACCGATTACCGTACCTACCACGCCGCCGATACCGCCCGTCATGGAAGTTCCGCCAAGAACAGATGCCGCGATAGTCGGGTTTACCCAGTTCGCTCCGATGGAAGCTTGGAAGGACGCCAGCTTGCAAGTCATCAGCACGCCTGCTACCGCAGCCAAAAGACCGCTTAAGCAATAGACGATAACTTCTACTCTTTCCGTCTTAATACCAACAATTTTCGCACAGTTTCTGTTGCCCCCAAGAGCAAAAATATGACGCCCAAGCTTCGTGTATTTTAACATAATCGTAAGCACGACACAGATGAGCAGCATGATGATAACAATCGTAGGAAGAATCCCGCCGATGACGCCATTTGCGAGGAACTGAGCACTGGATGGGATTCCGACGATTGGCGTTCCCTTTGTAATAATGTATACAATACCTTTATAGATTTCCGCCGTTGCCAGTGTTACGATAAACGGAGTCAGTCTCAGGTATGCGATAAACAGACCGTTCACAAGTCCGAGCAGAAGCCCTATTACACAGGAAACAAGAATAGATACCCACGGGTTCACTCCCTGTTCAATCATTAATTTTGCCGCACACATACTGGATACGGAACCGACCGCCGCCACAGATAAGTCGATGCCGCCTGTCAAAAGCACGATTGTCTGGCCGAAGCTGACAATGATTATAAAAGACGCCGCTCTTGTCAGTGTACTGATATTGTATGCCGTGAAAAAGTTACCTGTCGCAATATGTACGCCAAGCCCGGCAAGAATTGTTACAATCAAAACCATTCCCGGCGTCGATTTTAAAAAATCTACCACTTTTTTCATTACTCATTACCTCCTACTGAAATGCCACTTTCAGAACATCCTCTTCTGTGGTCATATCTACGTCTTCAATATATCCTTTGATTTTTCCCTGATGAACTACCATAACCCTGTCCGCAAGCGCCAGCACTTCCTCCATTTCCGAGGAAATTACCACCACGGCCACGCCGTTATCCGCCAGTTCTCTCACCAGTGCATGAATTTCCGCCTTCGCATTTACATCAATCCCGCGGGTAGGCTCATCCATTATCAGCATTTTGATTCCCTTTGCCATCCAGCGCGCAACAATAACCTTCTGCTGGTTACCGCCGGAGAGGTTTTTGATAAGGGCCTCCCTGCCCGCCGTCTTGATTCGAAATCTTCCGATATATTCATCCGTAATCTTTGCCGCCTCTTTAAAATTAATAAGGCCGTTCTTTTTAAGCTGATCGTAGGACGGAAGCATCATGTTTTCCATTACAGACATTCC
This sequence comes from uncultured Dorea sp., assembly GCA_910579335.1. Classification (GTDB taxonomy): domain Bacteria; phylum Bacillota; class Clostridia; order Lachnospirales; family Lachnospiraceae; genus MD308. Next base: position 6,039 of record CAJTUQ010000104.1, on the reverse strand, counting down.
CGGCGTAATTCCGTCATGACGTCTTTCCTCCGACACATAGCCCATGCCAAGCTTAAGTGCAGCACCCGGTTCCTTGATATCAACCTCTTTGCCTTCTACAAACATCTTTGCTCCGGGCTCCGGACGCGTAATTCCAAATACACTTTTGAATATCTCCGTACGCCCTGCGCCTACAAGCCCTGCCACGCAAAGAATCTCTCCTTTTCTTACTTTAAAGCTCACGTCGGAAAATTCTCCCGGCCGGGTCATATTCTGCGCTTCAAAAAACACTTCGTCCGACACTTTGCGGTTCACGTGCTTTGACTCCTGAACTTTCTTTCCGGCCATATTGGTAATGATTTCATCCTTCGTAATATCTTTTATCTCAGTCACCTTCACAAGCTGCCCGTCCCGCATAATTGTAGCCCGGTCGGCCTGCTCCATAACCTCATCCAGATGATGGGTGATAAAAATCATAGAGGTTCCTGCTTTTTTCAGCCGCCGCATAGATGCAAACAGCGTCACCGCCTCTTTGTTTGTCAGCACCGCCGTCGGCTCATCTAAAATCAATACTCGCGGAGAGTAGGCAAGCGCTCTTGCAATCGATACAAGCTGCTGATATGCCGCCGAAAGCTTCTTTACCGGCTGCATGACGTCAATTTCAACATCCAGCAGCTTTAACAGCTCAGCCGCCTCCCTCTGCGCATCTTTCCAATTAATCAATGTCCCCTTGGCTCTCTCGTTGCCAAGAAAAATATTTTCTGCTATGGACGCCTCCGGAATCAGGTTCAGCTCCTGAGGCACGATTACGATATTCTTTGCAAACGCTTCTTTCGGGGAACCTATCTTTACAGGCTGCCCGTCCATGAATATCTCACCTTCATCCATTGTGTACTGCCCTATCAGCACATTCATCAACGTACTCTTTCCCGCTCCGTTCTCTCCAAGCAGCGCATGGATTTCTCCCGGCTTAATGCTGAGATCAACTTTGTCCAGTGCTTTGGTTCCTGGGAAAGTCTTGGTGATTCCTTTCATCTCAATTACGAATTCGCTCAACTTATTCACTTCCTCTACCATTTTTGTTACTGCAAATGTCAAGTGCTTCCTTTTTAAAAAAATTCCACGCGACCATGCATCCATAATCACGTGGAATCCGTCATCATTTTTTCAATTCAGTTAAACACGTGCTGTCATCTACTTCTATTCAATTCCGGCTATTTCGCCTCAGCAAACAGCATATCGATGAATTCCTGCGCCTGATCTTTGTATACAGACTGGGAACCTACGTCTGTTACTTCCTCAACCGTCTCGCCGTCGATAGTCTTAACAGCATTCCAAATCATCTTGTAGCCCATGTCGTAGCAGTTCTGAACCTGAGCAACATAAAGTGTGCCGTCTTTCAGGTACTCTAACGTACGAAGGTCATGATCCATACCGCCAATCACAACTTCTCCGCTGCGTCCCGCATCCTTAACCGCCTGACATGCGCCAACCGGATTAGACATGTTGTTGCAGAGGATTCCGCCGAGTTCCGGATATGCCTGCATCCATGCTTCTGTAATCTGTACTGCCTTCTCTACAAAGTCATTGTCTCTCTGATCGTCAACAACTTTGATATCCGGATGCTTCTCAACCGTGTCATAAAAAGCTTTCAGTCTGTCTTCGTGGGAAACCGCTCCAATTGTTCCTGACAAGAAAGCAATCTCTTTCTTTCCTTCTTCTTCCATCTTCTTGCAGACTGCTTCTGCAATTGCAGCGCCATCACCGTAGTTGTCATTGTTTCCTACGAAAAATGAACGCTCTGTATTCGGAAGGTCGGAAGATGCGAACAGAGCAACCTTAACTCCAGCCTTAACCGCATCGTTAACTGCAGGCTCTGTCGTCTCTACCTGATTAACGTCTACAGCAATCAGGTCATATCCCTGTCCAACTGCCGTCTCGATAGAGTTAACCTGGTCAACTGCGTCCGGCTCAACCGGTGCATACCACTCGTAATCAATTGTCACGCCCTTGGATTTCAAATCCTCTACCGCTGCCTTTACACCAACTTCAATTGCATCATACCATGCGTGCACTAACTTATATGTACAATAAATTTTGTATGTATCCTTTTTCGGTGCATAACTTGTATCAAAACTCTGGTCTGCAAGTGCTTTTGCATTTGCAACCTCTGTTGCCTCTGCGCCTTCTGTCTTTGCCTCTTCTTCCTGCTTAGCCTCTCCGCCGTCATTGCTGTCTCCGCTGTCACTGCCTCCATTGCTGCATCCAGCCATAGCTAATACCATAGCTGCAACTAATAATAAACTGATTAATTTCCTTTTCATAATGTTCTCCTTTCATTTTAAACCTTTTGTTTTAACATCATCCGGCTTTTGTGAAATTCTCCTCCTTTCCTCTAAATTTTTTTCAGTCATTCAGAACTTCTGCACAACAAAATAAATAAATTTTTCACTAAATTTTATTTTAATAAAACTATGCAAAAACTTACTATTTTTTGCTATTTTGTAGCACTTTGACTATTTCTTAACAGAATTATTTGTTCTTTTTGACTTTATGACTAAGTTATATCATATTTACACCCTACCGTCAACTAAATTTTATATAAATCACCAGTAATTTTACTAAATATATTTTAGTATTTTAGTCTACAAACGCATGTTTATGAATCTTAGTATTTTTCACACAAAAATAAGCCGGGCTTATCAAAAGCCCAGCTCATTTCTTCTCGCAGCGTTGCGGCGCCTCTCCCCGAATCCCGGACGAAGCTCCTACGGCAGACGCCTGACACTCTCATTCTCCACAAGCTTCGGTTCAATCTTATATTTGATATTATAACTTCTCGCCTTTTCTATCTTCTCCACCAGCGCCCTGACCGCCACTTCTCCCATCTCTTCGCCCGGCGTCTGCACCGTCGTCACCTTCGGCTCAATAAAAGAACAGATAGGGCGGTTATCAAACCCTACAAAAGACACTTCGTCAGGAACCCTGATTCCGTACCTCTTAAACGCCTGCACAGCACGGCAGGCAAGAAGATCATTATCCGCCAAAAATGCAGTGGGAAGCTTTTCATGCTGCTCCAGATATCTTTCCACATCTTTCTCCGTCTGCGACTCAAGGTATCCTACATCCATCACAAACCCCTCTTCGAAAAGCAGTCCCTTGATTCTTAAGCATTCCCGAAACGCCTGGTAACGCTCATCAAAGCATATCAGGGGACATTTGCTTTTAATATACCCAAATTCCCGGTGCCCCCTCTCATACAAATATTCAAACCCTTTATAGATTCCAAGAAAATTGTCGACCGTAACCGCATCCACGTCAAGCGTCGGCAGAGGATTGTCAAGGAACACGCACGGCGCACTAAGCCTTGTAAAAAATTCCATATCCTCCGGATACATCTCTACCGCATAGATGATATACCCTGCATACCGGAAATCTTCCATTGCCAGATACCTCTCGCTCAGCGGCATGTTCTTATCCAGATACATCATAGTCATTTTATAGTTGTTCGCTTCAATCGCACCCACGATGCTTTCCGACACATAATTAAAAAAGGGATACTCGTCAATCACCTCTCCGCCGCACTTATATATAACAAACCCGATATCTCCTTTCGCAACATTGTTGTCCTTCAACAGATATTCGCATCCGAGCTCCACTACCTTTTTTATAATCTCCTGCCTTTTCTCCTCGCCGACTCCAGGCTTGTTATTCAGCACCAGCGACACCGCCGCCGGCGACACCCCCAACTCCCGCGCAATATCTTTCGCTTTATATCTCATTTCCTTTTCCTTCCCGATTTACATTTCACATATTTTTATCAGGCAATTTATTCACCTTCAAATTATCCGATACTTCCTGCAGTCTCTCAAAAGAATTGACTTCCATCCTTTGGAGCACTCCCATGTAAATCGCGTCCAGCATCGCCTGTTCCGCAACTCTTCTGGCAATCACTTCTTTATCTACCGTAGTATCCGTCGTCACATTGTACAATACAATGTCCGAATATTTGGTAAGCTCAGACTTCCCGGCTTTCGTGATGCATATCGTAGATGCGCCGCGCTCCTTCGCAATCCGCATCGCTTCCACCACCTGTTTCGTCCGCCCGCTGTGGGAAATCGCCACGGCGGCGTCCCCCTTTTTCAAATTACAGGCGTTGACAATCTGTACGTCCGCATCGCTGTCCGCAAAACAGTCATAGCCGATTCTTTTAAATCTAAGGCTCGCATAGCTGCACGGAAACATCGCATCTCCGATCGCAAAAAAACATATTTTCCCCGCAGCGACAATCACGTCGCACGCCTTATCATATTCCTCAATCGCCGCCACCTCCAGCGTCTTTCTGAGATTCAATATATTCAGCTTAAATACGCTTTCTACCACCTCGCCCATGCTGCGCCCCGATGTAATCTCACCCATCTCGTCCTTTGCAGGCGGATTAAGAAGCTGGCCCGACAGCAGTCTTTTAAACTCCGCATAGCCCGAAACGCCGACCGTCCTGCACAGGCGGACCACCGTAGCCTCGCCGCACCCGCATCTTTTCGCCAGTTTCTGCAGAGACATCCGGGTAATCTCATGGGGCGCTTTCAACACGAACTCCGCGACTCTTTTTTCCGCCGGAGTAAGACTCGGCAGCAAAAACTGCGTTGTCGCAAGAATATTTCTCACACTTTCCGTTTTCCGCATTTTCTCACTCTTACACCTTTTACTTCTTCCGTTTCTTTATGATTCTATTATCATATTATCCCATTTTCAACTCCAATTTCAATCCATTATTTTTGGAGTATTTGTGTTTATTATACAATATTTTTCTATTATTTTATCTATATTTTTAGTTATTATTGCATATTGATAATCCATTTTCTCCAAACTATAATTGGAGCAAAGGTTAAATTTTACAAAATATTCTTTAGAAAGGAATTAAGTTACATGAAAAAATCGTTCCGTTCAACACTAATCAGCACAATCACAGAAAACGCAAAAGAGTATCCTGGCATGGTAGTCCTAAACGCAGACTCGGCAAGAGCGCTGAAGCTGACGCAGTTCTCCGACGCCTGCCCCGGCCGCATGATAGGAGTCGGAATCAGCGAAGCCGACCTGATAGGCACCGCTGCGGGAATGGCAGCCACCGGCCTTATCCCTGTCGTGGTCGGATTTTCCATGTTCGTATCCGAAAAACCCTTTGAACAGATTCGTCAGTCCATCGCCTATCCGAACCTTAATGTTAAGATTATTGCGACTCACAGCGGACTGTGCGTGGGGCAGGACGGCGCGACCCATCAGGCTCTGGAGGATATGGCCGTTATACGCACCCTGCCGAATTTTAAAGTATATGCCGCCGCTGATGTCACAGAAACAAAAGCGGCAGTACAGGCGATGCTAAAGCATGACGGCCCCGCATATCTCCGCTTGGGGAGAGACCTCGCCGAAGACATCTTCGAAGGCAGGAAAAGCTTCGTACCAGGAGGCGCAGATATCCTGCGGGAAGGAGACGACGTCACCATTGCCGCCTGCGGCCTTATGACAGAACAAGCCCTGATTGCCGCTGCAGCCCTCAAATCCCAGGGAATTAATGCAGCCGTAATAAACACTTATTCTATCAAACCTCTCCCGGAAGACGTACTGCTTTATCAAGCAAGAAAAACCAAAGCTTTCGTCACCGCGGAAGACCATTCCATAATCGGCGGATTAGGAAGCGCCGTATGCGAATACCTGTCGCAGTCCTGTCCCGTTCCGGTTATCCGCATCGGCGTCCCCGACCATTTCGGTGAATCCGGCACGCAGGACGAACTGTTCAAAAAATACGGGCTGACTGCGGATGATATCATCGCCGCCGCTAAAAAGGCGATTAACATGAAAGCTATGAACGAGAAAAGGTAGGTGTTACAATATGTCCAGAAACATTGATGAGTTAAAAACACAGGCAAACACAATAAGAAAAGATATTCTGAGTATGATTTACAACATACAGTCCGGTCATCTGGGCGGCTCGTTTTCTATGGTAGAAATGCTGACGGCACTTTATTTTGACGAGATGCACTACGAACCTGAAAATCCCTC
>CAJTUQ010000103.1 GCA_910579335.1 uncultured Dorea sp. | reverse complement strand
GGACTGCTCATGGCATATATTGAGCCGGATTCCAAAGAGCCGCCATAGGAAAGAGAGAGGCTTTTCCCGGTATCCGGATTCATGGCGGCATACAGGCCGTCTGTAAATTCCCAGATAGATTCTTTATAATCGCCCGGAGTCACTGTTTTGTAATTGCCGGGGGATACATCCGCATCCTGTCCTGTAAGAGCGTTATAAGCGGTATCGGACAGGAATAAGGCAAGCTTTGCTTTTTCTGCATTTACATTAAAATATTTTCCGTCGGCATAATCCGTTTTTTTGTAGGAAATGACGAGATTTGACGCATCTTCTTCGCCGAAATCCTTAAGGGTTACAGAGTGCTTTTTTGCAGCGGCCGTGATGTCTTCCTTTGTAAGCTGTTTTTCCAGCTTTGGATAGTGCATGGCAAATGAGCGCAAATTAGAAGAATCACGAAAATCCGCTGAATTTGTATAAAGCATCCCATAGAAAGCGGAAGCCATGCATGAAAAAAGAAGCAGTACGATAACACACATGTTGCGGGTGGCGGATTTTGCGGAAAAACGCATCATGCTGACAGATACCATGTTTTTATAAAATTTTTTCTTGTTGCGTCCCAATTTGCTCTGAGAGACTATACTTAAAAGGACCAAGTAGATTCCGGCAAGGGCCAGAAGGTAAAACAGACCGGTACCGGGAATCGCTCTTTTAAACAGACGTACGATAAGAGGATTCAGCCCAAGTCCAAGACCGAGCCCGGCAATGATAAGGACGATTCCGAGAGAAAAGGCGTATGGTTTTATTTCTTTTACCATTTCAGTTTTCTGTCCGGCTCTTAATAGATCTATAATATTTGTCTGTTTTATAAACCGCCGCCCCATTATGCCAAGCAGTACTGCCAGCAGCAATGCGAAAGTAAATCCTGCCAAAAGCCCGCCGATTCCAAAGCGATAAGCCGTGGAGCTGTTTGATATAAGAAAGCTCTCAAACAGCTTCCAAATGAAAAAAGAGGCGGGGATACCCAAGACTATGCCCAGAAGAGAAGAAAAAGCGCACAAAAGAGAAAGCTCGTAGAATAATACCTTCCGGAGGTTCTTTTTCGGCTCCCCCAGCGCAAGAAAGATACCGTACTCCCGGCTTTTAAAGCGGAAGAATAAAGAGGAAGCATAGACTGTAAAAATACAGCATCCTGCTACGGTCACTCCAAGCAAAAGTACGGCAAGCTTACGGGTGTCGCCGCCTTCGGGGAGAAAATCCTGTACGGTCGGACCGAAGTACATAAAGGAGAAGGAGCTGATTAGAAATACGGACAAAAAGATACAGAAGCCTAAAAGACGGTACTGTTTTCTGCTGCCGCTGCGGAGTTTCCTGAAAATGCTATTCATCGTCATCACTGCCACCTCCTAATTCTCTAAGCGTGTTTAGAAGTTCATCCATAAAGTCCCTCCGGGAGCCGGTACGGGATAATTCTGTATAAAAGCAGCCGTCCTTTAAGACGACGACCCGGTCGCAGAAGGATGCTGCATAGCTGTCATGTGTCACCATGAATATTGTGGCTTTCATTTCATTTTTCGCCTGAAGGAATGCATCAATAACCGCTTTACAGGACTTGCTGTCGAGGTTGCCGGTAGGTTCGTCGGCCAACAGGATGTAGGGCTGGTTCATCAGCGCTCTTGCTACCGCTGTCCGCTGTTTTTCTCCGCCGGATATCTCTGCCGGATATTTTTCCATAAGTTTATCAATGCTGAACATTTTGCATAAGCGTCGGGCTTTCTCTTCCATCTGTGCAATTCCTTTTTTCGCAATAACCTGAGGAAGACAAATATTTTCAAATACGGTCAGTCCGTCAAGCAGCATAAAATCCTGAAAAACAAAACCTAAGTTGCGATTGCGGATTTTTGCCATTTTTCTTTCCGGGAGATTGGAAATGTCTTTGCCATTGAGCAGGATTTGGCCGTCGTCGTGCGGTATAAAACAGGATATGCAATTTAACAGTGTGGTCTTTCCGCTCCCGGACGGGCCCATGACTGCGACAAATTCACCTTTTTGCACTTGGAAGGACAAATTCTTAAGCACCGGATAAGAGGTGGTTTCGGTAGTATATGTCTTGTTTAGGTTTTTTACTTGAAGCATCGATAAAATCCTCCTGTGTTTTTATTTGTGTATTCCCCTCGATGCGAGGATGATTTTATTTTAGCTAAGAGGAGAAGAAAAAGATATCGGGGGAAATGGCAAGTTTGGTATTCATTTTGCAAAGTTTTGGTGATATACTGTCTGTGGATTTAAGGAGAGACGAGGTATGAGAATCAACATTTGTGATGACGATAAAAGATTTCGTATCACTCTTAAAAAAGTTGTGGAGCGAGAATGTGAGCTTCTGGGAATCGAATGTGAAATCAGGGAATACGGTTCAGGGGAGGAGCTTTTAAGCGGTGGTTTGACAGCGGATGCGGATCTTCTTTTTTTGGATATAGAGATGGGCGGGCTGAATGGGATGGAGACGGCAAAGGAACTGCGCAGGCAGCAGAAGGGCACCGTGCTGATTTTTGTGACGGCATATCCGGATTTCGTCTTTCAAGGCTATGAGGTACATGCTTTCCATTATATATTGAAGCCTTGCGAGGACGAAAAGATAAAAAGAGTTTTTCATATGGCTCTTAAAGAAACGGGACAGCTTAAGGAGCAGTATTATTTGATTGAGCAAAAGTCAGGCGTTATGAAGCTTGCGCTGAGCAAGGTTCTTTATTTTAAAAGCGACCGGAAAAAGATAAAGGCATATATGAAAGACGGATCCGAAGAGTTTTACGGAAGCTTAAGCGAGATGGAAGGCATATTGCCGTCCTATTTTGTGAGAAGCCACAACCGGTATCTTGTGAACCTGAATTTTGTGACGAAGGTAGAAGGGCGGTTTTGTATCTGCGGCGAGGAGGAGCTTCCCGTCAGCCGGGGCAGCAGGCAGGGGCTGCTTGTGGCATTTGCAAGGATGATGCTTCGGTGATAGCTCTGTAAAAGACAGGGCTTGCGCACATTTCAGGGAAGGAGAAGAAATGATTGAAATTACGGCGGAAACAATCGGTAGATTGATAATGCTGGCGGAAGGGTATTTTTTATACAGAATACTAGGCTGTCTGATGAAGTCCAGAGAATCCATCATTATTCAGGGAATCGGCATAATAATATACGGGGGCATGGCTTCCATTAATATTTATCCGAATGACCCGGTAAATATTACATATGTGCTCCCGATGTTTTTTCTGGCAAATTGTTTTGTGTTCCGCTCAGGATGGCTGATACGTTTTTCTTCGATTATGCTGTTTTATCCAATAATTATTGCAGTTAACTTTATACAGGGCGAGCTGTTTGGAAATATTATTTTGCTTTTTTTCGGAGAAGGTACGGTGGGAAATAACGTATTCTACAATCTTTCCTTTATTTTTCCGACGGCTTTCTGGCTGTTCTATTGGAGGAGGCTTAGGGAAAGGCTTCGCGGCATTTGCGAACTGCTGGATCAGACGTCATGGATTCTTTTGGACATCATCTGTCTGGCGTCTATGGCGGCCATTTATAGTGGTATTTATTTTACACCGAGGGAGAGTTATAAGATAATTCCTTGTATGATTGCGTGTGCAGTGACGAATATGGGAAGCATCCGCCTGGCTTCTGATTTGGCTGACAGGGTGAGGGGGGAGATGGAGCGGAAAAACTTAAGGATGCGGCAGGACTATTATGAAGAGCTGGAAAACAGCCAGCTGCAGCTTAGGAAGTTCCGGCACGATATGAAGAATCATTTTGCGGCGGCGGAAGGGCTTTTGTCGGAGGGAAAGACGGAGCAGGCGCGGGAGTATCTTGAGCAGCTGTCCGGGCATATGGAGACGAGAAACAGGCGGTTCTGCAAAAATGAGATTGTCAATGCGGTTTTGAATGTAAAGTATAATGCCGCACTTTGTAATGACATTGACTGTTTCTTTCATATCAGCATTGACGGGATGACGGGGCTTGACAATATCAGTCTTTGTACAGTCTTTGCCAATACGCTGGACAATGCTTTGGAAGCTTGCATGAAGATTGAAAAGACGAAGGAGCGGAGGCTGTCTGTGAAGGCCAGGTATACAGAGAACGGGTATTTCAGCTATGAGATCACCAATACGAAGATGAATGAGGTGCGGGAAAAAAGAGGAAGGTTTTTTACCGATAAAGAAAATACAAAGTCGCATGGGCTTGGGATTTCGTCCGTGCAGGAAATCGTGGACAGATATAATGGGACGATGGAGATTTCTTATACGGAAAAAGAGTTCAGTGTTGTAATACTGATTGAGGTAATGTGACAGGCAGCCGGATAGGTTAGGCCTGCCGCAGTATAATAAAAAGGAGGTTACAGTTATGGAAAAGGGAAGATTAGAGCAGCAGTTTGAGTTTATCAGGGAGATGGATAAGGAAAAATTTATCGGGCGGCAGACATATCTGTCTGACGGCGTCAGGAAGGAAAACGATGCCGAACACGCATGGCACATGGCGCTTATGACGATTCTTCTGAGTGAGTATGCCAACGAAGAAATCAATGTGCTAAAGACGGTGGCGATGCTTCTTATCCATGACCTTGTAGAAATAGACGCGGGAGATACTTACGCGTATGATGAAGAGGGGAAAAAGACAAAGGAGCAGAGGGAGCGTAAGGCGGCAGAGAGAATATACGGGCTGCTGCCAAGTGACCAGCAGAGATGGCTTAGAGAATTGTGGGAGGAATTTGAGGAGTGGAAAAGCCCGGAAGCACGTTTTGCCCATGCGATGGACTGTGTGCAGCCGCTCATGCTCAATGCGGCGACAGATGGGAAGAGCTGGGAGGAACACGGAATCTGTCTCAGCCAAGTGCTGCAGAGGAATAAGCGTACAGCAGAGGGATCAAAGGAGCTGTGGGAGTATGCCTATAAGAATTTTATAGCTCCGAGCGTGGAGAAAGGGCGGCTAAAAGAGTAAGATGGTTTTAAAGACTTTAAAAATAGGTTCTTTACTTTGCGGGAGAAATGTGATAATATTACAGATGCAGTTTTATAAATGACATATGCACCCGTAGCTCAGGGGATAGAGCACCGCCCTCCGGAGGCGGGAGCGGCGGTTCGAATCCGCCCGGGTGTGTACTTTAAAAATGCATATGTATCTGGAGGAGCCTATGAAGGAAATCTTGAAAGGCTGTCCGGTAAAATCTGGAAAGCACAGGGGGTTTATCATCATTCTTGTGCTGGCGGTTTTTGCAGCGGGGACGGCGGGATTAGGATTTACCAAAGAGAAGGCGCAGAAGAGAGAGATACATAAGATAAGTAGTGAGAATGTCAGAATAAGGAATATCGGCTGTGACACAGAGGAATTAAATCCACTCAGGAAGGACGAGCATCCAAAGATAAACGGCGCGGTGGAAAAGTACTTTGAAGGACTTACGCAGGGTGAGACTTTTGTAGAAAAGTATGAAGACATTTGTGTTTATACGAAAGTCGGACAATATAAGGGCGTTTATATTGCATTTGCAGAATATCGAATGAAGATAAAGGATATTTACACAGAAGTCCCCGGCTTGGTGACACTGTATGTGTCGGAGGATAAAAAAGACGGACAGTACCGGATAGATACGGAAGCGCCGGAAGGACTGGAAGAGGACTATGTCCGTGCTATAGTCGGGCATGCGGATGTCCAGGGGCTGCTTCGGCGGACGGAAGATGAATTTGATTTGGCGGTGCGCTCCGATGCGCTTCTCAGGGAAGCGCTGACAGACCTTAAGAATGTATACAGCGCTTATGCAGGTTAATAGAATGATTGATTACGAAAAACCAGGTCTTAGATACGGACTCTGGTTTTTTTACACTTTCATCAATCTTTTATCACAAATTAAACACAATTGTAAGATATGATACATTACAGAAAATAATAAATAGGACAGTTGAAGATGAAGGGAGATACAGTTTATGGATAATCAATATAGTTATTACACACCGGGGCAGGATGATTTTGATTATCAGCCGGAGCGCAGGGGCGGACAAGGCAGCCGGAACAAAAAAGGAGTGCCGTCCATAGTAAAAGTTATCGGCCTGGCCCTGGTTTTTGGGGTCGTGGCTAGCGCAGCATTTCAAGTGAGTAATCTTGCGGCAGGAAAGCTGTTAAAAAACGTGCCTGAAGTAACAGAAAAAAAGGCGGAAGTTTCAGGCAGCACACAGCTTACTACCGGTTCAGGAAAAGCGGCGGGGTCAGACATTTCCGTCATAGCGAAAAATGCGATGCCTTCCGTAGTATCAATTACAAATATGAGTGTGAAGCAGGTACAGAATTTCTTTGGCGGGATTCATGAGCAGGAAAGCGAGAGTGTGGGCTCCGGCATTATCATTGCACAGAATGATACAGAGCTTTTGGTTCTTACTAATAACCACGTTGTAGAAGGAAATGATGCTCTGACGGTATCATTTATTGATGAGGAGAGCGTATCGGCCAATATTAAAGGAACGGATTCTGAACGCGACCTTGCTGTGATTGCGGTTCAGCTCAAGGATATAAAGGAATCTACAAAAGAAAAGATTGCGGTTGCGAAAATGGGCGATTCGACGCAGCTTCAAGTCGGGGAACAGGTAATTGCCATCGGGAATGCGCTTGGGTACGGCCAGTCGGTTACGACGGGAATCATCTCTGCAACACAGCGGATGCTGGACGGCTTTGGAAGTGAGCTGATTCAGACGGATGCGGCAATCAATCCTGGCAACAGCGGAGGGGCGCTTTTAAATGCAAACGGAGAAGTGATTGGGATAAATACGATTAAGGTCGCCACGGATGTGGTTGAGGGCATGGGATATGCAATCCCGATTTCTGATGCGCAGGATGTTATTACAAATCTGATGAATCAGAAAACGAAGACGAAGGTATCTGAAAGCGAGCAGGGTTATCTGGGAATCCAGCCTGTTGATGTCTCTGAGGACAGTGCGCAGATGTACGGTATGCCTACCGGAGTTTATGTATCAGAGGTAGTTGCGGGCAGCGGGGCACAGGAAGCAGGCATCACAAAGGGCTGTATCATTACAAAGATTGAGGGAACAACGATTAACAGCACAGTGGCGCTTAGAGAGCAGCTGCAGTACTATGGTGCGGGAGAGACGATAGAGGTTACGATTCAGGTACCGAAGAGCAACGGTGAGTATAAATCTCAAACCGTAAAGGTGAAGCTTGGAAAGAACAGATAAAATCAGACAAATGTTTGCTATTTTCCATTTCTTGTAGTATAATCTATAACAGATTATGAGGCGAGGAGGCAGGAAATACAAATGAAATGTCCGATATGTGGTCAACAGTTACGGCCGGGAAAGAAAGACCCTAATTATTTACTGTGTTATAACTGTAAAAAGAAATACAAAGCTCCGCAGAATAGTACTCCGAAACAGGAAGAAAAGCCGGCAAAGAGCAGTGCTCCGAAACAGAAAGCCAAGGCGAAAAAGGCAAAAGTGCAGGATGAAGAGGAAACAAGATATTCTAATCTTCCTCCGAAAAAAGTCCGCGATAAGCGGGAGGACGAGATGCGCAGAGCCTACGATGAGATGCTCGCAGTCGGCGACGGCAGGAGCAAGAAGAAAAAAACGAAGGATAAGGCAAGTGTCCAGAGACGTCAGAGAGATTATGAAGATGACTATTATGATGACGACGATTACTATGATGACGATGAGAAGGTGTCCAAAGCGCCGATTATCATTCTTGGGATTGCGATTGTAGCGGTAGCGGCAGTGATTGCATATATGGTTCTTTTTAGATAATATAGTAATAACTTATGCGGACCGGGGAGTTTGTGCCTCGGTCCGTTTTTTTGATGTGCCCGGTATGCGAATATTTATTATCAGCTTTTGCTCTGCTATTACAATCAAAATATAATATTTTTTTCTTCTTCCAAATAAGTAACTACATTTCTTAATGTCAAGATTGTTAAATTTGGGTGTCGTTCTAAAATCTGTTTTTCTATTTCTGCCGTTTTCTTAACGTTTACCGTAACAAATACATTTTGACAGCCGTTCTCTATCTGCGAAAGTGATATGATTGGGACTCCGTT
>CAJTUQ010000102.1:5019-8634 GCA_910579335.1 uncultured Dorea sp. | reverse complement strand
CAAATCTTGAAACACTTGATTGTGAAGCAAGGGGAATAAACCAAGACATGATCGTCAATCTGGCTTCCATGTGATTTGTAAGTGCTGCCACCAATCTGATTATTACAGGAGCGACAGGCGCCGGAAAGACGTATCTGTCATGTGTGTAAGAAGGCAAAAGTCGTAATTGATTCATTAGGATAATATCGCATATTTATGATAGTAATGGCATGGCTACAATGGCAGTCATGCCATTTGTAACAATACTATATATAGTGATTTAGGGCGGCTTTCAAGCGTGATAATTATATTGAAAACAAAGTGGCTCTCAAGTATGAGAACGGTGGCTCCCAAGCTTGATAATAATCAGCAATTACATACGATACAATTTATCAGAGAAATGTCCAAAATCCGGAGCTTCAACACTTAAAAACTAGAAAAGCGTATCGAATATCAGAATGATATTTGACAAAACAGCAAAATAATACAAAGTTCCTCCTTCTTCAAATAAGACGCCTACACCGCGACACCTCCCTGCTCTACATATTTTTCATATTCCATAATCAATCCCACACACAAATACTGATTTTTCTTTTTACACGGCTCCCGACAAACAAAAGGTTACGGCAAGAATGAAAAGAAAGCTCTTACTTTGGGAGCAAACAAACCAAGCAAGGGAAATAGAATACCTATACCGCAAAAAAGACAGGCACAGCGGTTATCACGCCTATGTAAGACAGGCACATAAAATAGCCGTGGATTTTCCGGAGTGTAATATAAATCAATCCGATCTCCAATTTTTACTAACCCAAATCCAGAGCCTGCTGAAGATGTAACTCTATAATTTACCCCATTTGCCTGAAATTCAAATTCAGGGAAGTAGCGTTGATTTCCCCCTGTGCGTTTCCGCCTCCCCTCATAAACGACCGTAGCAGTTGTTAAAGCAGTAGCGTTTCTTCGTTCTTTCAACAAACGGTGACGTATAGACATTCCAATTGCGAAGAAAATCAAAGGGAAAATGGCAAACCCTGCATCGCTTATTCGTTCATCCACAGTTCTTCCCGATTGTCCTATAATAATCCCTGCAAAAACAAAACATAACAACGGCCAAAAAACCACAAGCCAGTACCAGCGTTTCAGCGCAGAATCTTTTGAATGCTTTTCTTTACTCCTATCCATTTTCCCTCACAGACCTCCCGCAAAATTCTAATTTTGCCATCAGCTCTATTATATAGCGCCAGTGGCACAGATGGAATAGAATTTCCAAATAACTTGTCAGCCGACAGCAAAGCATTGCCATATCAATATTAAGTGCATTCGGAATAAAAACAGAAAACGGACTCCAAAGAGTCCGCACGTCCATCCTTGCAAATGAAATCTATAAGATCTCACCAAGCTTTCTTTTTAAAACTCTACCATTAACTGCAATATGCGGCAATAGCCTGTTTGACAAAATCAGCAGTTCCAGCCCCACCCGTTTTGTCAATGTTGTTCTTGAAACGCTCATCACATACATACATTTCACCCAATCCGCTGAGAATTTCTTTTGTACATGTATAGTAGTTGTCGGTTATAAATTTCTGTATTGCCGAAATTTTCTTTTGTACTTCATCGGAATCAGGAGTTAAATGCTTTAATCCTCCTATTTCTGAAAATATTGTCATCAGTTCGTTTGCAATCCTGCCAGAAGCAACTTTATTTCGAACAATATCTTTTTGCCTGTACTCTTGATACGCTTTCGTGCCGCCCCATTTTGCTATGACTTCCTCCTTATACTTTTCAATTTCATCCTTGTCGAAAACATCAAAATTCATAGTTTTTGCTCCTTTGTTTTGAATTTCACGGGCAAAGGAAATAAGTTCCCCTATGCGTTTATATTGTAATTCTAACAAGCCAATCTGACGGGCAATTGCTTCTGACGGGTCAAAATCAGGACTGTCAAGAATTACCTTGATTTCCTTTAAAGAGAACTGTAATTCACGAGACAATAAAATATCTTGCAAACGGCGAAGTGCTGTATCGTCATACATTCGATAACCTGCTTCGGTTACTCTCGTAGGTTTCAAAAGCCCGATTGCATCGTAATGATGCAGCGTGCGCACGCTGACACCTGTGATTTTGCTGACTTCTTTTACTGTTCGCATAATATGTCCCTCCCATGTAATTTTATAATAATCTATCACGTTACGTCAGAGTCAATAGACTTGACACCCTTTTTCCCAAGTCCTACAATGGAAGTAAGAAAAAATCGGAGGTGATAAATTATGCTGCATGAAGTATCTTTCAAATCTTTCAACGAACGTGACGAGATACAGGGCTGGATTTACGTTCCGGCTGCAAAACCAAAAGGAATCGTTCAGCTCATCCACGGGTTCGGAGAACATTCCAGACGCTACATCCATATGATTTCCGCTTTTCTGGATGCCGGCTATATCGTAGCTGCCGATGACCATACCGGACACGGCAAGACAGCTATGGTAAATAACGTATGGGGCGACTGGGGCGATAAAGGCCCTCATACTATGATGGAGGATGAGCACACTTTTAAAGGTATTGTCTGTGAAAAGTATCCGGCCCTCCCGTATTTCCTGTTCGGGCACAGCATGGGTTCTTTCATTGCCAGAGACTTTACAGCCAAATACGGAGACGAACTGTCCGGCGCCGTTTTCTGCGGAACTACCGGCATCTTCCGGGGAGCGGAGGCTGCCAAAGAAGCATTGAAGGAAGCTGTTGACAGCGGACGGGCTTTCGAATCAGACCCGGCGCTGCTTAACCAGCTGCTCGGCTGGATGTGCGAACGCTGCGGCGAGGTCAGTATCGGGAATGAATGGATATGTTCTGATCCTTATGTGCAGAAAGACCATGCCAATGACCCGTTCGATGCATTTACCAAACCAACCAGCAACCGTTCCCTGTATGATTTCGTGCAGATGATGCACCAGATCGAAGGACGTGAATGGGCCGAAAAAGTGCCGAAAACACTTCCGATTTACAATATCGCCGGAGACCAGGACCCCGTGGGCGAATATGGAAAGGGAGTGTATGAAGTATCCAACTGGCTGGCAGATACCGGGCATTCTGTGACAACCAGACTTTACTCCGGATACCGCCATGAGATACATAACTATGCAGACATCCGATGCGACGTAGAATCAGGAATCATTGCATTTATGAATCGCATCTCTGCATAGCGGGTATTGAAAAGGCAGCGGCTCTGCGATGAATTGCCATCCCCAGAGCCGCCGCCTGATTTATCCCTTATTTCACATCCAGTTCAAACCAGAACTCTACTCCGTTATCATAATTATTGACTCCGTATTTCTGGTGGAAGGATTCCATAATTGCCTTAACTATGGACAAACCGATTCCATTTCCTCCATATTCCCTCGTATGCGCCTTATCCACTTTGTAAAACTTGTCCCATATATGCGCAATATCTTCTTCCGGTATCGGCATCCCGGTATTAAATACCGTAATCCTTGCTTTTTCTCCTTGAAGCATAATTTTAACTTCAATGACATTTTCATGCCCGACATGATGAAACGCATTGCTCACATAATTCCTTATCACCTGTTCCGCCTTAAACTCGTCCGCCCACACGTATATCGGCTCCTGCTGCCTGAATATTACACGGAC
>CAJTUQ010000102.1:0-5008 GCA_910579335.1 uncultured Dorea sp. | reverse complement strand
ATTCTCCTGCTGCGCTAAAATCTCCATACTTTGCAGGACACCCGCAACAACTGCCGTCAAGTCAAAACGCTCAAATTCAATTTCTTCACCGCCAAATTCCAACTGGTTCAATGCGAGAAGATTTTTTACCATCTGATTCATTTTGGATGCCTCATCCATAATAACATCACAGTAAAACTCCCTGCTCTCCTCATCTCCTCCCACGCCTTCTTTCAACCCCTCCGCATACCCTTGTATCAGGGCTATAGGCGTCTTTAGCTCATGGGACACATTTCCCAGAAAGTCATTGCGCATCTGTTCCATTCTTTCCTTTTGTTCAATATCTTTCATCA
Organism: uncultured Dorea sp.; assembly: GCA_910579335.1. Taxonomy (GTDB): domain Bacteria; phylum Bacillota; class Clostridia; order Lachnospirales; family Lachnospiraceae; genus MD308. Next base: position 4,676 of record CAJTUQ010000102.1, on the reverse strand, counting down.
GGCTGTTATTGGCACTCTTAAGTTCAGATATGGTGTTCTCAAGCTTCTCTGACATCCGGTTAAAATTAGCCCCCAGGTCGCCAATTTCATTGTTACCTCCGCTGGTATACTTCGCCTCAAAATCGAGATTCGCCATACGCTCCGACAAAGCGGCAAGCTCCAGAATCGGGTCTGTCAGCCTCTTAGAAAAATACCAGATCAGCACGATACAGATTACACTCATAAAACAACCGATGATAACTAAAAACCGGTTAGAAAGAGCGGCACTCTCCCGGATACTTTCAATCGGGCTCCTGATAAGAAAAACACACCCGTCTTCAAATTCCCCCCACATCTCAATATATTCTTCCTTATTCCAAGGATTTCTGGAACGGCTGAGCTGGTACTCCTTTGTACTTTCCAAAACTCTGCTGTGCTTCTGCGCCTGATTTAAAAGATATCCCGCAAGCTGTTTCTGCAGCATATCCATGTCATGGACATTTGTAAACATCCGGGAAGAAGCCTCATCTACAATTAAATACGACATATTGTTCTTTTCAGCCATATGCCATAGCTCTTCCGCCTTTTCCTGCTGTTCTATCGTCCCGTTTTCCATTGCATCCCGCAGGCTGTTGTACACTTTCACAAATTCCGTTTTCTTGTTGCTGATATAGTAAGGTTCAAGAAATTTCATATTGATAATAAGAAGCGTCAAAAGCACACAGCCAACCAGCCCCACAAATACAGCAATCATTTGGCTTTTTATGGAATGTCTCATCAATTATCCACCTCAAATTTGTATCCCATGCCCCAGATAGTTTTAATATAATTCCCCTTTTCACCCATCTTGCTGCGAAGCTTCTTCACATGCGTATCAATCGTCCTCGCATCGCCGAAATAATCATAATTCCATACATTGTTCAGTATTTTCTCCCTAGACAATGCGATTCCTTGATTTTCCACAAAATAGGCCAAAAGCTCGAACTCTTTATAACTGAGTTCGACTCCCTTTCCGTCTATCGTCACCTGGTGGGCCGCTTTGTCAATCGTAATTCCTCCTGCGTCACTAATCTCCTCCGGGTTCAGCACATTGCTTCTGCGAAGAATCGCCTCCACTCTTGCCACTAAAATCTTCGGGCTGAAGGGCTTGGAAATATACTCGTCCACTCCAAGTTCAAATCCCTGCAGTTCATCCCGCTCCTCCGAACGCGCTGTCAGCATAATAACCGGAATCTTTGAGGACTGCCTTACTTCGCGGCACACTTGCCATCCGTCCATCTTCGGCATCATCACATCAAGAATTATCAGTGAAATATCCTTGTCATCATAAAAAATTTCCATTGCCTTCAGCCCATCCTCCGCCTCAAGCACTTGGAATCCCTGTCTCTCAAGGAAATCACGCACAAGTTTCCGCATTCTGCTCTCATCATCCACAACAAGAATTTTTATCTTATCCATATCCCAACCTCCGCATCTATATAAAATCTTTGGAATACTGAAACTTTCAGCTCTTTGACGCCGCAGCGTCGCTCTGCTTTCTTTGACCTTGACATCATATCACATAATTATGTTCTTTCTGTGATTATTGTACCATATCTTCGCTGATATTCAAAAGCATGCAAAAAAGACAGCATCTGCTGTCTTTCCCTTCGCCAATGCACTAAGCAAAACGTATTTCTGTATATAACCATTTATATGCAGAGTTCGGCTTCTTGCGTTTAAGTGGACCTGGCGGGAATCGAACCCGCGTCCGAAAGCCCATCCATCGAAGCATCTCCCATCACAGTCATTATACGATCATTCCCTCCGCCGGCCGCCTAATGACAGGCTGCCAGTTTCAGTAGCTTCATAGATTCTTCCATTCCCTCAAAGCTTTGGGAACGAAGTGCTCCGCCTTAATGAAGCCGGTATCTTAAGCAGCGGATGACCTAAGGCCGACTGCCGCCTTTAATTAGGCAGCGTACGCTAATTCTCTATTGTCTGCGTTTATATTTAATTGGAACTTTTAACGTAGTGTCCCGCTACGGATGGCTTCTCCAACTTCCAAACCCCCGTCGAAACCAGTACAAGCCCTGATTCATATGCTGATACAACTGGTCTGCAGACAGTTCTTCAATCAGGTATCCTTGAAGTTCAATATTATTATATGAAGGTTTTTTCTCCTTGTCAAGCATACAAGACATAACATCGATAAAAATTATTGACAAACGATAATTTTCTGTTACAATAAAATTATAAATTATCGCAAAACAATAATTATATTTGCTAGGAGGGATGATATGCACTCAAGAATTTTTTCATATATCATTACATTTCCATTCGAACAGCTCGGATGGGGACTGCGGAAACTTTCATTGCACAGCACGGCATGCAATATTTCAGCCATTCTATTCTATATTTTGATTTGTCTTACTCCGTGCCTGCTTTTCTTGTATTTAAAGAAAAGAAAAAAACTTTTAAAATCAGATTTCTTTCTTCCTGTGTTGAGTATTATGCTTTTTGCAGTCATTTACTATATGATTAATCCGGGATTACTAAAAAGCAGCGTTCCGGGCACAGGAAAGATACTGCTTGGAAGCACCTTTTATTCCGTATTTTTTGGATACGTTATCCTCAGGATATTAGAAGAGTGCAGCTTAGCGGATACAGAACGGCTTAAGCTCTGGCTGAGGACTCTGCTTGGCGCCGTAATTTTCTTATTCTTTTATGCCATACTGACCGAAGGCTTTGAAAATCTGTCCCTGTCCTTTCAAAACCTGAAAGAGGCCGCCGGTAACGAGGACATCAATCTGACAACTTCATATGTCTTTTTGATTCTGCAGTGCATCACAAATATTATACCGTATGTTCTTGCCGTCTTCATCTTATTTACCAGTATCCGTTCCCTGAACGAGCTGCTTTTAGACCGCTATTCCGATGCGTCCGCCGCCGCAATGGAAAAGCTTGCCTCCCTTTGCACAAAGTCGCTGATTATAGCCGTAGTGTCCGGCATGATTTTTAATATTCTTCAATTATTGTTCCATCAAAGCCTGCGCCAAATCAACATGGTAGTGTCCATCCCCATATATTCCATTGCATTTGTTTTGGCCGTGCTGCTGACAACGAAATATATCCGTGAAAACCAAAAGCTAAAGCGGGACAATGATTTGTTCATATAAGGAGGCGCACATGGGTATAAAAGTATGTCTTGAAGAAGTATTAAAAAAGCGCGGCATGACATCTAAGGAACTCTGTAAACTGGTAAATATCACGGAGGCAAATCTTTCCGTACTGCGAAGCGGCAAGGCCAAGGGCGTACGCTTCCACACCATCAACCGGATCTGTTACTACCTTAACTGCGACGTCGGGGATATTTTAAAATTCGACGGAATACTTGAAGAGGAGGACTATGAAACTTAGGAAAATCATTACGGCTATATTAACGCTTTCCATGACCATTACGCTTATACCATCACTTGGCGGATGCTCTCTTGCAGTGAAAGGCGCAGAGAATGATTCACAGGATATCTTGATTGGAGTCTTTATTACCGACGATACACTGGATTTTTCTCCAAACCCTTTATACGCCAAAATAAACCGGCATAACAGCAGCGATGTCTCCGACTGGGAGGCGGATTTTAAAGACGTTAAGGGTATCAGCTTTTTCGCCCCGATTTGGACAGATAAAGATGGATTTTCTTACCATCATACGTCCTATAGCGACGAAATCTGTGATTCCAAAACAGAATTTTTGGTGTCAGACCAAGGAAACGAGAGCAATCTCTCGGCAGCCATCTATACGGCTCCGCCAGCCTCGCCAAAGACTGTCGCCTACCATGTAAATCGTGTATATCAGACGCCGGACGGGAAAATATATGCTGTTCCCGGCAGCGGTGTCAGTACGGATACGGAGCACGGCGAAGGCGAAATGATGTCGGTGTCCGCTGACGACCAGATAAAATATTTGGAAGGCCGGGAGTTAAAAACGGACAAAACATCCGTAACCGTCCGCTTTCTTGCCATGTATAAACCAGTTAAAATCTCTCTTTTCCAGATGAACGAGGAACATCAAGTTATAAAGCAGGAGGATTTTACACCCGGAAATCTGCCTTCCAAACTGACCACAGAAAAAGGAACCTCCTACATTCTCGTGGAAACAGTGAAGCAAACCCCCGACGGCGGCAGAACTTATGCGCGAAATCTATATGAATGCGGGGAAAACAGCGAAGACAGCCCTCTGGAAACATTTTATGCAATGGATACTGGCATTATGGCAAAGCAATATACAGAAATCGTATATCAAAACAAGTAACCTTCATTGCAGTATATATGCTTTTCCTGCTCTTGAATACCCGTCAGAAAAAATTTTTAAAAAAATTAGCACTCACCTCTTTACATTGCTAACAATATGTGTTATATAATATATATAGCAAATAAAACAACAAACATTTCCCGATAAACCTTCAAGTTTAGGGAAATAATATAATTACCGCAAAGGCAATTTTAAGGAGGTATGATTTATGTTATTAGCAAACAGAAATTACAATTTATTCGACGAGATGTTCAAGGACCCGTTTTTTACACGCTCTTTCGGAAATTCATCGACACAGATTATGAAGACGGACATCCACGATAAGGATGGGAACTATATGATTGAGATGGAGCTTCCGGGTTACGCCAAGGAGGACATAAAGGCTGACTTAAAGGATGGTTACTTA